>DASQBE010000254.1:0-20877 GCA_035635355.1 Binatia bacterium | reverse complement strand
CCCCCCGGGCACGACCCAAGCCTCTGCGGGGCAAGCGATTAGAATTACCGAACCGGAGACCACGTCCTATTCATGGAGTGGTTGGGACATGCCGATCATTTCGGAACGGATCAAGGAATCCGCCCGATTTGTCCAGGAAGCATTCGAGGGAATGGAAGCCCGTGACCAGCGATACCCAACAAGTACCGACGCCGGACGACCCTAGAAGGCGCGGCTTCATCCCGTCGCTCCTCGGCGTGCTGTTCCTCTGCCTGGTCCTCGCCGCCGCCGCATCCGCACAGGGCACCTCGTCCAAATCGGACGAGGCGCTCCGCGCCGCGCGCGCGGCCAGCGACCGCAAGGACTTCGATCACGCGGCCTCCACGCTCCGCCGCGCCCTGAAGGGGGACCCCGAGAACAAGGAGCTCCTCTCGCTCCTCGCGCGCGTGCTCGCCTGGTCGAGGCACTTCGACGAATCCGTCGCAACGTACCGCACCCTCCTCGCCCGATATCCCGACGACGCCTTCGACCGCGCGGGCTACGCGCGGGCGCTCGCCTGGTCGGGCCACAGCAAGGCTGCGATACCCGAATTCCGTCGCGCCATCGCGCAGGACTCGACCGATCTCGACGCTAGGATTGGATACGCGCGGGCGCTCTCCTGGGATGGCGACCTGGCGGGCGCTTCGGCCGAGTTCCGGCGGGTGATCGCCGCGGATTCCCGAAATGGCGACGCCTGGCTGGGACTCGCGACCGTGGCGCGCTGGCGCGGCGCGCCGACCGCCTCGGACGCCTTCGCGGAGCGCGCGGCCGCGCACGGCGCGGACAAGGAAGGACTCGAGGAGGAGCGCACCGCGGTGCGGGTCGCCCTCCGGCCCACGGGCGGCGCCGGCTGGATCGCCTCCCGAGAGCGGCAGATCACCTCCGATTCGACCGCGTTTCGGCTCGAGACCGTCGGGGAGTTCGTGGACAGCCGGACCACCCTGTCCCGCTCGGTCGGCCTGGCGGCGCGTGTCTCGCGCCTCCACCTCTGGGAGATCAACCCGGGACTCCCCACGGACACGACCCTGAACTACGACCTCCGGAGCACCGCGTTCCGCGGCGACCTGAGTCTCTTGCGCTGCTACCCGGTGCAGGCTTCCGCCGGGGTCGCCTATCAACGCTTCGAGACGCGCAATGGAACCGTGCTCTTCCCGCTCGGAAGCGACAAGGACTTCGTTGGATTCAACGCGCGTCTGTGGGGATACTTGGGCCGGCTCTCGCCCAGCGTCGGCGCGACGCGCGACTTCATCGCGATCAAGACCACGGATGCGGGCACGGGCGCGCGCGTCCTCGTTCCCGGCGGCGTGACGAACACCGACCTGGGACTTCGCTGGGACCCCAACGCCCGCGTCACCGCGAGCGGCACGCTCGGGAGGTCCTTCTACACCGACGACAACGCCCGCACGAGCCTGGGTGGCAATGTGGCGTACCGCTTCCGGCGCGCGCAACCGCGCCTGGCGATCGACTACGGCCTCACCTGGTCCGACTTCTCGAAGACCTCGACGAGCTATTTCACGCCCCTTCAGAGCGTGCGGCACGCGGCGGGGGTGACGGCGGCGGGTTACTCCGAGCGGGGCTCGATCGATTACGGGGCCCGGTACGAGTTCTCCTTCATGCAGTCGGGCAATTTCGACGACATCTCCACCAACACGGGGTCGGTCTACCTGAACGGGACCGTTCTGGGCTCTCTTCCTCTCGGCGTGGTGGCCTACGGCTCGGTGGACAACCACTCCTACCGCACGTGGGGCGTCACCCTTTCCGGCTCGGTGCGCTGGTGAGCAGGCGCGCGTGATCGACTTCCAGGTCCTGATCATCACGCTGGGCATTCTGCTCGGGATCGTGGCCCTCACCACGCTGGCCGCGATCGGGAACAAGTTCTATTCCTCCCGCGAGGAGTCCACGAAGCGGAGCTTCCTGGACCGGCTCCGCAAGAGCTTCCTGCTCTTGAAGACCGGGATCCCGGAGGACCATGCGGAGGGAATGGGCCACATCGTCCGCGGGCTCGGCGGACGCTGGGCCGACCTGGCGGCGCAGGAAGTGAGCCAGCTCGAGCTGGCGACCCGCCTGGACGTGATCCACGCGCTGGAGGAGGGCGGGGTGATCGCGCGCCATCTGAGCCGCGCCCGGAGCCCGATGAAATGGACCCGCGCCCACGCGCTCCGGATCCTGGGCGAGCTCAAGGTGCCCAGCTCCGTGCCCACGCTCCTGACCGCGCTCGAGGACAAGGATCCGGACGTGAGAAACGTCGCCGCGCGCTCGCTCGGGAGGATGAAGCTCCAGGCGGCCGAGGAGGCCCTGGTCGAGCTCCTGGGCAAGCACGACCAGGCCGTTTCCGCCCGGATCGCGGCGATCTGCATCGAAATGGGGCCCCGGACGGCGCCCCTCTTGATCCGCTCGCTCCGCGAGGGCACGCCCAAGGCGCGCTTCTGGGCGGCGCGCATCCTGGGCGAGATCAAGGACGCGCGCTCCACGCGGTCGTTGGGCGAGGCCCTGACCGACAAGGAGCCCGACGTCCGCTCCGCCTCGGTCTGGGCGCTGGGCATGATCTCCGACCGGGCCAGCGCGAGCCTGGTCGAGCCCGTGCTGGCCGATCCCGTCTGGTACGTCCGCGCGCACGCCGCCGAGGCCCTGGGCCGCATCGGGGACCCCAACGCCGTCACCAAGCTCGGCGTGGCGCTCCTGGACCGCTCCTGGTGGGTCCGCAAGAACGCCCTGGACGCGCTGGTCCGCATCGGCGAGCCGTCCAAGGCCACGCTCCTGAGCACGCTACACAGTGGGGACCGTTTCGCGCGCGATTGCGCGGTCGAGGCGCTCATGACGCTCGGTATGCCGCTCCCGGATTCCGTGGTGAGCGAGGGAGGAAAATCCTAGAATGCCCGCGTTCACGGCGCCCGATTGGCTGATGCCCACGATCAACGTGATCAGCTTCGTGATCCTCATCTACTTCAGCGCGCTCCAGCTCGTGCTGTTCGGGCTTCTGATCCTCTCCTTCTTCGACATGCGCCGGCGGCTGGCGCAGAATTTCTACGCCGATTACGAGGCGGTGGCCAAGTCGCACTTCACCTTCCCGATCAGCGTGCTGGTCCCCTCGTACAACGAGCAGCAGAACGTCGTCGAAGCCGTGCGCTCGGTGCTCGCCCTCGACTATCCGCAGCACGAGGTCATCGTCATCAACGACGGCTCGACGGACGAAACCCTTTCGCGGCTGAGACGCGAGTTCAAGCTCACGCTGCGGGACACGGTCTACCGGAAGAGCCTTCCGATCGAAGGGGCGATCCGCGGCATCTATCGCTCCCCCACGCACCCCAATCTCCTTGTGATCGACAAGGCGCATGCCGGGAAGAGCGCCGCTTTGAACGCGGGGATCAACCTCTCCCACTATCCGCTGATCTGCACCATCGACGCGGACGCGATCTTCCAGGAGAACGCGCTGCTGCGCGTGGTGCGCCCCTTCCTCGAGGATCCGGAACGGGTCATCGCGGTCGGCGGCCAGGTGCGCGTGGCGAACGGGTGCAAGGTGGAGCGCGGACGTATCGTGGAGCCGAGGCTGCCGCAGAACATTCTCGCCGCGTTTCAGGTCGTGGAATATCTCCGCGCGTTCGTGGCGAGCCGCCTGGGGCTTTCGGCGATGAACAACCTCCTCATCCTCTCGGGCGTGTTCAGCCTCTTCCGCAAGGACGTGGTGATCGAGGTGGGAGGCTATCGCTCCGACGTGATCACGGAGGACATGGAGCTGGTGCTGCGTCTGCACCGGCACATGCGCGAGCAGAATCGGCCCTACCTGGTTCAGTTCCTTCCGGATCCGATCTGCTGGACGGAGGTCCCGCAGAAGGTGGGCGCGCTGGCGCGCCAGCGCGGCCGCTGGCACCGCGGGCTCATCCACTGTCTCTGGATCCACCGCTCCCTGGGCTGGATGAAGAACTCGGGGTCGCTCCGCTGGATCGGGCTCCCGTACTATTTCCTCTTCGAGGTGATGGGACCGCTGGTGGAGCTCTTGGGCTACATCCTGATCCCGATCGCGTACTTCCTCGGCTTCCTCTCGCCCCTCTATTTCTGGGCGTTTCTCTTCCTCGCGGTCACCTCGGGAGCCTTCCTGTCCATCTCCGCGGTGTTCCTGGAAGAGCTTTCCTTCGGCTTGTACCGCAGCTGGGGCGATTTCGCCCTCATGATCGGGGTGGGAGTGCTGGAAAACTTCTCCTACCGCCTCTTGACTCTCCTCTTCCGCCTGGGGGCGATGCTCGATATCATCTTGGGGCGCGGCGGATGGGGGAAGCAGGAGCGCACGGGCTTCGACAACGCAGGTTCCTCCCCCGCCAAGGCTTGAACGACCTGCCGCGCGACTCGCCATCCGAAGGGGGGGTGTTTCGTGCGGCTTCAGAGCTGCATCGTCGGTGCTTGCCTGCTGTTCGGCCTGGCCCCCCGGGCCCAGGCCGTGGCCCCGATCTACACCGAAATACCCTCCTTGCGCGGCACCCACAAGGCGGCCGCCGCCCTGGAGCGCCTAGCCCATAGGCCGGCGGGCGTGGACCGGGCCGTACGGGCCCAGCACCCTCCGGTCGGCCACTACAGGGCGCTGGTCGTTCTCCTCCAGTTCCCCCCGGACCCGGCCATCACGGGGGATCCCGGCTTCCTGGCCGACACCCTGGCGCACAGCCAGGAGGCCTTCGATTCGCTGTTCTTCAGCGTGGGAACAGAGCCCCACGGCAGTGTCCGCGACTACTATCGTGAGGTCTCGGGGGGCCAGCTCGACCTCGACGGCCTGGTGACCCGCTGGTACACGGCGCCTCACCCGTACAGCTACTACGTGGACGCTCAGAACGGCTTCGGCGATCCGCCCCACAACGCCCAGCAGATGGCGCACGACGCGCTGGTCCTCGCGGACGCGGACTACGATCTCCGGCAATTCGACAACGACGGTCCGGACAACATTCCCAACTCGGGAGATGACGACGGCCTGGTGGACGGCTTCTTCGTCGTCCACGCGGGACCGGGCGGCGAGGAGACCGCCTCCGCCGACGACATCCACTCGCACGAGTGGACGCTCCCCACCGTCTACTCCAGCCCCGACATCGGCGTGCACGGCGCGATCCGGGACAGCGTCTACACCACCGAGCCCGAGAAGTGGGTGGGGTTGGCGCCCCACACCGCGCCCAACCAGATCGCGTCGATCGGAACCTTCTGCCACGAGTTCGGCCACACGCTGGGGCTCCCCGACCTCTACGACACGAGCGGCCTCCCCACGTCGAGCGAGGGGGTCGGGGAATGGGACCTCATGGGCTCCGGGAATTTCTGCCACGCGCCGGGCGAATCCCTGGGGTGGAGCCCCGCGCACTTCTCGGCCTGGTCCAAGCAGACCCTGGGGTGGATCACGCCCACGAACATCGCGGCCGATCAGCTCGGCGTCACGATCCAGCCCGTGGAGACGGGAGGAACGGTCTATCGCCTCTGGACCAACGGAGACGGCGTCGGGGAGTATTTCCTGATCGAGAACCGGCAGCCGGTCGGGTTCGACAAGGGTCTCGTCCGGCGCTCGGTCGAGGTGGAGGGAGTGCAGGCGCACGGCCTCCTCATCTATCACATCGATGAGTCCGCCCCCGGGAAGAACAACTCCACACCCAAGCTGGTGGATGTCGTGGAGGCCGGAGGCGCTGAATCCGTATCCGGGCCCGCCGGGGTCCAGAACCTGGACGTGGCGCGCAACACCAGCGTCTCCCAATCGGCCTGCGGCAGCCCGGCCACCGTCACGGGCAACCGGGGGGACCGGTACGACCCCTGGCCCGGGGCGCTCGGGGCTCACGATTTCAGCGCCAACACCTGTCCCGCCACCAAGGCGAATTGCGGCGACCTGACCCAAGTCGCCATCCGGAATATCGCGGAGAACGTCGGCGTGATCACCGCCGATCTTCGCGTGCACGCCGCGGCCGTCGTGCGGCAGGCGATCCAGGTGGACGATTCGCCCCGTCTGGGCACGACCAACAACGGAGACGGAAAGGCGGAGATCGGCGAGTCGGTCCGGCTTCGCATTCCCCTGCTGAACGTGAACGGAGCGTTGAGCCCCAGCCTCTACGCCAAGCTCCAGTCGCTGGACACCTACACGACGATCAGCGCGGGAGACTCGATCGTGTACGGGACGATCGCGCCCGCGGTGGCCGACTCCGGAACGACCGTGGACGTCACGATCAACTCCTCCCCGGATCCGATCGGGGCCTGGTTCCGCTACGACCTCTACTCCACATCGGGGCTCGCCCTCTCGGACACGGTGCAGATCCTGGTCGGGGCCAAGACCGGGGTCTGTGACGACTTCGAGCATACGATCCTGCCCTGGACCTCCGAGGCGACCCCCGCGGCGTGCGCCCGTGAGGACGAGTGGCACCGGGAGTCCGGACAGAACCACACCCCGGCGGGCGCGTGGGCCTGGAAGCTGGGACCGGTCGGCAACATCGGGAGCTATTCCTCCAACCAGGACGCTCGGCTCATCAGCCAGCCCATCCGCCTCACGGGGACGGCCGATACGCTCACGTTCTGGCAGCGCTACGGCGCGGCCGCGGGGACGGACGGCGTCTCGGTGGAGGTCAGCACCGACAACGGCGCGACCTGGACGCTGCTTCATCCGGTGCCGGATTACCCATTCGGCGACCGCTGGGGCGGGGCGCAGCTCACGTTCACGCAGGCGAGAGTTCCCCTCACCGGATACTCGGGCGTGGTCGAGATCGGCTTCCGGTTCCGGTCCGGGCCCGTGGGGGGCGGCATCGGCTGGTGGATCGACGATGTGGCGGTCAACGGAGACGCCACGTGCGGCACCACGGGGTCCGAGTTCATTCCGCTCGACGCGCGCTACGACCCCGCGGGCGCCGACGTCGTGGTGAGCTGGGACCTGGGAGGCGCGGGCGTCTCGACGGTCGGGATCGATCGCGCCGCCGGCGGCGGACCGCGCGCCCGGGTCGCGAACCCGGTCGGCTACTATGGGACCGGAACCTGGGTGGATTCGGACGCGAAGCCGGGGCGGACGCAGGATTACTGGCTCGTGCTATCGCGGCAGGGCGGCGGAACGACCGAGTACGGGCCGGTGGAGCTGACGATTCCGTCCGGCTCCCGGACCCCCCGCGCGTTCGCCCTGGGCCCCGTTCGTCCGAACCCCTTCAACCCCGAGACCACCCTTCCCGTCTCCCTGGACCGCGATGGAGCGTTCGCGCTGCGCATCTATCGCGTGGACGGCGTTCTGGTCCGCACGCTGCACGATGGGCCGGGCACGGCGGGCGTGTCCTCGTTCCGTTGGGACGGCCGGGACGCGGGCGGCCGGGCGCTCCCGGGCGGCGTCTACATGATCGAGCTCAAATCCGCGAGCAGGACCCGTGTGGAGAAAGCGATCCTCCTGCGATGAGCACCGGTACGAACACGCGCATCGATGGGCCGCTCGTCTATCTGGAGTCTCTGGGCTCGGAGCATCTGCCCGCGATCATGAAGGTCTATCTCGACGCCCCCGATTACTTCGAGGCGCTGACCGGAAGCTCGGACTTCGACCCCACCACGGTCGAGATGATGTACGAGGAGGCGCTGGCGGAGGACAACCGCTACTTCCTCGCGATCCGGCGCACCGACACCAAGTCGCTCATCGGCACGATCGAATTCGAGGCGGGCGCGGACGAAGTGCCCGCCACCCTGCGCGGATTGGTGGTGGCGCAGGTGGAGCGCGGGAAGGGCTATGGGCGCGCGGCGCTCGAGCTGGCGGAGGGATTCCTGTCGAACGAGCTGGGCGCCCCGACCATCGCGGCCGACGTCCCGGGCGGTTACGACGACGGCGAGCGCTTCCTCGAGGCGCTCGGCTACCGCCGGCGCCGGCTCAAGTCGGGCGAGTTTCGCTGGGTGAAGAGGATCGCGGAGGCTTAGCCGGCCGCGACGCCAGGGTTTCGTTCACCCGCGAGGCGAGGGTTCCCACCTCGAAGGGCTTGCTGATCACGAAGTCGATTCCGTGGGCGTCCATCACCTCGTCGCTCACCGTCGCGCCCCAACCGGTCACGAGACCCAGCACCACCCGCCGTCCTCCCTCCTTGCGGACCACCCGGGCCACCTCCCAGCCGCTCACATCGGGCATGCCGAGATCGGTGAGCACCGCGTCGAAGGTCCCCTGGCGGAACTTCTGAATGCCCTCGTTGCCGCCGGTCGCGGTCGTCACCTCGTGCCCTTCGCGGGTGAGGGCATCGCGCATGACCGAGACCAGATCCACCTCGTCGTCCACCACGAGCACCTGGGCCCGGTACGGAGCCGGGGCGCGCGGAGGAAGGGGGAACGACGCGCTCTTGGGATCGACCGCGGGGAAGCGCATGCGAACGATGGTGCCCACGTGCTCCTTCGACTCCACCTCGATCGAGCCGCGGTGCCGGCTCACGATCCCGTAGACCATCGACAGCCCGAGGCCGTTTCCGGACAGCCCCTTCGTCGTGAAAAACGGCTCGAACATGCGGCTCTTGACGTGGTCGGCCATGCCGACGCCGTTGTCCTCGACCTCGAGGATGGATTCCGCCCCGTTGGATTGCGCGCGGATGATGATCGCTCCATCCTTGGGGAGCGCGTCCACCGCGTTGAAGATGAGGTTGGTGAGCGCCTCGCGAATCTCCGCCCGGGTGCCCAGGATCGGGGCGGGCTCGTTCGACTCGATGCGGATCTCCACGGTGACGCCCCGACGCTGGGCTTCGTTCTTCCACTTGCCCTTGGTGATCTCGATCACCTCCGCCGCCACCGAGGGAAGGTGGAGCACCTCGTGCTGGAGCTCCTCGCGGACCCGCGTGTACTGCTGGATCCGGCGCACCGTCTGGCCGCCGTCCATCGCGGCCTGCCGTATGACCTCGAGCCCCGAGATCACGTCGGGATCGGCCACCTTGGCCTGGAGGAGCTGGGTGCGGCCCAGGATGATTCCGAGGTTGTTGTTGAAGTCGTGGGCCACCCCGGCCGCCAGCTCTCCGAGGGCGCGGAGCTTCTCCCCGCGGATGAGGCGTTCTTGCAAGTCCCGTTGTGCCGAGACGTCCGAGGCGAGGATCATCGTGGCCGGCGTGTTCTGGAAGAGGAGCTGGGCGGTGTGCACCTCGACGAAGATCTGCTTTCCGGAGGCCTGGCAGATCTGCCCTTCCAGCTGTGCTCCCGCGTCCTCCTCCAGCACCGCCTTCCGGATCCGGTGACCCGACTCGGGGTCGAACACCCGGAAGGGGTCGGTCCCGTTCTCGAGCAGATCCGAAGCCTCCTTCCCCGTCATCCGCTCGAACGCCTTGTTCACGAACACCGCCCGCCCGGCCTGGACGATCAGGATCCCGAGCGGAGAGCTCTCGACCAGGATGCGGTACTTGGCTTCCGATTCGCCCAGCGCGTGGGTCCTGGACTCGACGGTGGCCTCGAGGCTCTCGTTCAGGCGCCGCAGATCCTCGCGGCTGGCGAGGATTTGGCCCTGCTGGACCTGGACCTCGTCGGCCATGCGGTCGAAGTGCCAGGCCAGGGTCTCGAGCTCGTCCCCGCTCCTGAGATTGAGGCGCTGCGAGTAGTCCCCTCGGGCGACGGCCCGCGTGGCCACCACCAGCCGCTCGATCGGCCGCGTGATGGCGCGCGCGGCGAACCGCGCGCCGATGAGGCACAGGATCGCGGCGACCAGCCCCGCCAGCACGAGGTGGTGCGTGGTCTGCTGGATGTCCGCGTTCACCTCCGCGAGGGAGATGCCGACGCGGACCGTGCCCCACTTGACCGTGCGATCCTCCACGTATACCGGGACCAGGAACTCGATGACCGGGGCATCGCCGTTCTGCGCGGGGGGCACGATCATCCACTGGTCCTCGCGCGCCTCCATCGCGTTCATGTCCGCCGGCTCGCGCGGGGGATGTCCGAAGGAGTTCCGCTCCCGGCTGTCCGCCGCGATCTGGCCCTCCTTGTCGTAGATCACGACGTAGGCCACCTCGGCATCGCCCCGGGATCGCGTCGCGGCCTGGCTCAGGGCGACGTAGTTGTAGGAGAGAAGCGAGGGCGTGGAGAGCCAGGCGATGCTGTGGGCGAGCGCGAAGCCCTTCTCGCGGGTCTGACCCAGCAGCGAGTCGCTCTGATTCCGCACGACGTAGGCCAGGGACGCCCCGACGAGGCCGACGACGATCAGCCCGAACGTCAGAACGATCCGCGCCTGCAATCCGAACCGGCGGCCCGCCGGCGGATCAACGGAGCGCTTGTCGGGGCTCACGCTTGTGGATGGGCTTGCCAATCCGAAGTTTCTCCATCGCGAGGGTCGAAATTCCGAGCGGGTTCACCTCCAGCCCGGAGACCTCCTCCCCGAGTCCGACGAACGTGGAGGAGTGAAAGAGCGGAATGAGAGGAGCGTCCCGAACCACGCGCGCCTCCACCGCCCGGTACGCGTTCATTCGAGTCTCCGGATTCGCCGTGCGCTGCGCGACGTCGAGAAGGGAATCGACGGCCGGATTGGAGTACTGGAAGTAGTTGGTCCCGCTGCTGGAGTAGAAGAGCGAGCGAAGGAACGTATCGGGATCGGGTATGTCGGCGACCCACGCGAACGCGAAGAGCTGCGCATGGCGCGCCGTGGCGACCGCGTCGAGCTCGGTCCAGGAGACGTAGCGGAGGCTCACGCGGATCCCGGCCTCGGCCAGCGTCTTCACCATGAGCGTGTCCACCTCGCGGACGCTCTGGTTGGCGTTGGCCTTCCAGAGGATCAGGGTCGGGAGCGGATGGCTCGGACCGTACCCCGCGGACGCGAGAAGCTTCCGCGCCGCGTCGGGATCATGCGGATAGGTGCGAGGCTCGGGGGAGTACCCGGGAAGGCCGGGGGGCAGGATGGCCTGCGAGAGCATCTTGCCCGCGGGCCAGAGCTTCAGCATCTCCTCGCGCCCGATGGCCAGCGCGAGGGCTTTGCGGACCCTCGGGTCGTTCAGGGGCGGGATTCTCGTGTTCATCCCGATGAAGGAGAGGCTCAGGTCCTGCCACCGTACCACACGGATGTTGGACCGGCTCTTCGCCTCGTCGAGCATGTTGAGGGGCAGGCTCGCCATCGCCGCGTCGCCGCGGAGGAGCGCCTTGGCGCCCTCGGTGTCCACCCCCTGCACGCTGCCCTTCGGCGTGTAGAAGATGATCGAGTCGATCTCGGGCTTTCCCTGGAAGTAAGCCGGATTGGATGCGAGCACGAGGCGCTCGTCGTCATGGCGATAGCTCACCCGGAAGGGACCGCAGCCCACGGGATACAGCGCGAACGGCCGGCTCCCTTTCGCCTCGACGCATTCCCGGGGCACCACCGAGGCCTGGTCGAGCGCGAGCGCGCTCAGGAGCGCGCTGTAGGGGCGGGCCAGGCGGATCTCGAGGCGGTAGCGGTCGACGGCGCGAATGCCGCGGATGGTCTTCGCGTGCCCCGACACGAACTCGGGCACGCCGACGATCGCGTCCAGATACCCCGCCGCGAGACCCTGGGATCGGAACGGCTCGTCGAAGAGGCGCGTCAGGCTGTAGACGAAGTCGCTCGCCGTGACCTCGCGGCCGTTGTGGAACCGGACGCCGCGGTGAATCTGGAAGAGGTACACGAGGCCGTCTCTCGAGATGGTCCAGCTCTCGGCCATCTGCGGGACCGGCTCGAGATCGGAGGTGAGCCCGACGAGCGGGCTGAAGATCTGCGCGATGACGAGCGAGGAATAGGCGTCGGAGGCCAGGGCCGGATCGAGGGTGCCTGGCTGCTCGGAGAAATAGCGGAACACCTGCGGACCCTGCGGCTCCGTGTCCGAGCGTACGGCCTCGGACCCGAAATCTCCGGAGCCGGTTCGCAGCCCCGCGCCATGGCCTCGCACCCGGGGGGACGCGAGCGCGCCCACGATGATCAGGACGAGGGCCGCCGTGATCGCCAGGGGCGTGAGCTGGCCGTCGAACGGTCTCTTCTTCGACACCATGTTCTTTTATCGACCTTCGGAGGGGTGTACTTGAGATGTAGTTGCGCGTCGAGGGAGGGATATCGTGGCTGTAACGTATCTGTGGTAATCAGGTTAGGTGCTTTGAAACCTCAGTCCTCGGAGGCCCCGGCCCGCCCCCCCGGACCGCCCCTCAGGCGCTTGATCCGGCCCCGCCGTTTCTTCTCCTCCAGGCGCGCTTCACCGGACTTTCGGGTGGGGGACGTGGCGCGCCGGGCCTTCCGGGGCGTGAGGGCGTTCGAGACCAGATCTTGGAGCCGCTCGAGCGCTGCTTCCTTGTTCCTCGATTGGCTCCGGTGGCGCTGGCTCGTCACCCTGAGGGTGCCGCCCTTGCCGATCCTCGATCCCAGGGTCTGCCGGATTCGCGCGCGCTCCTCGGGCGTGACCGAGGGACTCAGGTCGATGTTCCAGCGCGCTTCCACCTTCGTCTCCAGCTTGTTCACGTTCTGTCCGCCGGGCCCGCCGGCCCGGGACGTGTGGAATTCGATCTCCGAGAGCGGCACGCGGCGCTCAGGGCTCAAGGAGAAAGATCTCCGTCTGGATGGGCTCGGTCGTGACGACGGCCTCGCCGCCATCGATCAGAAGATTCACCTCGGTGCGCATTCCGAAGCTTTCGAAGTAGACGCCGGGTTCCACCGAGACCAGGGTTCCATCGAGGAGAGCTCGCTCGTCACACGTCTCGAGGTTGTCCAAGTGGACTCCGTTCCCGTGCACTTCGGCTCCGATGGAATGCCCTGTCCGGTGGAAGAAGCGGTCGGCCCAGCCGCGTGCGCGGATGACCTCCCGGGCCGCGTCGTCCACGTCGCAGCCGCGCGGCGCGCGCCCGGCCCCGAGCGAATCGCGCACGAACGCGATGGCCCGGTCCCGCGCCGCCCGCACCGCCGCGAAGGCCTCGCGGTGGGCCTCCGGGGGCGAGGCACCCAGGAACGCGACCTGCGTGTAGTCCGCGTAGACCGCCCCCGGGTGTCTCGCCTTGGCCCAGGCGTCGAGGAGCAGGAAATCGCCTCGCCGGATCGGGCGATCGTCCGAGGGGGTGTTCGCGAAGTGCGCGTCGGCGGAATGCTCGTTCACGGCGACCGTGGGCGGATCGCTCGTCCGAAGCCCGGCCGCCTCGAATCGCTCGAGGATCCAGCGCTGCAGGTCCATCTCGCGGAGCGGCGTCTTTCCCCCAGCGCCCGAGCGCGCCCGCTCGAAGGCCGCGGTCAGGATACCGTGCAAGACCGCGCCGGTGCGCCGATGGTCCAGCCGCGCCTCGGGGTCCAGCGCTGCCTCGAACCGCTGCGCCAGGTCCGCCGAGGAGACCACCTCCACTCCCGCGGCGCGCACCAGCTCCAGCGTCCCGCCGTCGACGCGCGAGACGTAGGGAAGCCGGGCCCGCGCCGAGAATTCCATCGCGACCCGGGTCCCCGCGACCGTCTCGGCGAG
Source organism: Binatia bacterium (assembly GCA_035635355.1). Taxonomy (GTDB): domain Bacteria; phylum Eisenbacteria; class RBG-16-71-46; order SZUA-252; family SZUA-252; genus WS-7. Next base: position 7,504 of record DASQBE010000254.1, on the reverse strand, counting down.
GCTCCGCTCCAGCTCCTGCCACGTGAGGTAGACCGAGGCCCGGCCCGGCAGGTGATCGAGCGCGTGCGGCTCCAGGCGGTGGACCAGCTTCACGGGCTCGCCGGAGGCGGGGATCCAGTAGAACCAACGGCGGGTGGTCTTGGGCGCCTCGGCCAGCGCCTGGAATCCGAGGATGCTGCGCGCGATCGGATTGGTGCCGTGGAAATCGTAGAGGAGCCACCCGTCCAACCCGCACTCCGCGATCGCCGCCTGCATGCGGCGCAGATTCATGGGCGCGGCGGCGCCCCATCGCGGCGGGAGCCGTCCCGGAAGTGCCGCATCGTGGCCTCCTTGAGCTCGGGCAATCCCTCCCGCGTGAGGGCCGAGACGAAGACCGCCCCGGGGTAGCGCGCGCGGAGCCCCAAGGCCGAGACCTCGTCCGATACGCCGTCGATCTTGTTGAACACCGAGAGCCTGGGGATCCCCATCGCCCCGATCGACTCGAGCACCGTCTCGACGGCCTGGATGTGGGCGTCGATGTCGGGCTCGGTCGCGTCGACCACGTGGAGCAGGAGATCCGCCTCGGCGACCTCCTCGAGGGTGGCGCGGAAGCTGGCCACGAGATGCGGCGGGAGCTTCCGGATGAAGCCCACCGTGTCGGTCAGGAGGGCGCGCGTGTCGCGGTTGACCGAGAACACGCGCGTGGTGGGATCGAGGGTGGCAAAGAGCTGGTCCTCGACGTAGACGCTCGCGCGGGTGAGCGCGTTGAAGAGGGTGGATTTCCCGGCGTTCGTGTAGCCCACGAGCGAAGCTTTGAAGCAGTCGCGCCGGCCGCGGCGCTGGACGCGGCGCTCCTGCACCACGTGGTCCAGCTCGCGCTTCAGCTTCGCGATCCGCTCGCGGACCCGCCGACGGTCGACCTCGAGCTGGGTCTCCCCGGGACCGCGCGTTCCGATCCCGCCTCCCAGCCTCGAGAGGTGCTCCCACATGCGCGTGAGGCGGGGGAGGAGGTACTCGAGCTGGGCCAGCTCCACTTGCAGCCGCGCCTCGCGCGTGCGCGCCCGCCTCGAGAAGATGTCCAGGATCAGGCCGCTCCGGTCCACGACCTTCATGTTGAGCTGCTCGCCCAGGTTGCGGCTCTGGGCCGGGGAGAGATCGTCGTCGAGGAGGAGGAGCGTGGCCTGCTCCTCGCCCGAGAGGGTCCGGACCTCGTCGATCTTGCCCTTGCTGAGGAAGGTGGAGGCGCGGACGGGACCGCGGCGCTGCAGCACTTCCCCCCGCACCTGGGCTCCGGCCGTCTCCGCCAGGAGGCGAAGCTCGGTCAGGCAATCGCCGTTCTCCGCCTGCGGCATCCGCGGCTTGAGTCCGGCGAGAATGGCGCGCTCCCTAAGCGGGCGCGATCTCCAGCTCGTAGGGGACATGCGTGAGGTTTTCGAAGCTCCCATCGTGATGAGCGTAGATGACGTCCTCGATCCGCACACCCAGGCCGCGCGAAGGATAGTAGAGTCCCGGTTCCACGGTGAAGAGCGATCCCGGAAGAATGAGGTCCGGATTCATCGCGGCGCTCAGCCGGGGCCGCTCGTGCACCTCCAGCCCGATCCCATGGCCCAGCCCGTGCACGTACCCTTCCTGCACACGCTCGTCCTGACGGATGGTCCGGTGTCCGTGCGCCTCGAAGAGGTCGCAGACGTTCTCCTGATAGACGCGGCCCGGGGTTCCCACCGCGAGGCGGTCGACCGTTCGAACCACGGCGTCCTGCACCAGCGCGTGGAGCTCCTTCAGCTCCTTCGACGCGCGTCCCACGCAGTAGGTCCGCGTCACGTCGAAGTAGTAGCCGCCGTTCTCCTGCGCGGGGTAGAGATCGATGACGATCGGGCACCCCTCCTCGAGGACGTCCCCGTCGTTTCCCTCGTTGTGCGGCACGCCCGCGTCGCGGCCCATGGCGATGATGTTCCCGTGCGGCTCGACCAGGCCCGCTTCGAAGAAGATCCGCCGCACTTCCTGCCGCAGACGGCCGATCGTGACCCAGCCCTCTCCGTCGCGCAGCTTCTTCCCCTCGAGGCGCGCTCCCTGGATGATCGACCGGACCCGTGCGTACGCCCGCTCGCATACCGAGGCGACCGTGCGGACGGTCGTCACTTCCTCGGCGTCCTTGGTGCTTCGCGCCAGCTCGAAGAGGCCGGGGTCCTGATCCTCGGCGATCTCGATGTCGCGGTTGATCTCGCTCAGACGGTTCAGGACGTGGTAGTACCAGCCGACCTGCGCCACCCCGTCCACCAGGACGCGCCCGCGGACGCCCAGACGGTCCAGCACCGCCTGGATGAGGCGCGCGGTGGCGCGCACCTGGCTACCCTCCTGCTCCAGCATCTTCATCCAGCCCAGGGAGCCGTAGTCCCCCAGATCGAATCCCGTGGCGGCCGCGCTGTCGCGCTCCATGGAATGATGCACGAGGTAAGGCTTGGCCCCCGGGCGCCAGACCACGATTCCGCGCAGATGCGTGCGCGGCCCCGTGAGATATCGGAAGGTGGGGCTCTGATGCTCGCCCTGCAACACGATGGCGGCCGAGAGGCCGCGCTCTTGCATGAGATTGTCGATGTCGCGTTTCACGCTTGCCCCTTCACGTCCGGAAGAGAACGGACTCGTTGGAGAAAAGCCGGGTCGCGATCACGAGCATGATGGCCGCCATCGCGGCGCTCATGCCCAGGGTGACCGCGGCGTGCATGGGTACGACGGTGTCGGTCAGGATCTCCCTCTGCAATAGAGCGGTGTTCAGGATGGGAATCGCGAAACGTTGGAGCGGCGGCGACCCGAGCTGCCGGAAGCTTCCCAGGCCCAGGAACACCGACGCCATGTAGACATAGGTGGCGTAGGTCTGCCCCTCCCGCATGCTCCGCGCGAAGCATCCGATGGCGACCAGCGTCGCGCCCAGGAAGATCGCCGTGGGCAGGACGGTCAGAAGGAGGAAGAGCGCTTGCTCCGGGCGGATCGAGAGCTGCATCGATTGGCTCGCGAGCCCCGGCATGAGGTTCGCGAGCACCGAGAAGTTGAACCAGAGGCCGAAGATTCCCACCGTGCCCGCCACGAGCGCGGTCGTGATGACCGCCATGCACTTCCCGATCACGAGCTCGCTGCGCGAGGTCGAGGTCGAGAGCAGCGTCTCGAGGGTGCTCCGCTCCTTCTCCCCCGTGGTTGCGTCGATCGCGATGTGCATCGATCCCGCGGCCACCATGAAGACCAGGATGTAGGGGATGATGAGCGCGGCGGTGAAGCGTCCCACCTCCTCTTTCGACGAGATGTCGCGGTGCTCGACGGAGATCGCCGGTGGGGCGTCCGCGTGGGCGCCGCGGCTCTGGGCCCAGAGCACGGTCAGCGCGCGCCGGACGTCGTCCAGGATGGGCTGCATGCGCTCGTCGGCCGCCGAGGACTTGTGGTCGGCGTCCTTGTAGAGAAGCTCCACCTTCACCGAGTCCCCGCTCGCGACGGATGCGGCCACGGTGGGGGGAATCACCAGCACCGCGTCCACCCCGGCCAGCTCCATGGACTGGGGCGCCTTGTCCAGCTGGACCGTCGAGACCCCCTGGAGGGCGCTCATCCGCCCGTGGAGGCCGGGAATCTGCGCCTCGCCCACCACGCCCACGCGGATCCGAAGGGCGCTCTCCTCTTTCTTGTTCGCGGCCTCGATGGAGCCCATGAAGAGCATGAGGCCCGGATAGAGGACGAGCGGAACCACGAGCACCGCGATGATCGTGCGGCCGTCCCTCATGGCGTCGCGCAGCTCCTTGCGCCAGACGGCCCAGGATCTATGCGTCACTCGTCACCTCCTGCACGGTCTTGACGAACACGTCCTCCAGGGACCCGCCGCCGTTTCCGTTTCGCAGGGAGAGCACGCTCCCCTGGGTGAGGATCGAACCCTGCTCGATGATCGCGATCTCGTCGCAGATCCGCTCGGCTTCGGTCATGATGTGGGTCGAGAAGATGATCGTGCGCCCCTTGGCCTTCAGCTCCTGCACGATCCGCAGCACCTCGCGCGCCCCCATGACGTCGAGGCCGGAGGTCGGCTCGTCGAAGATGAGGACCGGGGGATCGTGGAGCACGACGCGGGCCAGCGAGAGGCGCTGCTTCATCCCGGTGGACATCTTGCCCACCCTCCTGTCGAGGAAGTCGCCGAGGTGGAACGTCACCTGGAGCTCGGCGATGCGTCCCTCGATGGAGGCCTGGGTCATCCCCGAGAGCTCGCCGAAATACTCGAGGAGCTCCCGGCCCGTGAGCCGGTCGTACAGCTTGGTGTCGCCGGAGAGGTAGCCGATCCGCTTCCGGACCTCGCCAGGCTTCTCGGTCACGTCCAGCCCGTCGATGACCGCCGTCCCGGACGTGGGTGCCAAGATCGTGGCGAGCATGCGAAGCGTGGTGGTCTTGCCGGCCCCGTTCCGGCCGAGCAGCCCGAACACGTGGCCCGGGGCGCACTGGAAGGACACGTTCCGGACCGCGGAAATGTCGCCTTTCTTCCGATCGTGGAAGGTCTTACACAGGTCTCGTACTTCGATCAAGGGATCTCCGAGGCATCCGGGGAATGGGGCGTCGCGGGGCCTTGGCCCAGAGTATCGGCCAGTCTAGGCCCCGCCGCGGGGGGTGTCAACGCCGCCCGGGGTCCGGGGAGAATCGAACCTTGATGCGGGGAGTCTAAATCGTTAGTTTTTCGCGACTCGTGTGATATGGGTCTTCTCGTGCGCCGTGTGCGGTTCTCTCATCGTGTAAGGAGTTTTCACTCATGGCCGAATCGGTAGTCCAGGTGAGCGACAGCACGTTCGACTCCGAAGTGCTCCAATCGAAGGTTCCGGTGCTGGTGGACTTCTGGGCCGAATGGTGCGGCCCCTGCCGCATCGTTTCCCCTGTGGTCGAGGAGCTGGCGAAGCAGTATCTGGGGAAGGTGAAGGTCGCCAAGGTGGACGTCGATCAGAACCAGCGGATCGCGGCGCAGTATTCGATCCGAAGCATCCCCAGCCTCTACGTCTTCAAGGGCGGCAAGGTGGTGGAGCAGATCGTCGGCGCCGTCCCCAAGCACCAGATCGTCTCGGTGCTCGACGGAGTGCTCGCGGCCGTCTAGACGGCGGACTCGGGGCAGATGGGGCGGCACGCGCAGATCGAGCAGTTGCGCTCGCTCGGTTGCGGGCGGAAGTCCCCGGAACGAACGGACTCGGCGATCGTCAGGATTCGATCCCGGGTCCGTTCCAGTCTCTCCTCCGGACAGTTGGAGCTCCCCACCGTCCCGTTCAGAACGTAGCGCAGCTCGACCCGGTCGGGCGCGCGGCCCGTCAGCTCCCGCTGCGCGAGCGCGTAGATCGAGAGCTGGAGGCTCTTCCGGGCCTCCTCGTCCGCCTTCTCCTCCGGGTCCAGCTCGGTCGTCTTGTAGTCCGCGATCACCACCCCATGGGGCCCCTCGTCCACGCGGTCCATCCGTCCCTGGACGACGACGTCCTCCAGCTTGATCCGGAATACCCGCTCGACGTCGGTCGGCGGCTCGCGCCCCTCCACTTCCCGCTCGAGGAACGAGCGCAGGGCCGCCATGCCTTGCTCGAAGCGCCGGCGCGCGTGCTCCTCGGAGCGATGCCCCTCTTCCCTCCAGTTGGCGCGGAACACCGCGGCCACCTGATCGAAGGTGGGCCGCTCGCCCTGGCGGTGCCGCTCCAGGGCGAAGGCCACGGCCTGATGGATCGCGTTCCCGAAATTCACGCGGTGGTCCAGGGTGAGGATGGGATGGATGGCGAGCACCTTGATGAAGTAGTACTTGAGCGGACACGTCTCGAAGTCGGCGATCCGGTCGTGGCTCAAGAGGACCGGCTCGCGAGCCGCGGGACGCGAGAGCGGGGGAAGCCCGGTGGCGGGGGCGCTTCCCTCGGCCAGGAGCTCCTCCATCGCCTGCCGTTTCTTCCGCGCGGGCGCCGGTTTCCCGAGGTCGAACGCCTCCGAGAGGAACTGGCTCCGCTGGCGGAGCATCTTGCCGCCGTAATCGTTCGCGTACGTCGCGACCAGCTCCTCCTTCGCCCGCGTGAACGCCACGTAGCAGAGTCTTCGCTCTTCCTCCTTGTGAAGCTCCGAGTTCTGCGTCTCGCCGGGCGCCAGCTCCACCGGCACCTCCAGCCCTCCGTGCCGGTTTCGGGTCGGGAACCGGTCCGTGGCCGCCTGGACCAGATAGACGACCGGGAACTCGAGACCCTTGGCCCGGTGAATGGTGAGCACCTGCACCACGTCCGACTCCTCGCCGATCTCGGCCACGGCGGGATCTTCGCCGTGCTCCATGATCATCCCGAGGTGGCGCAGGAAGAGCGGCACGCGATCCACGACGGCCACCGTCCCGAAGTCCTGGACCAGCTTGAAGAATTTCACGATGTTCCGCGCTTTGATCTCGTCCTCGAAGTGGGTGGGCGCGCGGAGCCGCTTCATGACCCCGCGGCGCTCGAGGTAGCTTCGGAGCACCTCGCCGACCCGGTGGTCGCGCGCGGTCACCTCGAGGGCGCGGAGGTCGGCCAGCATCGTCTTGAGCCGCTCCTGGCCCTCCTCGGAGATCGCTGCGGATGCGGCACCCCGGGTCGCCCGCTCCATGAGCGCGCGCAGCCCCGAGGGCTCGGTCTCGAGCGCGTGCACGAGGCGGTTCAGGTCCTCGCCGGGCACGGAGTAGGCGGACTGGGCCAGGAGGTAGAGGTAATCCTCGCGCGTGTCCTGCGAGAGCGAGTAGAGGAGCGCGATCAGCTCGCGGATCTCGGGCCGCTGGAAGAGTCCCCGGCTCCCCGAGAAGTAGTAGGGAACTCCCTGCTCGTCGAGCGCCGCGAGGAAGGGCTCGGCGTTCCGGTTCGAGCGCACCAGGATCGCGAAATCACGGCACCGCCGGGCGCCCGATTCCACGGCGGCGCGGATCTCGGCCGCCACCCACGAGGCTTCCTCCGCCTCGGTGGTCAGCTCCTTGATGCGCGGGGCGGGGCCGGTCTTCTCCGAAGCCAGATCCTTGGAGATCCCGAGCCTGGTCTCCAGACGGTCCTGATTGACCAGAATCAGCCGGCGCGCCGTTTTCAAGATCTCGCGCGAGGACCGGTAATTCGTCTGGAGCACGATGGAGCGCGCGTCGGGGAAGAACTCGTGGAACTTGAGGATGTTCTGGAGGTGCGCGCCGCGGAAGCGGTAGATGCTCTGGTCGTCGTCGCCCACCACGACCAGATTCCCGTGCGGGGCCGTGAGCCTTCTCACGATTTCGAACTGCACGGGGTTCGTGTCCTGGAACTCGTCCACCATGACGTACCGGAACCGCTCCTGGTAGTTCCGGAGCGCCGAGGGGCTCTGGTCGAAGAGCCGGAGCGTGAGCGCGAGCAGGTCCCCGAAATCCACGAAGCCCTGCTTCCAGAGGAGCCGCTCGTAGCGCCCGGCGGCGAGCGCCAGCTCGAGGTATCGGTCCGCGCGGTCGCGCTCGGCTTCGTCATCCCCCGCCGCCGCGAGCGCACCCTCCGCGAACGCTTGAAGCGTCCCCGTCGCGATC
>DASQBE010000253.1:0-24148 GCA_035635355.1 Binatia bacterium | reverse complement strand
CCTGGCTCGCCGAGACGAGGGCCGCGCCCGCGTTCCGGGATCCCATGACGCCGGCGGAGCGCGCCGACCAGCTCCGCAGCGCGACCGCCCTCGCCCCCTGGGACGGCCGTTACGCGACGGAGCTGGGCCGCTCCCTCCTGTCGGCCGCGTTCACCGACGCCGATTCCGCCCGGCGATCCGAGGATCTCGCGGGGGCGCGGGCCGCCTTCGAGCGCGCGGCGTGGATCGCGCCCTCCGACGGCGAGCTTCGAGCGCTCCTCGCGCGCACGCTCGCGGCGCAGACCGCGGCCCATCCGGGCGCCGCCTCCCTGGCGCGCATCACGGCCGGGTTCGATCGCGCGATGGCGCTCGAGCCCGAGAACGCGAACGTGATGGAGCTGGTGTCCCAGGGGTACCTCGAGCTCGGCCGGACCTCGGACGCGCGCGCGGCGGCGCTCCGGTGCGCGCGCCTCTTTCCCGATTTCGCGCTCCCCATGGCCGACCTGGGCGTGGCCGCGCTGCTCGAGGGCCGCCCTCAGGCCGCTGCGGATACCCTGACCCTGGCGCTCCGGAGGAACTGGCACGGCCAGGAAGCGGCGTCCATGGCGGCGAAGAACAACTACGTGGCCGCGCTGCGGGAGCTGAGGCTGGGGGATGTGCTGAAGCAACCGCGGAACTAGTGGACGGAGGCCGCCTCGGAGTCCGAGTCGAGGAGCTGGCGCAATTTCACGAGGGCGCGCTGCTCCAGCTGCCTGATTCGCTCGCGGGAAAGCCCGAACTGCTCCCCCGCTTCGGCCAGGGTGTGCATCTTGTCGTCGTAGAACCCGTATCGCAGGCGAAGGATTGCTTCCTCGCGGCCGGAGAGCCGTTTCAGGAGCTCGTCCAAGTGCCGGTTTCGCATCTGCATCTCGACCATCTGATCGATGGAAGGCTGCTGCTCCAGCGCCTCGCTGTCGATCAGCCCGTGGTAGGCGTCCCCGCCCAGGTCCACGTCCAGGGTGCGGATGGCGTGGATGAGGGTCCGGAGCCGGTTCGCGCGCGGGAGCGGGAGGTTGAGCTCGCTCGCGATCTCGGAGACGTCGGGATGGCGCCTCAGCTCCCGCTCCAGCCGGTGCTCGGTCGCGACGTAGCGGCGCACCATCTGGAGCACGTGGATGGGAATCCGCACCGTGCGGGACTGGTTCGCCACGCCGCGGGCGAGGGCCTGCCGGATCCACCACGTGGCGTAGGTGCTGAAATGCACGCCCCGCTCCACGTCGTAGCGGTCCACCGCCGCGATCAAGCCTATGTTCCCTTCCTCGATCAGGTCCAGGAACTCCACGCCCCGATTTCGATAATTGCGGGCGATTGCGACCACGAGGCGAAGGTAAGCTAAGATGAGCGACTTCCGGGCGTTCTCGTCGCCGCCCCGCATCGCCGTCCAGAGGGCGTGCTCGTTGTCCCGCTGAAGAAACGGATAGCGCTGGATCTCGGCCAGGTAGCGCTTCTCGATGTCGCTGATCCCATGGTCCTGGGCCGGGGCGGATTCCGCCTCGCCCTGGGCCTGGGCCTCAGCCTCCTCGGGGATCCGGACGCCGCGGCGACGGGCCTCCGCGAGGAAGGTGTCGAACGCCGCGGGATCGAAGTCGGGAGCCTGGAGCAGCGTCTCGATCTCATCCGCCTCGAGGAGACCCCGTTCCATCGCGCGCCGCATCGCGGCCGTGAGATCGGTTACGAATCCTTCGCTCTCTTCGCGCATGTCCCTCTCACGTCGGCAAGATCGTGAACCGCGTCAGGCCGCGCGGCTCCCCCCACTCCTCTGTGACGCTCGTGACGCGCGCCGCGGGAGGGCCCTCCCTCAATAAGATGAGAAGTCGGTCCAGGAGGTTTCTCGGACCTTCGGCTTCCACCCGGACACCGCCGTCCCGGCAGTTCTTCACCGTGCCGGCCACGCCGAGCGACTGGGCGGACTCGAAGGCGAAGGCGCGGAACCCGACTCCCTGGACGCGTCCGTGCACGTGAGCGACCAGGCGCTCGAGGCGAGGTGGCATCATGAGTTCAGCTGGCGGTCACTTGGATATCGGGGCGAGAGGATTTGAACCTCCGACCCCCTGGTCCCGAACCAGGTGCTCTACCAGGCTGAGCCACGCCCCGACCAGGACCGCTGACACGCAGATCGAGGGACCGGGATTTCCCTCGGGGCGGAGTCTACCAACGCGGGCTCGATCCGGTCAACTGCGCCGGAGAATGGATTTTAGCACCGCCCGATCAACCGGGTTCCTCCACCGACCAGCCCTCACGGCCGATCAGCGGAACGAAGGTGCACGAGCAGAGCACCTCCTCGACGAGGCCGCCCTCGGTGCGGGCCATCCGGACGAGGCTCTGACTCGCCGCGTCGCCGACCGGAACGATGCCCCAGCCCCCGACGCGCAGCTGCTCCTCCAGGAACGAAGGCATCCGTGGCGCCCCGGCCGTCACGATCACGCGATCGAACGGGGACATCTCGCGCCATCCCATGGTTCCGTCCCCGATGCGGAAGATGACGTTGGAATACCCCATCCCGGTGAGGCGGTCGCGCGCGGCCATCCCGATCTCGGGGATGCGCTCGACGGTGAACACCCGGTCCGCGAGCTCCGCCAAGAGCGCGGTCTGATACCCGGACCCGGTGCCGATCTCCAGCACCTTTTCGTCCCCCTCCAGCCCCAGGGCCTGCGTCATGAGCGCCACCATGTACGGTTGCGAGATGGTCTGCTCCTGTCCGATGGGAAGCGCGTGGTCGCTGTAGGCGCGGTTCATGAACGTGGGGTCCACGAAGAGATGCCGCGGCACCGCGGCCATGATGCGGAGCACGCGCGGATCCCGGATCCCCCGGCCCCGGAGCTGCTCGTCGACCATGCGCCGGCGCGCCACCGCGTAATCAGGCGGTCCCGGCAAGCTTCAGCCTCCAGGCTTCCATCTCGACGATGGCTTTGTAGTCGGTCAATTCGAGGAGAAGGGGCGTCACGGACACGTACCCCTCGTTCACCGCGTTGAAATCGCTCCGCTCGTCCGGCTCCCACGTGGGATCCTCGCCGCCGATCCAGTAGTAGAGCTTCCCGCGTGGATCTGTCTTCTCCACGATCACGTCGCGGAAGACCCGCTTGCCGAGCCGGGTGACGCGGACGCCCTTCATCGAGGCCCGCGGGATGGGGGGGATGTTCACGCTGATGCACATGCCCGGCCGGATCCCGTGCGCGAGGAATGTCTCCACGAGATCGTGCGCCACCCCGCCGGCCGCCGTGAAGTCGGCCTCCCCCCAGGTCGCCAGCGAGACCGCGACGGAGGGAATTCCCAGGAACGTTCCCTCCACCGCCGCCGCGACCGTTCCCGAATAGCTCGTGTCGTTCCCCATGTTCGGCCCATGGTTGATCCCCGAGACCACCAGGTCGGGCCTCTTCTGCTTCATGAAGCCGTGCACGCCGAGGAGAACGCAATCGGTGGGCGTTCCGTCCACGCTCAGGACGCCCTCCTCCACCTTCTTGATCCGGAGCGGGCGGTGCAGCGTCAGCGCGTGGCTCGCCGCGCTCTGCTCGCGGTCGGGTGCTATGACCGTGACGTTCCCCAGCGGACGCAGCGCCGCGGCCAGCGCGCGCAGCCCGTCCGCGTGGATGCCGTCGTCGTTGGTGACCAGGATTTCCATCAGTGGCTCCAGCGCCGGAAGAGCAATCTCACGAATCGCACCGTGTCGCGAAAGGGACGGATGTGGCTTCCGGGGGCGTTGTAGAGCGTGGGCACGGGAACCGACCCGATGGTGAACCCCTTCCGGCCCGCCTCGATCAGGAACTCGGACTCGTACTCGAATCGGCGGCTGCCGGGACGGACCGAGGCCAGGACCGGGGCCGAGATGGCGCGGTATCCGGACTGGGTGTCCTCGATCGGCATCCCCGCGAGATGCGAAACGATCCAGGTCATGAAGGAATTCGTGGCGCGCCGGATCCACGGCATGCCCGTCCGATCCCGGTCGCGCGAGCCGATGACGAGATCGCTCCCGTCGAGGGCGCGGAGGAGGCTCGCCGCGTAGGCGGGATCGTGCTGGCCGTCGGCGTCGAGCGTGAGCACGCGTTTCGCCCCGCGCCGCGCGGCCTCGTCGAATCCGGTCTGGAGCGCCGCGCCCTTGCCACGGTTCACCTCGTGGCGGATCACGTCGGCCCCCGCCGCCCCCGCCGCGGCCGCGGTCCCGTCCATCGACCCGTCGTCCACGACGAGCACGGCCAGCCCCGGAAGGGCGGCCCTCACCCCGCGAACCACGCCGCCGATGGTGGATGCGGCATCGCGCGCGGGGATCACGGCCATCTCGCTCACGACCCGGAGGCGCCGGTGCGCGCCGGGCTCCACGTGAACCACTGGGTCGGATGCGCGCGGACGTGCGCGTCGAAGAATCTCTGGACGCGGTCGAGCCCCTGCTCGAGCTCGAGCCCTCCCCGATCGGGATCGAGCGTGAAGGGCTCCTCGAACTCGATCTCCAGCGCCCCGTCCGGAGCGAAGGTCGAGACGCCGGGAATCACCCACGCGTCCGCGCGCCGCGCGAGGAGGAGCGGCCCGGGGTCGAGGGGCACGATGTGCGGGGGCGCCGGCCGCGGGCGCCGGGGCCGGTCGGCAAGGGCCGCGATCCAGCCTCCCGCCTTGAGGCTCTGGAGCGCGCTCATCACCGGCCGGCTGGAGCAGAGGGTGCGCACGCCCGCGCGCTCCCGCCGCGCGATGAAAAACCGGTCCACGGCCGCGAGCCGGTGCCGCGCGGCGAGCGCGTCCACCCCACCCATCTCCTCGGCGAGCCACTGGAGGGCCCGCTCCCACGGCCCGAAGTGCCCGCTCAGGAGCAGCGCGCCCCGACCCGAGCGTCGGGCCGCGTCCAGGGCGGCGCGGGATTGCTGCGAGAGGCGGACTCTGGGGCCCGCGCGCCCCGGCTCGTGCGCCAGGAAATCGCGCAGCGCCCGCGCGAAGGTGCGGTAGGTTTCCCGCGCGCGCGGCGGCGCTCCCTCGCGTCGCGCGTCCTGCCAGATCCAGGCCAGGTTCTGGTCCACGGCGCGGGCCCGCCGCGGATGCGTGAGCACGTAGCAATCGGAGATGGCGTGGGCCAGGGAATCCGTCGCGCGCGGCGGAAGGCGGCGGATCAAGAGGGACGCGAGGCTGTAGCCCAGATCGGTCACGAATCGCCCTCGGATTCGGGGTCCAACGAGAACGCCCCGGGGTGTCGGGCCGCGGGGCGAAGGCGTACGGGTCGATTGAATGGTCGGGGCGACAGGATTTGAACCTGCGACCACCTCCACCCCAAGGAGGTGCGCTACCGGGCTGCGCTACGCCCCGACCTCAGGGGTCGATGGAGTTCGAGAACGCGACGATCCTAGCCGAAAGCGGCTTCGCCGACAAGGGGTTCCGGGATCACTTCCGCGCCCGGGCCCGCGAGCCGTTCGCGCTGGACTGCAAGAGCGTGAGGAGCCCTTCCATGTCCCGCCGGAGCGAGCGGAGCATCTCCTCGCGGTCGGTGCGGGCGAACGTGAGCTCCATCTGTTCCTTGCTGCCGCGATCGTCCAGGAGCTTCCTTCTCGCGCCCGCGATCGTGAACCGGTGGTCGTAGAGGAGCTGCTTCACCTCGAAGAGAACCTCCACGTCGCGCTTGCGATACATGCGCGCGCCGCCCCGCCCCTTCTTGGGCCGCAGCATCTTGAACTGCGTCTCCCAATACCGGAGGACGTGTGCCTTGACCCCGATCATGTCGCTGACCTCGCTGATGGAATAATAGAGCCGTCCCGTCGGAATCGATCTCACGCGGTCACCTCCTCGTCAACGCTCGTGGTTCAGCCTTGAGATCCCGTGTCAGTAGCTCTCGAATCGCTGTGGTGGCGCTCTTTCCGTCGTAGAGAATGGCCCGAACCTGCTCCGCGATGGGAAGCTCGACTCCGTGCCGCCGCGCGAGATCGACCGCGGCGTGCGCGGTGCCGACGCCTTCCACCACCATCTTCGAGGAGGCCAGCGCCTCCTCCAGCTTCATGCCTCTCCCCACCGCTTCGCCCAGGCGCCGGTTCCGGCTGTGGCGGCTCATGGCCGTGGCGATCAGGTCCCCCATGCCCGCCAGCCCGGAGAACGTGGAGGCGCGGGCGCCCAGGGCCTCCCCGAGCCGCGAGATCTCCACGAGGCCGCGCGTCAGGAGGGCGCCCTTCGTCGAGTCGCCGAACCCAAGCCCGTCGCAGATGCCCGCCGCGATCGCGACCACGTTCTTCAGGGCCGCGGCGATCTCCACGCCGGTCACGTCGTCGTTGGTGTAGACGCGGAACCATTCGGTCGAGAAGGCCTCCTGGACGAGTGCCGCCGATGCGGCGAGGCTGGATGCGGCGACCACCGCGGTCGGAACGCGGCGCGAGACCTCTTCCGCGTGGCTGGGCCCCGTGAGGACGACGACCTTGGGCGTGAGCGGCTCGGGCAGGACCTCCGCCAGGACCTCGCTCATACGAAGGAGCGTCTTCGGCTCGAGCCCCTTGCTCCCGATGACGATCGCTCTCGCGGTCTGGAGGTGCGGTCCCGCGTGCGCGAGAAGGCTCTGGGCCACGTCGCGCAGCACCCGGGAGGGCGTCGCCAGCACGATCATCTCGGCCGAAGGCGCGGCCTCGGCCAGCTGGTTCGTGATCCGGATCCGGCTCGGGATCGTCACGCCCGGGAGGAAGGTCGTGTTCTCCCTCGTTCGATCCATCCGCTCCGCTTCGTCCGCCTCGTAGACCCAGAGACGAACCTCGTGATCCTTGGACTCCAGGATGAGCGCGAGCGTCGTCCCCCACCCTCCGCCGCCGAGAACCGCGACTCTCACCGCGAGCCCCCACGGGAGAGCGGAGGCTCGGTGCCGGCGAGAAGGCGCTGGATGTTCGCCTTGTGGCGCACGATCACGAGGAGCGAGACCAGGGCGGTGATGCAGACGAGCAGGGTGCGGTGAGGATCATCGTGCAGGAGCAGGAACACGAGGAACGGATACGCCAGCGCGGCGCCGATCGATCCCACCGACACGCGGCGGCTCACCGACACGAGGGCGATCCAGAGAAGGAAGGCCAGCAGCGTCGGGACGGGGACGATGGCGAGAAAGACGCCGAGGCTGGTCGCCACGCCGCGCCCGCCGCGAAATCCCAGCCAGGGGGAGAAGACGTGGCCCAGGATGGCCGCCACGCCGGCGGCGAGGGAGGCGGTGAAGACCCCCGCGCTCGTGAGCAGCGCGGGCACCGACGCGGCGAGGAATCCCTTCGCCGCGTCCAGGACGAAAACCAGGATACCCCAACGCGCGCCGAGCACGCGGTACGCATTCGTGGCTCCGATGTTCCGGCTTCCCACCGTCCGGAGATCCACGCCGCGCGCGCGGCCGATCCAGAGTCCGGAGGGAAGCCCGCCGAGGAAGAATCCGATCAGAACCGAGGTCAGGAGGAGAGGTATCGGCGCCTCCGCGATGCGGCGATGGGGACCCGCCTGCTACTGGCTCCGCTTCCAGTCCAGCACGATCGGTATTCCCTGGAAGCCGAACCGCTCCCTCAAACCACGCTCCAGGTAACTTACATAATTCTTGATCCGATATCGAGGATTGTTCACATACAAAGCGAACGTCGGGGGCTTGGTCGACGTCTGCGCGGCATAGTAGAACTTGAGGTACCTCCCGGACGGCGTGGCCGGCGGCCGGACCTTGTTCAGGATCTCCTGGACCGCCTTGTTCAGCTCCGACGTGGGGATGAGCCGGGCGTACTCGCGGTAGACGCGATCGCTCAAGGGCAGGATCTTCCCCACGCCGGCGCCGGTCTTCGCCGACACGTACAGCCGGGGCGCGTGCTCCAGAAAGGGATACATCCGGGTGAATTCCTCCTCGATCGCGGGCTTGACCGCGGACGGATCCTCGACCGTATCCCACTTGTTGAAGATGACCACGATCGCCTTCGTGCGCTCCTCGGCCAGAGCCGCGAGACGCGCCTCCTGCTTGGCCGGCTCGCGCGACACATCCACGACCAGGAGCACGATGTCGGCCCTGGAAACCGCGCGCAGGGCGCGCGTTATGCCGTAGAACTCGACCGGATCATGAACTTTGGCCTCCCGCCGCATTCCGGCCGTGTCCACCAGCGTGAAGGCCTGTTTTCCGCGGAGAATCGTGGTGTCCACCGCGTCCCGGGTCGTTCCGGGCGTCGCATCCACGACCATCCGCTCCTGGCCCAGGAGCCGGTTCACGAGGGAGGACTTCCCGACGTTGGGCCTCCCCACCACCGCGATGCGGATGGCGCCGGAATCGGTGGGTGGGGGTTCGATTCCGGGGAGGGCGCCCGTCACGAAATCCAGCAGATCCCCCGAACCGCGCCCGTGGAGCGCGGAGACCGGGACCGGCTCGCCCAAGCCCAGGGAGTAGAACTCGGCCAGCTCGCCTTCGGGACGGTGGGAATCCACCTTGTTCACGACCAGGATCGCCGGCCGTCCGCGCTTCCGGATCCGATCCACCACGTCGAGGTCCAGCGGCGTGATCCCCTCCCGCGCGTCGAGCACCAGCATCGTGAGATCGGCCTCCTCGATGGCGTACTCGGCCTGCTTCATGATCTGGCGCTGGATCGGCTGCACGCTCGCGGGATCGATCCCGCCGGTGTCCACGAGAAGGAACGTGTGTCCGTTCCACGTCGCCTCCGCGTAGTGGCGGTCGCGGGTCAGCCCGGGAAGCTCGTCCACGATCGCCTGGCGCTGTCCGAGGATGCGATTGAACAGCGTGGATTTTCCGACGTTCGGGCGGCCCACGATGGCGACGATCGGCAGCATGGGCGGGGTCAGGCGCGGGGCGAGTCGAAGCCGATTTGAACCGGCACGCGCAGCGTCTTCGCCAGGTCGCTCTTCGTGCGGTCGTCCAGGAAGAGCTCTTCTTCCTTGAGGCAGTTCGGGGGGAGGAGCACCCGATCGAACGGGCCTCTCTCGGCCAGCGCGCGCTCGATGTCCGCCCCGACGAGGAGCCCGCTCACCGTGACGGTCTCGCCGAAATAGTCGTTCCGCACCACGCAGAGCACGGGATCGACCGAGGCGGGAGGGCGCTCCGCCAGGATTCGCTCGAGGGTGGGCGCCGCGCTGGTGCCGGTCACGATGGCCACGCGCTCGCGATTCCCGCTCCGCGGCAGCACGGTGTCCTCCCCGCCGATCCACCGGTCGATGGTGCGGCGGAGCATCCCGATGCCGTTCTCGATCTGGGAGAATCCCTCGTAGGCCTTGGCGGGAGGAACCTCCTCGCCGGCCAGCGCGTACATCTCGTCCGCCGCGAACACCAGCCGGGTCTTGAGCCCCCGCGCGAACTTCTGCTGGAACCGATGCACCTCGTCCAGGGCCGACCGCGCGTCCCCGCGGGTGAACACGCGCAGGTCGGGAAGGCGCTCGCGGTGCTTCGTGAGCCCCACCGGGACGACGGCGATCGTGGCCACGCCGGGATGGCGGGCCGCCAGCTCCGTGATCGACTTCGTGAGGATGGGGCCGTCGTTTAAGCCCGGGCAGATCACGAGCTGGGTGTGGATCTCGATGCCGGCTTTGCAGAGCCGGTCGATCTGCTCGAGGATCCTTCCCGACTTGGGGTTCTTCATCATCCGCACCCGCACCTCGGGGTCGGTCGCGTGCACCGAGACGTAGAGCGGCGAGAGCCTCTCGTCGATGATGCGCTGGAATTCCGGCTCGGAGAGGTTCGTGAGGGTGATGAAGTTCCCGTGGACGAACGAGAACACGTAGTCGTCGTCTTTGATCAGGAGCTCGCGCCGCACCCCCTTCGGGTGCTGGTACACGAAGCAGAACACACAGTTGTTGTGGCACCGCTTGGGCTGGCGCGCCTCGAACTCGGCACCGAACGGGACCCCGTACTCCCGCTGCCCCTCCACGTCCCGGACGGTCCCGTCCGCGGCGAGGACCCTGACGCGCAGGAACTCCTCGGAGGACTGCGCCGCGAAATCGATCTCGTCGTGGAGCAGGACGTCGTTGATCGCGAGGATCCGCTCGCCCGGGCGGATGCCCAGCTTGGAGGCCAGGCCGCTGGGGTCGACGCCGGCGATGGTGAAGGGGTCACTCAGACCGATCACGGGGAATCCTCGAGGAACATGTGGGGTTGGAGTAAGAACTGGGGATTCTATGCACTTCGGGCCGTCGAATCAAGTGCCGGGTGAACACGACATGCCCTGGGGCATGTTCGCGCGCATTCGGCACTCGACGCCATCGCGGGGCGCACCGAGGAAGCGGGAGCGATGAGAAAACATGGAGCGGGCAACGGGATTTGAACCCGCGACCTTCAGCTTGGGAAGCTGACACTCTACCACTGAGTTATGCCCGCTCGCACGTTACGTGGTCGAATCCCAGGCTAGGGCCTGTCCGGCGCATGGTCAAGCCGATCTTGGATGATGCGCGGGGCCCCCGCGAGGTCTTCCTCCGTTCGAAGCTCGATCCATTGGACGCCGGGGGTGAGGCGAAACCAGGTTTCCTGGCGCTTCGCCAGCTGGCGCGTCTTGAGCGCGATCCGCTCGCATGCCTCCTCCAGGGAGCTCTGGCCGCGGAGGTGCGCCAGGAGCTCGCGATACCCCAGGGTGCGGGGTCCCGGCGCGTCCTCGGGGAGCGACGCCGCAAGGAGCGCGCGCGTCTCCTCGAGAAATCCCCGCGCGAGCTGCCGGCCGATCCGCGAGGCGATCCGTTTCGCGAGAAGAGGACGCGGCCACCGCAGCCCGAAGACGAGGGCCGGCAGCGGCGCGGGCTGGAGCTCGCGCCGGAGTGCTGTGATCGGGCGTCCGGTCAGCTCCCAGACCTCCAGCGCCCGGATGACCCGGACGGGATCGCCGGGGAGAATCGCGGCGTGCGCCTCGGGATCCACGCGCCGGAGCTCCTCCCGGAGCGTCTCCAACCCTTCCTCGCGGATTCGTGCCGTGAGGCGCGCGCGAATCGACTCGTCGCGCGCCGGGCCCACGAAGAGCCCCTGGAGGAGTGCCCGGATGTAGAGGCCCGAGCCGCCCGCCACGATCGGCGCCCTTCCGCGCGCCTCGATGGCGGCGACCACGGCGCGTGCTTCGCGGCCGTAGCGCCCGGCGCTGTAGGTCTCGGTCGGATCCAGGAACGCCACGAAGTGATGCGGGGCGCGCGCGCGATCCGCCGGGGTGGGCGCCTCGGTCCCGATCTCGAGCCCGCGATAGATCTGCCGCGAGTCGGCGCCGACGATCTCGCCGCCCAGAAGGTCGGCCAGGCCGAGCGCGACGAGGCTCTTCCCCGACGCGGTCGCGCCGACGAGGACGATTCGTTTCGGGCCGCGCCGATCCTTATCGGCGGCCAAAACGACGATCCAGCTCCTCCATCGAAACCCGAACGTAGGTGGGGCGCCCGTGGGGATCGCCGTGCGGGAGGCTCGTGGCGAACAGCCGGTCGAAGAGCGCGCGTCGCTCCACCGGGCTCAGGGCTTGGCCGCTCCGGACCGCGGCATGGCAAGCGAAGGATTTCGCGATGTGCTCCTCGGGAGGATCACCGCCCTCGCCGAGCGTGTCCACCGAGGCGAGCACGGCCTTGAGGGAGTCGATGGCGGCCTCCTCGGGAATGGAGGCCGGGACGCCTCGCACCGCGGCCTGACGCTCCCCGAAGAGCGAGGCCTCGTATCCCAGGCGGCGCAGATGCGGCTCCATCATGAGAAGCGCGTCCAGCTCCGCGGGGGTCAAGTCCACGACCCTCGGGAAGAGGAGCACCTGGCTCGCGCCCGTCCCCCCGTAGAGATGCGCGCGCGCCTCCTCGTAGAGGATCCGCTCGTGCGCCGCGTGCTGGTCCACGATGACCAGGCCCCCGCGGATGGGCGCCAGGAGATATCGGTCGTGCAGCTGCCAGATGGGGATCTCGGGCTCCCCGAGGCTCTCTTGCAGGTCCCCCTGCTCGCGCTCTCTCGCGTCCGCGGCGCCGGCGGGAGCGGTCTCGAGCGCGAGAAGGAGCGCGCCCAGGGTCTCCGTCTTGGCCAGGGTGTCCGTCGTCGTCGAGGTCCCGAGCGCCGCGGAATCCCCCGGCCGCGTGGGGTAGGCTTCGCCGCCCTCCCGGGGCTCCCCCACCGTGCCCGCGTTCCCGAGCGAGAGGCCGGTGGGAACGTAGCGGCGCATCGAGGTCTCGACCCCGCGGCGCAGCACCTGGAACACGCGCGCCTCGTCGCGGAACCGCACCTCGCGCTTCGTGGGATGCACGTTCGCGTCCACCTGGGCCGGATCGATCTCGAGCAACACGAGCGCCAGCGGATAGCGGTCGCCGGGAAGAAGATTGCCGTAGCCCTGGCGAAGCGCCGCGGCCAGCGTGGCCGAGGACACCACCCGCCCGTTCACGGCGAAGGTCTGATAATCGCGCGAGGCCCGCGCCTGCTCCGGCGCGCCCAGGACGCCGCTCACGTGCACGCCGCCCGCCTCGTGATCGAACTCGGTCGAGCCGTCCTCGGATCCGCGCCCGTAGAGCACTTCCCACCGCTCCAGGAGGTCGCGCGCTTCCGGAAGGTCCGTGTCCTCCCGTCCCTCCACCGAGAACTTCCAGTGCACCCTCGGATACGTGAGGGCGTAATTCCAGACGACCCGGCTCAGCACGCGGATCTCCGCCTCGCGCGACTTGAGAAAGCGGAGCCGGGCGGGCGTGTTGAAGAAGAGGTCCTCGACCAGCACCGTGGTCCCCACGGCGCGTCCGATCCCCGAGACCTGGATCACGGCGCCTCCCAGCGCCTCGATCTGGGTTCCGGTCAGATCGTCGGAGGACCTCGTGGAGAGCGAGAGCCGCGAGACCTCGGCGATGCTCGCGAGCGCCTCGCCGCGGAATCCCAGCGTCCGGATGGTCGCGAGGTCGTCGGCGGATTCGATCTTGCTGGTGGCATGCGGGCGCAGCGCCAGGAGCGCGTCCTCTCGAGACATTCCCGCGCCGTCGTCCTGGACCCGGATGGACCGCTCCGGGTGGGACGCCGCGTGGACCGCAACCAGCGTGCTCCCCGCGTCGAGGGCGTTTTCGATCAGCTCCTTGACGACGGCGGCGGGACGATCCACGACTTCTCCCGCGCGTATCTTCCCGATGACCGAGGGATCGAGGACGCGAATCCGGGGCATCGTTACCGGAGCGTGAGGATGGGCAGCTCCCGGGGAAAACGGGAGAGGAACTCGGCGCCGTGCGCCCCCACCGTCACGTCCTCCTCCAGGGAGACGAGGCCGTGCGCCGGGAGATGGATGCTGGGCTCGAGCGTGTAGACGCTTCCCTCGCGGACGGTCTCGTAGGGGGCGTTCCCATAGCGCTCCCACCGCGGACCCAGCACGCCCCCGCCGTCGTGGACGGCGCGGCCGAGATGGTGCCCCAGCGCATGGGCGTATTCGGGGAAGCCGCGCGAGGTCAGATGATCGCGCACTTTCTGATCCACCTCCCACCCCGCGATGCCGGGCTGGAGGGCCTTCGCCGCCAGCTCGATGGCCTGCACGATGGTCTCGTAGGCGCGAAGCACCGGCTCCGGAGGTATTACCCCCTTGTCCGAGGCGGCGTACCAGAGGCGCTGGAGGTCGGAGCAGTATCCGTCCCGCACGATCCCGAAGTCCACGTGGACGAGGCAGCCGTTCGTGATCGGCTCCTCGCTGGGGCGCACGTGCCCGATCGGCGATTTCGAGCCGACGGTGACCGTGGGGCAATGCCTCCGGGACCACGCCGTGGGCACCTTGGCGCGATCCGCTTCCCCGTGGAAGAGGGCCGCGATCTCGCGTGCGGTCATTCCGATCCGCCACGTGCCGGACACCCGGTCGAAGATGCTCTCCGTCTCGTCGACCGCGCGCCGGAGGATCGCGCGCTCGGCCGGAAGCTTGATCCCGCGCAAGAGCGCCAGAAGCCCCTCCGCCGAGACGAGGCGCGAGGCGTAGGGCGTTCCCGAGAGCGCGTCCACGAGGTCGTCGCGAAGCCCGGCCGTCAGCCCGTCGGCGAGCGCGTCGCCCTGGGACACGTTGATCCCGAGGGTCTTGGGATCCGCCTTCTCGAGGAGCCGGAGGAGCGAGGCGCGCGATCCTTCCTTGTAGGTCAGGACCTCGTCGAAGATCCCGCTGGACACGACGTCCGGGGCGTCGAACGTGGCCACGAGGGCCACCGCGTGTCCGGGCGTGACGAGGAAGTAGCTGTTCCAGGTGAATTCCTGCTCGACGAAGAATCGGAGGTTCGGATCGGGGCGCTCCGTGGATTCCCGAACCGCGAGGAGCCATGCGTCCAGGGAGCATTCGCGCAGGAGCTCCTGGGCCTGAGCGAGCTTCTGGGCCCCGAGCGAGCGCGTCTGGGTGTCGACAGCGAGCATGATGGGAACATAGCCCGGAGCGGCGGGAACGGCAACGAAAACTAGGCCGCGGTGCGCACCAGCGAGAGGAGCTCGCCTCCGGTCGCGATCTCGTCCGGGAAATAATACTGCCGGCCCGAGAGACGGGCGTCGTCCGGACGGAACATCGAGCGAACGCTGGGGAGCTGCCCGAGAAGGGTCTCGAGGCGCCGGAGGAACGCTCCGCCGTCCTTGTCGCTCGCCGGAGAGAGCACGGCGAAGCGCCCCGAGCCGATGCGGGCCAGGGCGTCCACCTCGCGGACATTCCTCCGGAGCGCTTGCGCGAACTCCTTCTGGAAGGAATCCGCCCACGCGGTTCCTCCCTGGTCGGCCAGGCGGTCGAAATCCGAAACGGCGAGCACGGTGAGCAGGAATCGCTCGCGATAGCGTTCGGCCCGCTTCACCTCCTCCTCCACGCGCGCGTCGAACCCGGCGATCGCCAGGAGCCCGGTGAGCGGATCCTGGATCGTGCGCTCCGGACGCGCGCTGGACCGCCGCGCGTTTTCCATGGAGAGCGAGGTATACAGCGTGAGCTTGCGTAGGGTCTGGACGTCGAGCCGGCTCAGGCCGGGGGCGGGATCGGCCCCGCGCCGCGCCGCCGGGCGGAGCAAGCCCAGCACGCCGTCCACGTCCTCGTCGATCCGGACCGGGATCAACGCGTAGGCGGAAACGCCGTGCTCCCCGATCACCCGCCGCAGCTCGTCGGGGGCCAGCCCCAGCGAGGTGATCTCGCGCTTCGATTCGACCGCGCGGCGCGCCAGCGTCGATTCGTGCTCCAGCGCCCGCTGGTGCTCGGGCTCCGCGCCCTCGAAGGCGCTCCGGAAGAGGAATCCACCCCCCTCGCCCCGGATGCGGGCCGTGACGAGGCCTCCGGGGAAGAGCGTGCGCAGGGCGCCCAGCACTTCGCTCAGGAGCGTCTCCGCGCTGTGGGACGTCATGACGCGCGCCGCGATGTCGGCGAGATTTCCGAGGAGGGCGCTCCGGCGGCTCAATTCGGACTCGTCCGCCTGTCCCTCGATCGAGCGCGCGAGAAACTCCGCGATCCGCGCGCACAGCCCCTCGAACTCGTCCGGATCCGCCGCGGCCTCGCCCACGCACTCCAGCGCGAGCACGCCGAGCGGCCGCGAGCCCGAGAGTGGGGCGAGCAGAAGGTTGGAATGGCCCTCCTCCCCTTCCCACCCGGCGGAGCCGAAGCGGGGGCCGAGGAGGAGCGGCTTCGACGCGGAAAGGGCCCGGGCCAAGAGTCCCTGATGGAGCGGGGTCTCCGTCTCGTCCCCGTGGCGACCGGCCGAGGAGACGGTGCGGAAGCGATCCAGCGATTCATCCGCGAGGTGGATCTGCACCGCCTCCGCGCCCAGGAGCTCGGCGATCCGCCCGGCCGCCAGCCGGAGGCGCTCCACGAAGTCCAGCCCCTTTCGGCTGAACGCGATCTCGATCTCCCGCCGCGCCCGGAGCTCCACGGCGTCGCGGTCCCGGCGGGCGACCCGAATCGTCCGGTCCAGGATCCCCGAGATCTGCTCCGCGATCTCGATCAGCTTCGCGAGATTCTTGTCCGTGAACCCGACCCCCGGCCTGCTGCTCGAGACGTTGATCACGCCGATGATGCGCCCCTCCGCCTTGAGCGGGGCCGACATCGCGGCGACCGGACGAGAGCGATCGCGCTCCTCGCGGTACTGCGGGTGCGAGACCGGCTCGTTGATGATGAGCGAGATCCCCGTGAGCGCCACCTTCCCCGCGATTCCCTCGCCGAGGGGCAGCCTCGTGATCCGCACCACCTCCGGGGACAGGCCGTCCGCGAAGGCGATCCGAAGCTCGCGCGCGTCTTCGTCCACGACCATGATGGAGCCCGAGTCCGCGTTGGACTGCTCCACCGCGAGCGCCAGCACCTCGCTGAAGAGGAACTGGCGGTCCTCGGAGAGCGCGAGGGCCGCGCGGATCCGGCTCAGCCGCGCGTGCCCCGCCACCTCGTCGTAGCGGTTCTCCCAGGTCTCGATCGGGTTCAGCTCCTCCACCTCCTCCTCCGGCGGCCGCGCCGGAGCGGCGGGCCCATCCCCCGAAAGATCCTCGAGGGTCACGAAGATGCGGTCGGAGATTCCCGCCCGCACCAGCGCCGCGGCGCTGGGCGAAGCGAGCGAGGGGAGCGCGACGCGATCGGGCTTCAGGGGGAGCAGATCGAGGGGCTCCGTCGAGTGGGGAATCTGCAGCACTTCCGCGATCTTGAGGGCGAGCGCCTCGGGATCGGGATGCGCGACGAGCACGATCTCGATATTCGGATCGTGTCGCGCCTTCGAAATGAGGTCCACCCGTTCATCGGGCAGATCCAGGAAAGCGAGCTTCATGACGCTCCTGCGTGGCCGGCCAGCCGAGAAGTGCCAATGGTCCGGCTCGGAAAGCGCAAGGATCGTACCACCATGCGGGCGATCCTGCATGGGTGCGCGGAGGCTGCGGTTGCGGCCGTTTCGAGGTTCCCGGGGTCACGCGGGGCCGTGCGAGCCCGGGGGGCGCGCCGACGCCCCATCATGCATTTCGCACGGCTATCGCGTAATGGCGATGATCTTCCCCACCGAAACGTTGCGCTGGGAGTCGGAGGCGCGGACCGTGATCGCGTGCTCCCCCGCCGGCAGATCCAGCGCGTCGAAATGAAACTTCTCCGTCAGCGAATCGAAGATCGCGTCGTCCGGGAAGACCTGCTTCCAATCTCCGCCGTCCACGGAGAACTCGATCCTCGCGATCCGGCTGTCCTGGTCGGTGGCGGTCCCGGAGACGGTCACGGTGGTCCGATCCCGGATGCTTCCCGCGCGCGACGCGGTGTGCAGGTTTTCCACGCGGGGCGGGATGTTGTCGATCAGGAACGGAGCGCTGATCCGGTCGGTCTTGATCGCCGTTCCCTCCGGGTTGTCGGGCGCGTCGCTCGCCTCCAGCTTGAGACGATAGGTTCCGTTGGAAAAGGACTCCGCGTCCCAGCTGTAGGCCTTGTCATCGAGATCGGTCGCGAGCGGCTTCCAGGAAGTCTCGTCCTCGGCCTTGATGAAGAGCCTGAAGGTGAGGTTGTCCCCGTTCGGATCGGCGGCGTCCCAGGAGACGCTGCGGATCCCGCGCGCCCAGGCCGCGCTGGCGTCGGATACCGGGCGCGGACCCGAACGCGGCAGCGAGAACTCCAGCTTCATGCCGTTCGGGAAGGACTGCGAGATCTGGGGCGGGCGGTATTCCGGCCCGCCTTCGAAGTAGGGATTCTCGGGCCCGTAGAGCGTGATGGCGGCGATCGCGGGCGGCAGGTTTCTCTGGAGGTACGCGACCTCCACGGTCGAGACCGTCGGAGGCTCCCCCGACCCGTGCCGGAATCGGAGCCTGTATTGCAAGAAGCGCGCGGCCGGGCTCTCGATCTTGACGTAGCCCTTCACCGGCGCCTCGTGCGACCACGGGCTCCATCCGTCGTCGGGCGTCTTGCTGAAACCGCTCCGGCTGGACCAGAGCACCTCGCCGCCCCCGGAGAGCGTGACCCGCGCCTCGCCCCAGGACGCGACCGACCTGAGATCGTGCGCCTCGGAGATGTAAACGCCCTCCGGTCCCACGCCGCTTCCCAGGGAGTAGAGCAGGGCGGCGTTTCCCGCCGTGACGAAGGTCTCCTTCCCCCGAAGGAGTCCCAGGAGCTGCTTCGACTCGGTGGCGCCCAGGAGCGCGAACTTGCGATCCAGGCCCACCCGGAAGAGCGCCGCGGGACTCCCGGTCGTGAACAGGACGGAGGGACCGTCCCCGGGCGCCATGGCGAAGACGTAATCGCACGGCGGCGCGTAGAGGAGGCGCGCGGAGCCGTCGGGCTGCACGAGGTAGACGCCGCACTTGCTGCCGGTCAAGGGCGTGACCTCGATCCCCAGCGAGGGCGCGTTGGCCGGGCCCGCGGAGCCCGTGCTGGAGCCGCTCTGCCCGCGATTCGTGCCGACCGCGATCGAGCCGTCCTCCAGCACGGCGATCGCACGAAGCTCCTCGGCTCCGGAATCATAGATGACGCGCGTCGACCCGCCGGGCTCGATCCGGAGCAGAAGACCCTTCGAGGAAGTTCCGGCCAGGAGCGCCCCGTCCTTCGCCCACGCCAGCGCCAAGACGTTGGCGTCCCGCGTGTCCGCGTAGAGCTCTCCCTTGCCGGCGGCCGTGAGCTTGTACACGCGCCCGCGGCTTCCCGTGCCCGCGTACATCGTCCCGTTCTTTCCGGCGAGGAGCGCCCAGACCGATTGCTCGCCGGTCTCGAAGTAACGGGACGTGTCCCCCTTCGCCGTGACGCGTTAGACCACGCCCCCGGGAGAGCCGCCCGCGTACACGTTGTCGTTGGCGTCCACGGCCAGCGATACGATCTCGGACGCGCCTGTGTCCCACACCAGCTGCGCCTTGCTCCCCTGCGACCAGCGGTAGATGCGCCCCTGGTCCCCGGTCCCGAAGTAGACCCGGCCCTTCGAATCGCGCGCGAGGCACCAGATCTGCGCCACGTCCGGGAGCCCGGTCACCACGGAGTCCCACGCCGCGCCGAGCAACACCTGCCCGTCGCTCGTGACCGTCACGCCGGTCACGTCGCCCGTGAGGAAATCCTCGGCGCCGTCCTGGGTCCAGAGGGAGGTCTTGACCGCCAGGGCCTGGGAAGCCGAGAGAAGCATCAGGGCCGCGATGGCCGCAGCATAGCGCCGCTTCATGCGCAAAGGGGAGGTCGCTCCTTTCCTCGGTGGCTCCGCGGGCGCGTCAATGCGCCCGATACGGAAGCACCGTCAGGGTCGTCTGCTCACAGCCGTTCATGACGCGGCCCGTGGGAACGGCAATCTCGCTCAGCGTGGCGCCCTTCACGGGTCCGTTCTCGCCGGACTTGGCGCCTCCCCCGAGCACCTCGAGGACCGAGGGGGGCGCTTGCGAGATCTCGCCGCCGTGCACCGTGACGCCCTTGGACTCTCGATAGAGCTGCACGAAGAGCTCGTCGCCGCGCCGCTCCCCGCTCAGAAGCCCGAGAAGATGATCCAGGCTCTGGGGCTCGTAGGTCGACGGCGCCCGCGCCTGGTCCCACTTGTCCGTCTCGGGACCGTTGCAGGCGCGCACCATCAGGTCGCCCGGAGGCGTTCCCGGGGGGATCCGGAGCATGACCACGCGGGTCTCGGCCCTCTGCCGCGTGGGCTTGATGGAGAGCTCCACCTGGACCGACTCGCCGGGCGCCGCCGTCGTGGGCCGCACGCGGACCGAGGTCAGAAACCCCTGGTCGAGTCCCTCCTCCACCGCGATCTCCACGTGAAGCGAATCCAGCCGGACCGGCTGGAAGCGGTTCACCAGGAGGAGGAACAGGGTCTGCGAGACGTCGTCCCCCGCACCCGCGAGCGGCGCCGGGGCCACGATCGCGTTCCCGCGCCGGAGGATCTCCTTTCCGCCGTTCAGGGAATAGGTGAGGTTGTATCGCGTGGTGGCGAGCCCGACGTCGAAGAGCGCCTCCGAGATCGAGCTCACGATCGTGGCCGCGGCGAGACCGGGCGTGAGGGAGCGGCTCCGGGCCACCTGGAAGTGATAGCGCCGGTCGCGTCCGCGCGGTCCGTGGATGGCGATGCTGAGCGGGATCATGGAGGGCGCAGTACCCAGCTCCCCGGCGATTCCGACGCTCCGGTCCGCGACCAGGGTGCCGCAGGTCCTCGTCGCCGAGCCCACCTTGGTCGAGATCTGCTGGCTCGCGAAGATCGCCTGGATCGTGGCCGCGGTCATCGGGAGCTGCACGCTCCCGAGCGCGTAGAACGGGTGTCCGAACGCCAGCACCCGATTCCCGTCGCGATACGTCACGGTGCCGATCGCGGTCGCGGACATGTCCCCTCGGACCAGCTCCACGCCCACGGCGGAGCCCGGCACGATGGAGTCGCAGGAGCCCTCGCCCGGAGCGCTGCCGCCCGGCGCCGAGACGAAGCCGTGCTCGTCGAGCCAGGGGCTCAGATAGCGGAGCGCCTCGGGCGTGAAGCCGGAGAGCGCGAGCGGCGTCACGATGGGGCGGGCCTCGCCGGGGACCGGCGACGCGGCGCCCGGCGGCAGATCCAGCGCGCCGTAGCGCGCATCGGAGGGCTCGAGCTTCTCGTCGCCCTCCTCGGGAATCGAGTGGAGCGAGGCCAGCATCTCGCCGATGGGCGTGATCCCCGCCACCGGATCCTTGGTGAAGGCCCAGGTGTAGGAAACCGCGCCGATCAGCTTCCCCCCGATGTAGACGGGGCTTCCGCTCATGCCGGCGAGGATTCCCGTGCGCTCGAGGAAGGCGCCCTTGGCGCGGCCCAAGATGAGATCGGCCCCGGGCCGGTTCCCCTTGAGCACCCCGAGGATCGTGATCGGAAACGTGTCCACGGTGGTGCCCTGGAACACGCTCAATCCGTACCCCGTCATGCCGGCCCGGATGGAATCGGCGGGAAGGGTCGCGGGCAAGCCGCCGTGCGGGGGCGGCGCGGCGGGAACAAGCCCGGCGCCTGCCGCGAGAGAGATGGCGACGAGGGAGGAAACGAGAGCAAACCGGAGAGCCGTCATGTGATGGAGCGGAATGATACGGTCCCGCCGCGGGTGCGTCAATGCTCGCGGGACTCCTGGGCGCGATCGCGCAGGCGGGCGAGCTCGTTCAAGGCGTCGAGCGGGGTCATCGAATCGACCGAGAGCTTCGCGATCTCCCTCGTGAGCGCCGTCTCGAGCGGGGAAGGCATCGTGCCCGCCGCCACGCGTGGGGAGGCCATGACCGGATTCGCGCCGTGATCCCCCGCTTCCAGCTTCGCGAGGATCTCGCGCGCCCGGCGGAGCACCGGCTCGGGCACGCCCGCGAGCTTCGCGACGTGGATCCCGTAGGAGCGGTCCGCGCGTCCCGCGGCGATGGAATGAAGGAACACGATCTCGTGTCCGCGCTCCTCCACGCGCACCGTCCGGTTCCGCAGGCGCGGGAGCGTGGACTCGAGGTCGGTCAGCTCGTGGTAGTGGGTCGCGAAGAGGGTCCTGGGTCTCGCGCCCGGCCCCTCGTGGAGGGATTCGGTCACCGCCCATGCCAGGCTCAGGCCGTCATAGGTGCTGGTCCCGCGGCCCACTTCATCGAGGAGCACCAGGCTTCGGTCGGTCGCCTGGCGCAGGATCGTGGCGGTCTCCTGCATCTCCACGAAAAACGTCGAGGCGCCGCGGGCAATCTGGTCGGACGCCCCGACCCGCGTGAAGATGCGGTCGGCCAACCCGATCGTGGCGGCGGTGCAGGGCACGAACGAGCCGATGTGGGCGAGGTAGACCGAGATCCCGACCTGGCGCAGAAAGGTGGACTTCCCCGCCATGTTCGGCCCGGTGATGAGCCAGACCTGCTCCTCGACCGGATCCAGCGATACGTCGTTGGGTTGAAAGGAGCCCGGCGGAAGCGAATGCTCCACCATGGGGTGGCGCGAGCCCCGGAGCTCGAGCTTCAGCCCCTCGGTCAGCTCGGGGCGCGTCCACCGCTCGCGGGCCGCCACGTCCCCGAGTGCCAGGTGGAGGTCGATCGAGGCCAGGATGCGGGCCGCGACTTGAATCGGCGCGACCTCGGCGGTCGCCCGCTCGCGAAGCCTCTGGAAGTGCTCCGCCTCGAGCCGGTGGCTCTCGACGCTCGCCGCCTCGATGCGCTCCTCCATGCGCTTCAAGTCAGGCGTCACGAAGCGCTCGGCGCCCGTGAGGGTCTGCCGCCGTATGTAATCCGGCGGCACGCGCGAGAGCTGCGAGCGCGTGATCTCGAGGTAGTAGCCGAAGACGCGGTTGTACCCCACCTTGAGATTGGGGATGCCCGTCCGCTCGCGCTCGCTCGCCTCGAGCGCCAGGACCACCGACCGGGCGTCGGAGGCGTCGCCGCGCAGCGAGTCCAGAACCGGATCGTAGCCCTCGCGGATGATTCCGCCCTGGGTCGCCGCGAGGGGCAGCGTGTCGAGCAGGGCTCGCTCGAGCTCGGCCGTGAGACTCGAGAGATCCGGGAGCGCCGAGCGCCACGCGCGCGTCACCGGGTTCACGTGCGCCTCGAGCGCGCGCGCCACGTCCGGAAGGCGGAGCAGCGCGGTGCGAAGCGTTCCCAGGTCCCGGGGCGTGGCCCGCCCGGAGCCGAGCAGGCCCAGCGCGCGCTCCAGATCCGGGATTCGGTGGAGCTTCTCCCGCATCTCGGCCCGAAGCCTCGACCCGGAGGCGAAGACTTGAGTCCGGTCGAGGCGCGCTTCCAGCGCCTTGAGCTCGCGGCTCGGAGCGCGCAGCAGGGCCCGCAGCGCGCGCCCTCCCATGGCGGTCTCGGTCCGGTCCAGGAGCCGGAGCAGCGTGTGCTCGGCTCCCGCCTGGGATTCCAGGATCTCGAGATTGCGCAGGGTCACTTCGTCCACGACGAGCGGGGCCCCCTCGCGGAGCGCGTGCACGGCCCCGATCTGCGGCAAGTCCGACTTCTTGAGCGAGCGAAGGTAGTCGAGGAGCGCGCCCGCGGCCCCGAAGCCCAGCCCCGGCTCCCCCAGACCGAACGCCTCGAGGCTTCGCACCTCGAACCGCCGCTCCAGGGCCATTTGCCCCGCGCGATCGTCGAAGCGCGCCGCGTCCCAACGCGTGACGAGCGGAGCGCCCGCCCAGGGCGCCGGGTCGCCGAGCGTTTCCGCGCCCGCCCCTTCGGGCAGGAGGATCTCTCGAGGCGGAAACTCCTGGATCAGCCCCGCGAGGTCCTCGAGCGCGACCTCCCCGAGACGGAACTCCCCGGTCGACACTTCCGCGACCGAGACGCCGATCGCGGAGGGGCCCGGGTGGAGGGCCACGATGTAGTTGCTGTCGACCGCGCTCAGGATCCCGCTGCGCGTGATGGTTCCCGGGGTCAGGACCTCCACGATCTGCCGGTCGAGGAGGCCGCGCGCGTCGGAGGCCGCCTCCATCTGATCGGCGATCGCCACCGAGTGCCCCTCGTTCACCAGGGTGCGGAGGTATCCGTCCACCGCGTGGTGCGGCACGCCCGCCAAGGGGAGCGAGCCCTCCTTCTTCTTGTCGCGGCTGGTGAGGGTGATGCCCAGGACTCTCGAGGCCACGAGCGCGTCCTCGCCGAAGGTCTCGTAGAAATCGCCCATGCGGAAGAAGAGGATCGTTCCCGGATGCTCGGCCTTGAGCCTCCGGTACTGGTCGAGCATCGGGGTCGATTCCATGGACGGGGCTAGCGCGGCACGATGTTGTACGAGAAGCCGCGCTCCCGGCGAAGCCGCTCTCCCAGGGCCCGCGCCTCGTCGCGCGTTCCGAAGGCCCCGGCCCGCACGCGGTAGATCGGAGTGGCCTCGCGTCCCTCCAGCACCTGGACGTCGCTCACGCCGGAGAGCCTCAGCTCCTTCCCGAGCGCGTCCGCCAGATCCCGGCGCGTGAACGCGCCGACCTGGATCGCGTAGCCGCCCCCGATGGGGAGCCCCAGGGCCAGCGTCCCCTCGGTGCGGATCCCCCGGTCCCGCGCTCGCGTGGCTTCATAGGAATCCGGGAAGCGCTGCGCGACCTGCCGGAACACCGCGGCCGCGTCGGCCCCGCGTCCCATGCTCTCGAGCGACATTCCCATGGCGTAGAGCGCCTGAGGCGCGTAGTCGCCGCGGGGATGGCGCGAGAGGATCACCTGGAGCGCATCCACCGCCGCCCTGGGCTTGCTGGCGCGGAGCGCCGCCTCGGCCGTGGCGAAGTAGTAGGCCTCCTCGAAAGCGCTCCCGTCCAGGTCCCCTTTCGCGGTCTGGAAGAACTGGAGCGCTCCCGCGGCGTCCCCGCGCCCGAGCTGCGAGAGACCGAGCCAGACCAGACCCTCCCGCCCGAGGCCGTCCCGCTCGACCCCCGGGGAGAAGATGCTGAGGAGGTTCTCCGCCTCCCGATAATCCCCCTGGGCGA
>DASQBE010000252.1:0-2379 GCA_035635355.1 Binatia bacterium | reverse complement strand
TCGCCTCGCGCGGATGCATCCTCCGCGATCTCGATCTGGGGCTCGTCGACTTCTACACGATGGCCCGCGACCAGGTCGTCTGTCTCTGCTGGCGCCTCGGCGAGGCCCGCGTCAGGCACTGGCACACGACGGACGAAGGGTTTTCGGGCCGGAGACCTTTGTCCGAGCTTCCCTGAACGGCCGGGATCCACTCCCCTGAACCAGCCCGCCGTGGACGCACGCGAAGTCGCCCGGATCCTGGATGAGATCGCGAGCCTGCTCGAGCTCAAGGGCGAGAACCCGTTCAAGATCCGCGCCTACGAGAACGCGGCCCGCGCCCTCGACGGGCTGACCGGGGACCTGGGCGGGATGATCGAGTCGGGCACCCTGACCGGCGTGCGCGGGATCGGCGAGAGCATCGCGCTCCGCATCACCGAGCTCTGGAAGACGGGACGGATGAAGTACCACCAGGAGCTCCTGGCCGCCGTCCCCCCGGGCTACGTGGAGATGGTGCGCGTTCCGGGGCTGGGCGCCAAGCGCGTGCGCCTCCTCGGCGAGAAGCTCGAGATCACGTCCCTGGCGGAGCTCAAGGCCGCGGCGAGCGAGGGCCGGATTCGCGCCCTCAAGGGGTTCGGCGAGCAATCCGAGAAGAAGATCCTCGAGGGAATCGCCCTGGTCGAAAAAGGGGCGGGGCGCTACCTGGCCGGGGAGATCCGGCCGCTCGCCGAGGAGCTTCTCCGGAAGCTGGTCGCGGGTTCCCCGATCGAGGCGTCGGAGGTCGGCGGGAGCCTCCGCCGCTGGCTCGAGACGGTCAAGGACGTGGACCTCCTGGTCTCGACGCGGAAGCCCGAGAAGGTGAAGGAGGCGTTCCTCGCGCTCCTCCCCGCGGCCTCCCTCACCGGGAGCGGCGACACCAAGACCTCCGTACGGCTCCCCACCGGGCTCGCGATCGACCTCCGCCTGGTCACCCCCGCGCAGTTCCCGTTCGCGCTCCATTACTTCACCGGGAACGTCGCGCACAACGTGCGCGTGCGCTCCCGGGCTCTGGAGCGGGGCATGAGCCTGAACGAGTACGAGCTTTCGGGCAAGAGGCATGCGCCCGTCCGGAGCGAGGCGGACCTCTTCCACGTCCTCGATCTCGAGTACATCGAGCCCGAGCTGCGCGAGGACCGGGGCGAGATCGAGGCCGCCGAGACGAAGACGCTTCCGAAGCTCGTCACGATGAAGGACATCCTGGGGATCCTGCACTGCCATACGACCTACAGCGACGGCCGCTCCACGTTGATCCAGATGGCCGAGGCCGCGGTGGCATGGGGCGCCAAGTACCTGGGCCTCTCCGACCACAGCGCTTCGGCCCGGTACGCCGGGGGATTGAGCGAGGAGAGCCTCAGGATGCAGTGGGCCGAGATCGACGCCTGGAACAAGAAGTCGAAAACGCTCCGCATCTTGAAGGGCGCGGAAGTCGACATCCTCCCGGACGGCGCCCTGGATTATCCCGACCGTGTCCTGGCGAAGCTGGATTTCGTGGTGGCCTCGGTGCACACCCACTTCACGCTGAGCGAGAAAGACATGACGCAGCGCATCACGCGCGCGCTCCGGAACAAGAACGTCTCGATCCTGGCGCACCCGACCGGGAGGCGCCTCCTCGAGCGGAGCGGGTACGCCGTGGCGCTGGAGGAGGTGGTCCGGGTCGCGGTGGAAGAGGGCGTGATCTTAGAGATCAACGCGCACCCGCACCGCCTGGATCTGGACTGGCGCGAGGTGATCCAGGCCAAGGCGAAGGGCGCGCGCTTCGCGGTGAACCCCGACGCGCACCACGTGGACGGATACGAGGACATGAGATATGGCCTCGGCGCGGCCCGCAAGGCCTGGCTGGCCGCCGGGGACATCGTGAACACGCTCCCCGTGGAACGCTTGCTCCAGCTCTTCCGGAGCCGGCGGACGTGAAGCGCCGCGCTCCTCCGCCCACCGTCCGCTTCTATCCGAACGATCCCCTGGCGCCCGTCGGGCTGGAGAACGTCACGCCCGTGACGCCGGAGTCGGGCGAGCCCTCGTTCACCATCGACGGCCCGCGCTACGCGCCGGCGCCCTACGCGCCCGGAACGCTGGCCTTTCAGTACTGGCAGGGAGAGGTCGCCCTCGCGCGGACCATCCGGGTCTGGGAGGACCTCTTCGATCGCGACTTCACACGCTGGCACGAGGACCATCCCCTTCTCGTCAAGCTCCGCGCCGGGAAGGACCTGAACGCCTTCTACGACCGGAAGAGTCTCCAGTTCTTCTACGACGTGGACCGGAAGACGCGCCGGACGGTCTACGCCGCCGAGAGCCTCGATGTCGTGGCGCACGAGACGGGCCACGCGGTGCTCGATTGTTATCAGCCTGGGTTCTGGTCCACGCCGG
>DASQBE010000251.1:0-13223 GCA_035635355.1 Binatia bacterium | reverse complement strand
TAGGCTCCTGGAAACCGCGTGTCCAGCGACGCCACGCAGTGGATCAGCGAACGGTGGGCCCCGGCGTGCTTCAGCAGGGCGATGGTGTTTCCCTCGACCCGCATCCGTCCCGTGAGGATGGCGGTCGCGGCGAGCATCTTGCCGGTGAGAATCTCGCGCCAGACCGGAAACGGAGCCCGCAGGGTGAAGCCGGCGTCCGGATGCGAGGGCCCGGGGACGAACTCGACCCCGGGGCTCCTCCCCCCTTCGAGCCTCACGAGGAGATGGAGGGTCCGGTCCAGCGGTCCCCCGGAATCGAACACGAAGAGGATGTTGCCGTTGAATCCCACGCCCCACGTAGCGCCGGAATTCCGGTACTCGCTCGAGGCGTTGATCGCGGTCGCGAGCGAGCGGGCCCACTCGGGCGTGCCGAAGTCGAGCGGCATCAGTCGGCGGCCGGGACGCGCGCGGTGGGAAACGGCACGAAGCCCGGATTCAGGATCGAGTCCGGATCGTAGGTCCGCTTGAGGGCGCAGAAGGGCTCCCATTGATCGCCGAAATGCTCCCGCCAGCCCTCTTCGTCCCAGTCGATGTATCC
Source organism: Binatia bacterium (assembly GCA_035635355.1). GTDB lineage: Bacteria > Eisenbacteria > RBG-16-71-46 > SZUA-252 > SZUA-252 > WS-7. The sequence goes on along the minus strand of DASQBE010000251.1, from coordinate 12,646 downwards.
CGACAGGTAGCGCTTTCCGCCCATGACCTCGGTGAGCCTTCCTAAATTCTCGAGCATGGGACGAGCCTGCTCCCAGAAGCGCGGCGGGATCGCGGGGAGGACGCCGAAGCCCAGGAGGTTTTCCCCGGGAGGGCGCATGAACAGACGCGATTGCGAGGAGCTCCCCTTGGCGGGCCAGAGGAGCACGTGCCCTCCGACCAGGATCGAGGGCGGAAGATCGGGAAGCACGGATTCCACGCAATCCACCGCGCGCTCCCAGGGGAGAACGCTCTCGATCCAGGCGTGGACGTGGCGCCACGTGCCGCCGCGCTTCCAGAGGTCGAAGACCGGCGTCATGCGCTCGAAGAAGTCGAGGGTGGGAATGTCGTCGGTGTACAGGCGCTCGAAGGGCTTCAGTCCCTGGAGGAGCTTCGCGTCGTCGGGCGGATGGCCGGGATCGTACTCGACGGTCAAGTGCACCGGGAAGAACCAGCGCGCGAACGGCTGGCGACGCCCCCCGACCGGCTTCAGTCCCTGGGGACACGGCGACGCCCAGCTCTCGATGGCGTCGAATCGGCCGCGGTCCATGGCCCGCATCGCGTCCTCGAGGAACGAAGCGAGGTCGTGGTACAGAAGGTAGTAGGTCCGGGTCATCGGCTTCGTCGTCCTGAGATCCAGGCGCGCCCGCGTGATGATCCCGATCTGGCCGAGGCCCGCGATCGTGCCCCAGAAGAGATCCGGGTGGCGCTTGCGATCGCAGGTCACCATCGCACCGGTCCCTGTCACCACGTCCAGCTCGCGGACGTTGTCGCCCTGGGTGCCGTACTGGAAGGAAGCGAGCCCGATCCCCGCGATCGCGAGCGTCCCTCCCACGGTGACGCTCAGGTTGTTCGTGAGCACGGGGGGCGCGAGCGACTGGGGCGCCACGTGACGCACCAGATCGCGCCACACCACGCCTCCCTCCACGTCCACGGTCTTGGCCGAGCGATCCACGGAGAGAATCCGGCTCATCGAGGACATCGAGAGGAGAATGCCGCCGTCGCTGATCGCGATCCGGCTCTGGCTGTGCCCCGCGCCCCGGGTCGATACGGAGAGGTGGTTCTCGCGCGCGAAGGCCACGGTCGCTGCGACGTCCTGGGCCGAGGAGGGCGAGACCACCAGGCGCGGCGTGCCCTGGAAGAGATTCCCGAAATTGGTGAGCTGGGCGGGATGGAATTCGTCGGGCGTCGCGACGGAGCCCTGGATCCGGTTCTGGAGCAGCTGGTAGAGACGATCCACGAGGCGACGGGTCTCCGAGCTTTGCGAACGGGAGGCGAAGCAGCTATCTTACCGGATCGGGTTGGAAAAGACACGCGAGGCCAGGGAGGTGGATCCATGCGACGGCTCAGGACGGTTTCGGGCGCCCTCATCGGTTTTGTCACCCTTCTCGGCGCGGCCGGCGTCGCCGGGGGCGCGGTTCCCCTCATGACCGGGCTCGGGACCGCGCACATGGCGGTCACCACACGTTCCCCCGTCGCCCAGAAGTATTTCGACCAGGGGCTTCGCCTCTGCTACGCCTTCAACCACGACGAGGCGATCCGCGCGTTCCGGGAGGCGGCCCGGCTCGATCCCTCCTGCGCGATGGCGCACTGGGGGATCGCCTACGCCCTCGGGCCGAACGTGAATTTCCCGGTCGACCCGGACCGCGAGAAGGAAGCCCTCGCCGAGGTCGAGAAGGCGAAGGTCTTGGCGCCCAAGGCGACGGCCAAGGAGCGCGCCTGGATCGAGGCGATGGCGAAGCGCTACTCGGGCGATCCCAAGGCCGATCTGCACGCGCTCGATCAGGCTTATGCGGACGCGATGCGGGATCTGGCCGCGAAATATCCGACCGACCCGGACGCCTCGACGATCTATGCCGAGGCGCTCCTCGACGTGACGCCCTGGGACTGGTGGACGAACGACGGCAAGCCCGAGGCGGGCGTTCAGGACGCCATCACAGCGCTCGACCGCGTGCTCAAGAAGAATCCCTCGCACGCGGGCGCGATCCACCTCCTGCTCCACGCGGTCGAGGAATCCCCCGCGCCCGGACGCGCGCTCCTGGCCGCGAACCGGCTGGCGGCGCTGGCCCCCAACGCGGGTCACCTGGTCCACATGCCGTCGCACATCTACATGCGGGTGGGCCGCTACCACGACGCAGAGGTGTTGAACCGGAAGGCGATCGCGGTGGACCACGCGTACATCGAGGCGGAGAAGCCCCAGGGCATCTATCCGATGATGTACTACGTCCACAACATGCACATGGCCTGGGCGGCCCTGGCGTTCGAGGGAGAGAGCAAGGAAGCGATCCGGATGGCGCGGACCGTGGCGGATCACGTCTCGCCCGAGGCGGTGCGGCAGATGCCCCCGATGGAGTTCTGGCTCCCGGTTCCCTACTACGCGCTGGCGCGGTTCGGGAAGTGGGAGGAGATTCTGGCCGAGGCCGCGCCCCCGCCGGACTTCCGCTACACCTCGGGCATGTGGCACTACGTGCGCGGCGTGGCCCTGGCCGCGACCGGAAAGCCCGACGAGGCGGCCGCCGAGCGCGACAGCCTGGCGGCGATCGCGGCGGCGATTTCCCCGGACGTGGTGGAGGGGCTCAATCACGCAGCACCCCTCCTCCGGGTCGCGACGGACGCGCTGGACGGCGAGATGGCGATGCGGGCCGGGCGCTACGAGGAGGCGGTGGAGAGCCTCCGCGGCGCGGTTGCCGCCGAGGACTCGCTCCACTACGACGAGCCGCCGGGGTGGTACTACCCCACGCGCCAGGCGCTGGGGTCAGCGCTCCTCAAGGCGGGAAAGCCGGCCGACGCCGAGACGGCGTTCCGGGAGGATCTCAAGCGCTATCCCAACAACGGATGGTCGCTCTACGGTCTGGCCAACGCGCTGAGCGCGCGTGGCCGGGTGACCGAGGCGGTCGCGATGAAGAAGCGCTTCACCCGCGCGTGGATCCACGCGGACTTCAAGCTCACGGGGCCGTAGCGGCGGGGGCCTGCACGGGGTGTTGCTCGGGCCCTACCTCCTTTGAGAAGCGACGGGCGGCGATCGCCAGCATCTCCTTCGCATGCGCGTGCCGTGGGTCTTCGCGGAGCGCCGTTCGCCATTCGGAGACGGCCGCCGGCACTTTCTCCTGAGCCCAGAGGATCGCACCGCGGTTGAAGTGAAGCTCGGCCGACAGAGCGGGGATGGGTTTCTGCCTCGAGAGAATCTCGAGGGCTCGATCCGTCGCCTTCAGGGCTTCGTCATACCGATGAGTTGCGTTATAGAGCACGCCCAGGCTTTGGTACGTGGTGATGTTCTCGACTTTGGCGGCCCTCTTCAACAGTTTCTCGGCTTCCGCCCATCGTTTCTGGATGATCCACTCGGCGCCCAGGTTGTTGAAGACTCGGTAATCCTGGCTCTTCGTAATCGCGTAACTCCATAGTGACTCGGAGCTCTTCCACACAGCCGAGTAACGAAGGGTCTGGAGCGTGAATCCCAGGGCGATCGCCAACGTCGTTGCAACGGCCGCGATACCCTTCCAATCCAGGCGCGGGAAACGATCCAACCGGCCCAAACCGACGACGACCGCCGCGAGCGCCCAGCAGAATCCGAGGGAGGGCGCGTACAGGTAACGGTCCGCCATATAGGTCATGAGCGGGAACAGGATCGCGGGAAGAAGCCCTAGGAACGCCCAGCTCAAGCCGAGAAACTCGGTGCGGCGCTTCATGCGGAGGAAAACCCACGCGGCGGCGGGAAGAACGAGCAGCCCGGCGAGATTGAGAAAGAGCCCCGCAGCGCCGTTCCCGAGGCCGGGAACATCGTAATCCGGTCTTCCGGTCATCCCCCCCAGAAGACCCAGGTAGTTCCAGAGGGCGTGTCCCTTCACCCCAAAGTAATGGAGCGGGTCGTGCACGTAGGGATTGTCGGCCGTCACTTGAACGTGGAGATTCACCAGGATCAGGATCACGCTCGCGATCCCGTACGGCACCTTGCTCGTCAAGGATTGAAGCAACGAAGGCCCGCTCCCGCGATCTACGCGCCGCCCCGGCATCCAATCCAGCAGAAGGAGAAACGCCGGCAGGACCACGACGCTCACCTTCGACAGCATGCCCATGAGGAAGAAGATCACCGACGCGAGATAGGGAATGGGTCGGAGCGCTTTCCCTCGACGCGCGTGGAGATAGGCCAGCAGAGACAAGAGCATGAACGTCGTCGACAGCACTTCCTTCCGACTGGAGATCCAGACCACCGCTTCGACGTGGGAGGGATGAACGGCGAAGAAGAGCGCGGCCACCAACCCGACGGCGAGACTGCCGCTCAGCCGCCGGCCGACCGCGAGGCAGAGAACGCTGTTCAACCCGTGGAGCAGGACGGAGCTCAAGTGGTAGCCCCGCGGATTGAACCCCCAGAGCGCGTGATCGAACATGTAGGAGAGGAGGTGGAGGGGAAGGTAGTTCAGAAAATATGGAGTGGCGAAGACCGCGCGGACATTCTCCCACGTAAGGGCGTCGATCCAGGGATTCTTGAGGATGTAAACGGGGTCGTCCCAGTTGAGGAAGGTATAGGTCAGCGTAGGCCAGAACGCAGCGCAGGCGCACACGAACACAGCAGCGCCTGCTAGAGCGATGGACATCCGCGCCGCCGGAACGCGGGGTCCGCTCGGCGTGGGCCTCGCCTGAGCTCGCGGGGCTGGTCCCGGCTGTGCGCCGGGGCGTTTGCGCGCTCGCCTCGTCACGAACGGAGGGTACTCCTGCCCTTCCCTATCTTGCCAGGTACAGATCGCGCCCGACCTTGAGGACGAGCGCGAGCACGACCGCGAGCACCACGGCGCGAACCAGGCGATCCCCGCGGCGCACGGCGAGGTGCGCGCCGAGGAAACCTCCCAGGATCTGACCGCCCGCCAGGGGGAGCGCGATCGCCCACACGATCACGCCGCGCTGGGCGAAGAGAGCGGCGGCCGCGAGGTTCGAGGCGAAGTTGGCCACCTTGGCGTCCGCGCTGGCTCGCGCCATCGAGAGTCCCAGGAGCCCGACGAATCCGGCGATGTAGAAGGTCCCGGAGCCCGGACCGAAGAACCCGTCGTACGCCCCGACGAGGACCGCGATCGTGCCGGCGATCGGCAACACCCCTGCCCTCGCGGGTCGGGCTCCCTCGCTCGAGCGCGGCCTCATGACCGTGACCAGTACCGCCGCGGCCACCAGGAGCACGAGCACCACCGGGCGCAGCACCTCGGGCTTCAGAACCAGCACCAGCGCCGATCCGCCCAGGGCCCCCAGGAACGCGGCCGGGAAGGTGACACGCGCCACGCGCCCGTCCACCAATCCCCCGCGAGCGAAGCGAATGAGGGCCGTCAGGGACCCGAACACGGATTGCCCCTTGTTGGTGCCGAGGGCCAGCTGGGGTGGAAGCCCGGCCGCGAGCAGGGCCGGGACCATGATGAGCCCCCCGCCGCCGCCGATGGCGTCCACCGCGCCCGCGAAGAAGGCGGCCGCGATCAGGGCGAGGAGCGTCGGGAGGGCTAGGGGGTGCACGATCCCGGCAGGATACGCGACGCACCTCTTCGCCGCCTCCCTCACGAGACGCGAGCGAGCTCTCTCCCCTAAATCCCCTTGACTCGGCGCGCCAATATCCGATATTAAGCATGCTGAACTTTATTCAGCATGCTGTGCCGAGACCCGGGAGGCGCCCATGGAGATCTGGAAGCGATTCAGCGGCAAAGAGTTGACGCACTCCATGGCCCATTACCTGCAGGCTGTGGCCGGCCTCAAGGAGGAGAAGGGGCATGCCCGTGTCGGGGACATCGCCGATCGCCTGGGGGTATCCAAGAGCGGCGTCACCGGCATGCTTCGCTCGCTATGCTCTCGTGGGCTGGTGACGCACGAGCCCTACGGGTGCGTCGAATTGACCGAGGATGGGCGTCGCCTCGCGCGGCAAACCGAGGGCAACAGGCAGGTCCTCACGATGTTCTTCACCCACATCCTTCGCGTCCCCGAAGAGGTCGCCTACGAGGACGCGTGCATGATCGAGCACCTGGTCGGGCCCGAGTCCATGATCCAGTTCCTCCGGCTGACCGCGTTCATCGGATCCGATGACCCCACCGCCGAGCGCTTCCGCGACGCCTTCCGCGCGTACCAGCACCGGTGCGCCAACAAGGAAGCCGCCTCGCAGTGCCCGGTGTGCAAGAGCGGACGCTGTCTCGCGGAAACGTTTCCGGGGCTCGCGGGTAAGATGGGGGACGGGGTGGCCGAATGACCCCTCGCCCCAGCCGTCAGGCGCGCGGCGCGACCCGGAAGCTGGGCGAGCTCGAGGCGGGAGCCCGCGCCGTCGTTCGGCGGGTCTCCGGAGCGCCGGAGCTTCTCCACCGCCTCATGGAGCTCGGGTTCGTTCCGGGAACCACGGTCACGCTCGTCCGGCGCGCCCCGATGGGCGACCCGATCGAGCTGAGGCTTCGCGGCACCCACTTTTCCATCCGGAATTCGGAGGCAGACCGCATCGATGTCGATCCCATCTGATCTCGCGACCGCCCCGCTGACGCTTCAGGAGCCGGGGCGCCACCCGGAGCACGGCCGCCGCACCCGGCGCAAATTGATCGCCATCGCCGGCGGCCCCAACTGCGGGAAATCCACCCTCTTCAACAAGCTCACCGGGTTGCGGCAGAAGGTCGCCAATTACCCGGGTGTGACCGTGGAGAAGAAGGCTGGCTTCGTGCCGCTTCCCTCCGGCCGCACCGTGGAGGTGCTGGATCTCCCGGGCACGTACAGCCTCCGCCCGGGCTCCCCCGACGAGGTGGTCGTGCGGGACGTTCTTCTGGGCGTGCAGGCTTCGACGCCACTCCCCGACCTCACCCTCCTGGTTCTCGATTCCACCTGCCTGGACCGGCAGCTCTACCTCTGCATGCAGCTCATCGAGATCGGCCGGCCGGTCGTGATCGCGCTCAACATGATGGACACGGCGAAGGAGGAGGGGTTGGAGGTCGACGCGGCGCTCCTCGCGCGGGCCTTCGGCGCGCCGGTGATTCCCATCTCGGGGCGCACCGGGAGCGGGATGCGTGAGCTGCTCCTCGCGATGGACAGCGAGGTGGCCCCGCCGCGCGCGGTGACGCGCACGCTTCCGGAGCCGCTGCGCGCGGCCGCCGATCCGCTGACGCGGATGCTCCCGATCACGGGGCCGCTTGCTTCCCTGAGCCGCTTCCATGTCGCGATGGCCCTCCTCCTCGACGAGGGGGAGGACGATTCGCTCATGCGCGCGGTGCCGCACCCTCTGCGCCGCGAGGTGCTGTCGCTTCGCGCGAGCCTGGACGAGGAAATCCCGGAATGGCGCTCGCACGAGCCCATCGGGCACTACCGGACCATCGAGGACCTGATCCGGCGCTCCACGCTCCGGCTCAAGCCCGAGACCTCCGTGCGCGAGCGCATCGACCGCGTGCTCACGCACCGGGTGCTGGGACCGATCCTCTTCGCCGCGCTGATGGCCGTGATCTTCCAATCCATGTTCCTCTGGGCCACCCCGATCATGAACGCGATCGACGCCGGCGTGAACGCCCTGGGCCGCGTCCTGGCGCCGCTCCTGCCCGCGGGGCCCATCCGGTCGCTGGTCGTGGACGGGGCGATCGCGGGGGTCGGCGCCGTCGTGACGTTCGTGCCGCAGATCGCGATCCTCTTCCTGTTCATCGCGCTGATGGAGGACTCGGGGTATCTGGCCCGGGCGGCCTTCATCATGGACCGCCTCATGCGCGGCGTCGGGCTCTCGGGGCGCGCCTTCATCCCGCTCCTGTCGTCGTTCGCGTGCGCCATCCCCGGCATCATGGCCACCCGGACCATCGACAACCGCCGCGACCGGCTCACGACGATCCTCATCGCGCCCTTCATGTCGTGCAGCGCGAGGCTGCCCGTGTATGCCCTCCTGATCGGCGCGTTCATCCCGAATCGCATGGTGCTCGGCTTCCTCAGCCTCCCGGGCCTCGTGCTCTTCTCGCTCTACATGATGGGGATTCTGGCCGCGGTCCTCGTGGCCTGGGTGCTGAAGCGTACGGCCCTACGGGGGCCCCGGCCGCTCTACGTCATGGAGCTGCCGCCCTATCGCGTGCCGTCCTGGCGCTCCGTGATCCTCACCGTGCGCGACCGCGCGGGGCTCTTCGTGCAGAAGGCCGGGACTGTGATCCTGGCGGTCTCCATCGTGCTCTGGTTCCTGGCGTCCTATCCCAAGAACGCGGAGGTGAAGCCGCTGGAGAAGCGACTCGAGGCCGTGGAGCATGGCGCCGCGGCTTCCGCGGCCCTGGGCGTTGGCGCCAAGGCGGAGACGAAGGCGCTGCGAGCCGAGGCGGCCCAGATCCAGAACCAGATCGCGGGTGTCTCGCTCCGCGACTCCTTCGCGGGGCGCGCGGGACGTCTCATCGAGCCCGCGATCGCGCCGCTGGGATTCGATTGGAAGATCGGGATCGCGCTTCTCTCCTCCTTCGCCGCCCGCGAGGTCATGGTCTCCACCATGGCCACCGTCTACAACCTGGGGGATGCGGATCAGACCTCGGTTTCGCTGCGGGAGAAGCTGCGCCACGCCGAGAATCCCAAGACGGGAGAGCGGGCGTATTCGCCCCTCATGGCGGTCAGCCTCATGGTGTTCTTCGTGCTCGCGTGCCAGTGCATGTCCACGGTCGCGGTCGTGCGCCGCGAGACGAACTCCTGGAGGTGGCCCATCTTCATGGTGCTGATGATGAACGCGCTCGCCTGGATCGCGTCCTTCGCGGTCTTCCAGGGCGGAAAGGCGCTGGGGCTCGGGTGAAGACGCTCCCCGGCTGGCAGGACCTGGTCGCGGCGCTCGCCACCCTGGCGGCCGGCGCCTGGCTCTTCCGGCGCTGGCTCGTCAAGCGGCGCGCGAACAAGGGCTGCGACAGCTGCGCCGCGATGATCCACACGCGGATGGCGCAAGGCCCCGCGAAAGGGAATCCCGAGCATTAGGACGACCGCGTCGTTCCTCGCCGTTCTCGCCCTCGCCAGCGCCGTCTCCACCGCGCGGGCCGACACCACCACATCGCACCATCCCCTCTTCACGCGCGGCGACGCCTGGTTCGCGGCCGCCACCGTGGCCTCGGTCGCGCTGGCGACGCGTCTGGACCGCTGGGCCGACGAGGAGGCGCCGGAGAACAACGGCTCGTTCGCCGTGGGTGCCTCGCACGCCGGCGAGCGCCTCGGGAATCCGGCCTACTGGGTCCCCGCGTTCCTCGTCGTTCGCGTCGCCGACGCCCTCGATCATCGTTCCGACCGCGCCGCCTCGCTCGTGAGGATCGCGGAAGGAGCTGCCGCCGCATCCGTCGCGGTCAGCGTGGTGAAGATCGCCGTGGGCCGCGCGCGGCCTTACCAGACGCCGGGCGACCAGGACGTGGTCCGGCCCTTCTCGGGAAACTCCTCGTTCCCCTCGGGACACACCGCCCTCGCCTTCGGGATCGCCTCGGCCATCGACAGGGAGACTTCGGCCCGATGGGCGCCCTACGTGGTCTATCCCCTGGCGGGGCTGGTGGGCTGGTCACGGCTGCGTGACGGGGAGCACTGGTCGAGCGACGTCGTGGCGGGCGCGGCCCTGGGCTTCTGGACCGCACGGAAGGCTGTGGATTTCGCGCGGCGGAGGATCCACACCCCTTAGCGCCGGTGTTGGGTCTCGCCCCCGGGCGGGACCAGCGGGGCCAGGTCGCGATCCAGGAGATCCGGCGACGCTTCGACGCGAACCAGCTTCGGGTAACGCTCCCCTCCCCGATAGTCCACCTTGTGTGTGGTGTAGAACTCCCCGTTCTTGGTCAGGATCTCGATGGGAGTATGGGATCGCGCGGCCGCGCGGATCGCCTCGCGCATGACGTCATCCGTCCACTGTTTCCCGTTCACCGCGATCAGCTTCATTCCCGGTACGATGCCGGCCTGGACGGCGGGGCTCTTGGGCCAGGCATCGATGACTTCCCCCTGATCGTCGAGATAGAGGCCGAGCGAATACAGGAAATCGAAGCGCTTCCGCGCCTTCTCGAGGCTGGAATGGTAGGCCGAAGCCGAATCCGTGTACGTGAGCCTCCATCCTCCCCGGGTGATCCCGCCGAGCGGCGCACGCGCCTGCAGGGCATTGACTCGCTCCGTGAAGAACTTCCGCCAGTCGTGAGGTTGGACTTCGTTCATCGCGGCCACCACGTCCTCGAACGTGTACGGCTTCACCGTCGGCGGCCCGCTCGGGCTCCCGTGGAACCTCCTACAGAAGTCGTCGAGGGATCGCTCCCCTTTGCTCTCGGACCGGATGATCGCGTCCGCCTCCAGCCAGAAGAGAAGGCTCTCCTCGTAGAAGTCCACGGTCCGCCGCCAGCCGGACCAGGATCGCTCGGCCTCGTAGAGGAACTGGGCGGAGATCGCGGTGTCGAGGAGCGGTCTCCACGACCGCCCCGGCTCCTGGTCCTCGTAGGCGGCGGTCTCCGCGAGGTAGTCGCGCGCCTGCTCCGGGTTCAGGAGCCCGCTCCGCGCGGCCAGGACCCAGCCCAGATACTGCGTCAGGCCCTCGTAGACCCAGAGGAGGTCGGTCTGCATCGGCACCTCGTAGTTCGGCGTTGCCAGATCGGCGGGACGCCGGTACTTGCCGTTCCAGGAGTGGGCGAACTCGTGCGACAGGAGGTCGGCCATCCGGAGCTCCTTGTCCTCGTCGATCAGCGAGCGCTCCGCCCCGCGGTTGTCGCTGGACTCGTGGTGCTCCAGCCCGAAGAAGGGCACGTGGTCGCTCAGCGTGTAGAGGAAGTGGTACTCGCGGTAGTGGTGCGCGCCGAAGAGCGCCTGGGCTTCGCGGATCAGCCTGGAATAGTGCTCTTCCTCCTCGCGCGGGATGTCGACCGCCTCGCGGCTGTCCCCCGCGAGATGGAGCAGGTGCGGCGGGGCGAGCTCGGGCGCCAGATGGATCGTCCGGAAATAGCGCCCGGCGTTCACCGGCGAATCGATGAGCGTGACGAGCGGCGCGGGCTTGAAGTCGATCCAGCCCCCGGACTCGCGCGCCAGGGGGAGCGCGGTCCCGTACGCCCACCCGGCCGGGAGCTTGAGGGAGGCCTCATAGACCAACGACTCGACCGGGACGCCCGTGGGATAGAGGAGGACCTGGTTCCAGCTCAGGACGGCCAGATTCGAGGTCGAGGACGCGCCGAAGGTGAAGCCCTGCTCGTCGCCGGAGAGGAGGAAGTCCAGAGACACGTCGAGGGTCGAGGTCCCCTCGGGCACGGCGACATGGATCGCGTACATCTCCACCTTGTCCCGTTCCCACGGGAGCGCCTTCCCCTTCGCCGCCAGGGTGAGGCCCGCCAGGTTCTGGATCGGCCCCGTGGGCCCATGCTCGCCGGGGATCCATTTGGGATAGAAGAGCGTGAGCGGGCCGGGGCGGACGGGAATATCGAGGCGCGCGTGGACCATCCGTCGCGGGGCATCCGAGAGATCCACGCGAAGCCGGATGGGCCCGCCGGCCTGCGCGCGCGCCGGGGCAAGCGCCAGGACCGCGAAGAGAAGGAGCGTCGATGGACCGCGTGAGCCAAAGCTCATGGCCAGGGTTCCGGGGCCAAAGCGATTCGGGTCGAAGGCATTGACGATGGCACCGGAGGCGCCTCTCCCGCAAGAGGCTTGTGCTACCCTTTGCGGTTTCGCCGATCCTCTCCCAACCCCTGGGCGAACATGGACCTGATCGAACTTTCGGACATCCGGGATGCCGCCGAGCGGATCCGCGGCCGCGTGCATCGGACGCCGCTCCTCTCGTCGGCGTCGCTCGGGGAGCGTGCTCACGTGCGGCTCCTCCTCAAGTGCGAGAACTTCCAGAAGACGGGCTCGTTCAAGCCGCGCGGCGCCCTGAACAAGGTGCTCCGCCTCTCGGCCGCGGAGCGCACCCGCGGCCTCATCACGGTCTCGGCCGGAAATCATGCCCAGGCGGTGGCCTGGGCGGCCCGCCAGGTGGAGGCGCCGTGCGCGGTCGTCATGCCCCGGGACGCGCCCCGCTCGAAGCTCGACGCGGTGCGAGGGTACGGGGCCGAGGTGATCCTTCACGCGGACCGCGCCACCCTCTTCGACAAGCTCCACGAGGAGAAAGAGGCCCGGGGCTCGACCTTCGTCCATCCCTTCGATGATCCGGTCGTGCTCGCCGGGGCCGGCACGGTGGGGCTGGAGATCGCGGAGGAGGCCCCGGAGCTGGCCGCGGTCCTCGTGCCGGTCGGCGGCGGGGGCCTCCTGTGCGGCGTGGCGTGCGCGATCAAGGCGGTGCTGCCGAGGGTCCGCGTCATCGCCGTGGAGCTGGAGGCCGGGCCCGGTCTCAAGCCCGCGCTCGAGGCGGGGAAGCCGGTTCCTGTGGCCCGCCCCGCGAACACGCTGGCGGACGGCATGACCCCGCCGTTCGTCGGAGCGATTCCGCTCGAGGCCGCGCGGCGCCTCGTGGACGAGATCGTCACGGTCACGGAGGAAGAGATCGTCGCCGCGATGGGGCTTCTCCTCACCCGGGCCAAGCTCTACGTCGAGGGGTCGGGCGCCGCGGCGACCGCCGCCCTCCTCTCGGGGAAGGCGCGCCTCCCGGAGGGCGCGCTCACCGTCGCGATCGTATCCGGCGGAAACGTGGATCCGGAGCGAGCGTGCGGGGCCCTGGTCCGAGCTTGAAGACGCTCGTCATCACGCAACGGGACGTGCCC
>DASQBE010000250.1:0-10234 GCA_035635355.1 Binatia bacterium | reverse complement strand
GACGGTCAGCTCGCGGGTGACCACGCGCCCGCGGGTCTTTCGCTGCCCCTCGACCTCGACCCTTCCCATCCGCGCCACGACCCCCGGCTCGATCCGATAGACGACGTTGACCCGGGCGCTGTCCACTTCGAGGCTGTCACGCACCTGGACCGCGGCGTACCCCAGGTCCGCGTAATGATCCTCGATCGCCAGCCGGTCCAATTCCAGCTTCGCGATATCGACGGGATCGCCCGGCTTCTGCTTCAGGACCTTCCGCACCTCGGGCTCCGGGAGCGGAGGCGTTCCCTCGAGGGCCACGCCGGTCAGGCGGGACAGGGGCCCTTCGGTGAGATAGAAGCTCACGTCCACCTTCGTGTCGCTGGCGGGGACCGGCTGGGTCTGGATGCTGTCGACCTCCGCCGAGAGGTACCCGCGACGCCGGTAGTACGATTGCAACGCGGCCCCGTCGAACCGGAGAAAGTCGGAGCGGTAGGGGGAATGGCGCCAGGGGCGCCAGAACGACTCGCCCCGGGTGCGCAGGAATCCACGAAGCTTCCGGGTGGAGAAGGCTCGGTTGCCGTGGATCTCGACGCGATGGACTTCCCGCGTCTTCTCGAATTCCAGCGGCTTCTGCGCGGAGGAGAAGGCGGCGGGAACGAGAGCCAGGACGAGCGACGAGACGACGAGAACCCTCGCGACGGACCCGCCGCGCATCGTGGGGTCGCGCCGCCTCAATCCGGCGGAATCAACGGCCGTCCGGAACGGGAACCGAGTCCGCGGGGGCGTTGTGGTTCAGCCGGCGGTTGATGTCCGCTTCGGCGCGCCTTCGCTGCGATACGCGTGTGAGGTCGTTGGCGAAGGAGAAAATGACGAGACCGCCGAGGACGGCGAGACCGACCCGCTGGAACGCAGCCTGCGTCCGGAAGGAGAGGGGTCGACGCCGGATTCCTTCCAGGAGCGCGAACAGCACGTGGCCGCCGTCCAGGATCGGGATCGGCAGGAGGTTCATCGCCATCAGCGCGACGCTGATGAAGGAAGCAAAGGAGAGGAGCTGGTCCAGTCCGCTCCGCGCCTGGTCGCGCGCGACCTGGGCGATGGCGATCGGCCCGGCGACGCTGGAGCTGAGCTTGACCGGGTTCGTCACGAATCCCCAGAGGCCCTGATAGATCTGTCCCGCCGCGTAGAGGGTCTGCCGCACGCCGAGGGGCACCGCCTCGGTGATCGGGAAGCGCTCCACGCTGGTGATGGTCTCGGGCAGCGAGATCCCGATCACGCTGTCCGGAGTGGATTTCACGGTGACCGGGAATACCTTGGCGCCGCGACGCACCTCGAGATCCAGCGCCGTGTCGGGACTCCGGCGGATCCGTGTGGAGAGGTCGGTCCAGTTGTCCACCCGCTTCCCGTCCACGCTCAGGATCTCGTCCCCCTCGCGGAGCCCGGCCTGATACGCGGGCAGCCCGAGGAAGACCCGTCCGATGACGGTCCCGGTATTCCAGTCCAGCTCCTCGGCGAAGCGGGCCGCCTCGCGGCGCGGAACGCGGAGGTCGACGCGCTTAATGCCGCGCGACACGGTGATCGAGACCTGCTCCGGGCCCTTCCCCCCCACCACGCGGTCCACCGCCGTGGCGAGCTGGCGCATGGTCCGCGCGGGGCGGCCGTCCAGGGATTCGATGCGGTCCCACTCTTTCAACCCGACGCGCTGCACGATCGACTCCGGCGCCACGTGGCCCACGGTCGACGGAAAGTCGGGGGTCCGGACCCCGATCATGTAGACGCCGATGTTGATCAGGAACGCGAGAAGCAGGTTCGCGAACGGACCCGCCGCCGTGATCAGCGCCCGCGCCCACCAGGGCTTCTCGAGGAATTCGTACGCCTTGCCCTCGCGATCCGTCGCGTCCGGGCTGTCCCCGGCCATGCGTACGAAGCCGCCCAGGGGGAGGATCGAGATCCGGTAGTCGGTGCCGCCCTTCTGGAAACCGAAGAGCCGGGGACCCATCCCGATCGAGAAGGAGAGAACGCGGACCCCCAGCCACTTGGCCACCAGGAAATGTCCGAGCTCGTGAAAGAACACCAGCGCGCCCAGGACCATGGCGCCGTAGAGAGCGATCGTCCAGAAATCGTGCATAGGGGAACCGGGGACCTTTCTCGCGGCCATCGAGGCCGGTTACGCTTCGAATGCGTGACTCTAACAGGTTGAATTTACAGGGTCAACCGGCGCCCGGGCCCTCCGCGCGCCCGCGCCGGCGCCGCCCCGCCTCATAGACCCGATCGGTCAGTTCCGCGGTGCGCTCGGCGCTGAAATGGGTCGCCCGTTCCCTCCCCCGGGACCCCATCGTCTCCCTCAAACCCCTGTCCGCCGCCATTCGCGCCATGGCGATGGCGAGGGCGGCAGGATCCGACCCGGGAACGAGGATCCCGGTCACCCCGTCCTCCACGATCTCGGGGACGCCGCCCACGCGCGTTGCCACGACCGGCAACCCGGCGGACATCGCCTCGAGAATGGAGGAGCCAAGTCCCTCGGATTGCGTGGCCAGACAGAAGAAATCCGCGGCGTGGAGCAACGATTGAATATCGGTACGAAACCCCAGGAACTGAATGCTGGGTTCGAGGCCGAGCGCGCGCGCTTCCGCCCGGAGCGGGGCCAGGAGCGGACCCTCGCCCGCGAGCCAGAGCTTGAGCCCGCGGCTTCGTTCCGCGGCGGACGCCGCCTGCAGCAGATCCTCGTGGCCCTTCCCGGGGGCGAGGGCCGAGACCGCGATCCCGACCACGTCCTCCTCTCCGCACCCGAGGCTCCGGCGCAGCTCCGAGCGGCTCTTCGCATCGGGGTCCGGCGAGGGATCGATGCCGCTCGGCACGACGTCGATAATCCGGACATCCACCCCGCTCTGGACCAGCGCGTCCCGAACCGCGCCCGAGATCGCGGCGATGCGGTCCACGGGAAGCGCATAGAGGAGCCGGCTCCCGATCGAGCGGCGCACCGGGAACACGACCCGGCGGGAGAGCACGCGGACCGGGCCGGGCTCGAGGAGCGAGGCCATGGCGCCGATCGCGTGGGCTCGCGCCGCGTGCCAGTGCACGACCTCGGGCCGGAGCGAGCGAAGGAGCGACGCGAGCGCCAGCACCGAGGCCACGTCCCAGGTGCCGCGCATGGCCACCGGATGGACCGCGAACCCTTCCGCGGCCGCGCGCGACGAGAGCGCCCCGTCGGGCGGCGCCGCGAGGTGGGGCTCCTGGCCGCGCGCCCGCTGACGGCGCATCAGGAGCAGGACCTGGTTTTGTCCGCCCCGCCAGGGGCGCTCCGAATCGACGTGGAGGATCCGGATCACCGGCGCGCGCCGGGCGCGGTCGCCTCGCGGGAGCGATGGATGGCTTCCACCAGGAGATCCCCGATCCGGGCCGGGGAGGCCTGCGCCAGGGCCGCCGCGCGCCCGCCCTCGCCGATCCGCTCCCGCCGCTCCGGATCCTCGGCCAGCGACTCGATGGCGCGCGCGAGCGCCGGGCCATCGCCCGCGGGAACCAGCACCAGGTGCTCCTCGTCGCGGAAGAATTCGGCGATCGCGGCGGACCGGCGCGTGATCGTGGGCACGCCGAGGGCCATCGATTGAAACACCTTGTGCGGCACGACGCGGCCCGACTTGGCGCTGGTGCCGAAGATTCCGAGACCGATGTCGGCGCGCGCGAGCCGCGTCATCGCCTCGTCGTAGGGCATCCGCGGGAGGAGCCGGACGTTCTGCAATCCGCGGGCGGCCACGTCCCGCTCCACGCGGGGGAGCATCATGCCGCCGCCGATCAGCGTGAAGGTCGCGAAACGCGGCCCGTACTGTCTCAGGAGTTCCGTCGCGGCGTCCACGATCGCGGGGAGCCCGTGGAGCGGAAGGTAGCCCCCCAGATAGACGACGTCGAGCGGGCCCGTCCGGGGCGCCTTGGCCCGGCGCTCCCCGAGGTCGAACGCGAACCGGTCGGCGCCCACCGGGACGCGGCTCATCTTCTTCCGGGCGATTCCGAACTCGCTCGAATAGAAATCCCCGTGCTCCCACGTGTCGCAGAGCACCATGTCCGCGAGCGAGAGCGCGATGCGGTCGCTCCAGCGCACGCGCCGCTCGCTCATGCTCCCCTTCTTGACCCGGCCCATGTCCAGGACCTGAGTGTCCCACCGAGAGACGAGCGGGTCGAAGAGCACCGGGGAGTCCGCCGCGCGCCCCAGCAGGCCGGCGAGCGGAATGTCGCGATGGCCGAAGGAGGGCACCAGCACGGCGTCGAGCTTGCGCGCGTTCCGCACCCATTGAAGACAGAGCGTGAGCTCGCGGATCCCGGGGGGCGCCCCCGGACGTGCGCGGATCGGGAGCACCTCGGCGCCCCGCGCCTCCAGGCCCTCCTGGAGCACCCGCGTGCGCGGGTAGCCCGGATCGTAGGCGCCGAAGAGCGCGACCCTCACCGCCCCGCGTCCCTCATCTCGCCCTCCCAGCGTCGGGCGTACTTCGTGAACACCGAGAAGGCCGCGAGCCAGCAGAGCACGATGCCGCGCCGCCCCTCGCGGAATCCGCCCTCGAGGACATACATGCGGACGAATCGAAGCCACGGCCGGACGAGGAGGCGGAGCCACGAGCCCCGAACCCCGCGGCGGCTCAGCTCCTCGGCGGACCAGCGGGAGTACCGGCTCCATTTCTCGAAATACTGGTCCAGATCGCGGTAGGGCTCGTGCGCCAGGGTTCCCTCGAGGCGGTCCGCGCGCCCCCGGAGCTCCACCTCCTCGTGCACGAGCACGGGACGGTAGGCGCCTTTCCGCCTATCGAAGAGACGGAGCACCCGGTCCCGCTGCCATCCCGCGGACCGGATGGGTTTTCCGTAGAAGTAGTTCTCGCGCCGGATCCAGTACCCGTCGCGCCGGCCGGGATCCGCCAGCACCGATTCGATCTCGTGGCGCAGGGCCGGCGTGACGCGCTCGTCGGCGTCCAGGATCAGGGTCCAGACGTGCGCGAGCTGCGGCAGCGCCCAGTTCTTCTGGGCCGCAGGGTTCTCGTAGGGGTGCTCCAGCACGCGGTCGGCGATCGAGCGCGCGATCGCGAGGGTCCCGTCGGTGCTCCCGGAGTCCACCACCACCACCTCGTCCGCCCAGCGGATCGACTCGAGGCAGGCGCGGAGGGTGCGCTCCTCGTTCTTCGTGGTCACCAGCGCGCTCACGGGCTCGCGTGCGCTCACGCGGCGCTCCCGGCCTTCGCCCCCAGGTGCGCCCGGCAGGCCTCGGCCACCATCGCCACCGTGACGTCGCTCATGCATCGCATGCGGCGATCCCCCGGGAGCGGACACTCCGTGTGGTTGCAGTGCAGGCACGTGAGCCCGCGCGCCTCGACCACCGCGTGCGGTCCCGAGGGCGGCTGCCAGGCGCCGGGATGCGTGGGCCCGAAGACCGTCACGGTGGGAACCCCGAGCGCGACCGCGAGATGCTTGGGACCGGAATCGTTGCTCACGAGGAGCGCGCAGCGCGAAAGGAGCGCCGCCAGGTCCTCCCACCCGGCGCGGGGACCCAGGATCGATGGGTTCTTCATGCGCGCGGCGCATTCCTTGGCGAGCGCCTCCTCGCCCGGCCCCCAGAGCCACAGGGCGTCGGCGCGCTCGTGCAAGGAATCCATCACCCCCGCGAACCGCTCCGGGAGCCAGGTCTTCGCGGGCCACGTTCCCGAGGGAAGGCACGCGGCCAAGGGCCTCGCTCCGAGGGCGGAATCCCGAAGCCAGGCATCCATGCGCGCCCTCGCCTCCGGAGACACGGAAAGGGTGAGCGAGAGCCCGCGGGGCGCCAGGCCGATCGCGCGCACCAGGTCGAGCGAGGCCTCGGGCGCGTAGCGCACCACGGGGCCATCCGGGCCCAGCGGCTCACGAGGAACGCGAGCGGTGTACGCGCCGCGCCGCCCCGGGATGTCGAATCCCACCCGGATGGGCGCGCGGGTCATCGCGGTCATCAGGGCGCTGCGAGGATTGCTGACCATGTCGAGCACGAGGTCGTAGCCTCCGCGCAGGAGCCGCGCGTACCGCGCTCCCTGGGACCAGATCGAGCGCCGGTCCAGCGTGAGGACGGAGTCCACGTCGGGATTGCCGCGAAGGAGCCCTTCGGTGCCGCGCGAGACCAGAACGTCGATCTCGGCCCGGGGCAACCCCGCGCGGAGCGCGCGGAGCGCGGGCGTGGCGAGGAGCAGGTCCCCCGCGGCCCGATGACGAAGGACGAGCACGCGCCGCACCGAGGACAAATCCGGCGCGACCGCGTCAGGCGGTCGCACGGACACCTCCTCCGTGCGCCAGCGCGCGGCGCACCGCCCGGAGGGCGTCCCCCACGCTGATCCAGTCGAGGCAATCCATCCGGGCGCACTCGTGCCGATGGCAGGGACGGCACCAGATCTCGCGCGAGAGGAGCTGGTGCCCCTCGTCGGGGCCGTAGGGAAACCAGATCTCGGGCTCGGTGGGACCCAGGATTCCGACCGTCGGAGTTCCCACGGCCGGGCCCGCGTGGACCGGGCTCCCGTCCACCGTGACGAGCGCGTCCAGCGCGGCGATCACGCTCCACGATTCGCGGAGCGGAAAGCCCGCCAGGACGGGCGCGTCTTCGCCCGCCTTGGCACCCGACGCGACGCGGCGCGCGAGGCCCTCTTCGCCGGGCCCGCCGAGCACCACGACCCGCGCGTCGGCACGCCGGATCGCTCGCGCGAGTGCCACGAACCGCGCCTCGGGCCAGCGCTTCGCGGGCCACCGGTTCCCGGGATGGAGGCCCACGCGCGGCGTGCCTCGGGGAAGCGCTCGATCGAGTCGGGCGCGCCCCTCGGCGCGCTCGAGCTCGCTGAGGGCGATGCGCGGCGCGCCGCGGCCGGGCGAGAGCCCCAGGGTCTCGAGCGAGCGGAGATGGTGCGCCACCGCCGAGAGCGGTTCGGCGGAGGACGGCACCGGATGCGTGTACAGGTGGCGCCGTCCGCGCCGGGCGGGGCCGACCCGGACCGGGGCGCCGGTCCAGGCCGCGAGGAGGGCGCTCCTCGGGTTGCCGTAGAGATCGATCACCCAGTCGTAGCCCCGGCCCCTGAGCCTCCAGAGCATCCCGGGGGGCGCGGGCAGGAGCGAACGAAGCGTCGGGCGGAGCACGAGCACCTGATCGACGGCGGGATGCCCCAGCGCCGCCTGCGCGGGGCCTTCCTCCGCCAGGAAATCGATCGAGCACTCGGGGAAGCTCTCGCGCAGGGCGTCGAGCACCGGGAGCGACAGGATCGCATCCCCGATCCGCCGGAGCCGGGTGACCAGCACGCGGCGCGGAGGGGTGGGATTCATCGCCGGATGCGATCGATGAGATCGCTCGTGGCGTGCCGCTTCGGATCACCCACGATCACCGTGCGGATCCCGAGCGAGGCCGCCGCGGCGCGCTCCGGCACGCTCTCCACCGTGTAGTCGGTCCCCTTGGCGTGCGCCGCGGGGAGGATGCGGCCGAGCAGGGCCTCCACGGAATCCTCCTCGAAGGACGTCACCCAATCCACGCACTGAAGCGCGGCCACGATCTCCATCCGCTCCGCGAGCGGCAGGAGGGGACGGCCCTCCCCTTTCAGCCGCCGCGCCGAGGCGTCGGAATTCAGCGCGACGAGGAGGCTCGTTCCCTCCCGCTTCGCGCCCTCGAGGTAGCGCACGTGCCCGACATGGAAGAGGTCGAAGATGCCGTTCGCGAGCACGAGCCCCTGACGCTTCCCCGGCGCCCGCGCGAGCCGCGCCTCCAGCGCCGCGACCGCCACGATCTTCTCCTCCGGCGGCTTCACGCGCTGATCCGCGGGGCCGCCTGCGCGCGAATGGCCGAGCGCAGCTCCTCGCGGCTCACGGTCGCGGTCCCGCGCTTCATGACCACGACCGAGGCGGCGTAGGTGGCCAGCATCGCCGCCTCGAGCTGCGTCGCGCCCGCGGCCAGCGCCAGAGCCGCGGTCGCGGAGACCGCGTCACCGGCTCCGGTCACGTCCGCCACGTCCGAGGAGCCTACGATGGAGAGCCCGACCGGGCGAATCCCCCGCGTGAAGAGCATCATCCCGTCGCTCCCGCGCGTGATCCAAACCGATTTCACGCCACCGCCGTTCACCAGCGATTCTCCCGCGCGCTTCAGCGCGGAAGGCCGGAGGGAGGTCAGATGCATCGCCTCCGCGACCTCGTGCTCGTTCGGGGTGAGCAGAGTGGCGCCCCGATACGAGGTCAGGGCGTAGCGGGAGTCGACCACCACCGGGACTTCGGCGCGCCGCGCGTTCGCGAGGGCCGCGCGTCTCAACCTGGGGCTCAGCACGCCGTAGCCGTAGTCGGAGAGGAGCACCGCGTCGGCCCGCCGCGTCGCGGTTCGCGCGGCGCTCGTGAGCGCTCGCTCCGCCCCCCGCGAGAGCGGCTCCAGGCGCCCGCGATCCAACCGGACGATCTGCTGGCGCGCGGCGTGGCTGGAGCCCGCGAGGACGCGGGTCTTCACGATGGTGCCGCCGCCCTTGTCCCGGAAGACCCACGTGGTCGGGAGCCCGTTCCTGCGCAGGGCGCGCGCCAGCGCGATCCCGGCGGGATCGCCGCCCAGCCGCCCGACCACGAGCGCCGATCCCCCCAGGGCGCGCACGTTCATGGCCGCGTTCGCGGCGCCGCCGGGCACGTGGCGGTCCCCCTCGTGCTCGAGAATGAGAACCGGCGCCTCGCGCGAGATCCGGGACGATCGCCCCACCCAGTATTCGTCCAGCACGAGGTCTCCGATCACCACCACCTTGCGCCGCCGGAACCGGTCGACGAGGGCGAGGAGCGCCTCGCGCGAGGGCGGAGCCTGGACGGGACGGCGCGCGGCGCTCATCCGCGCGTCATCGGCGCGGCCGCCTCGTGAAGGCGCCCGCGGGCCCACGCGTCGGCGCGCAAGATCGACTCGAGGGTGAGCGGATCGGTCCCGGGCCGGTGCGCGCTCAGCACCTCGTCCACGAGCGGCATGAGATCGCCGAAGCGGATCTTCCGGCCGAGGAAGAGCCGCACCGCCTCCTCGTCCGCCGCGTTCAGGACGGCGGGCGCCACACCCCCGGAGTCGAGCGCCCGGCGCGCCAGCAGAAGCCCGGGGCACCGCGCGGGATCGGGGCGCTCGAAGGAGAGCGCCGCCAAATCTGGTAGGTCGAGCCTCGGGAGGTCCGACGTCCAGCGCTCCGGATGGCTCAGCGCGTAGAGGAGGGGAAATCTCATGTCCGGCGTCGAGAGCTGGGCCAGGACCGAGCCGTCCGTGAACTCGACGAGCGCGTGCACGATGGATTGCGGGTGGATGACCACGTCGAGCCGATCGGGCGGGAGCCCGAAGAGCCAGCGCGCCTCGATGACCTCGAACCCCTTGTTGATCAGGGTCGCGCAGTCCACGGTGATGCGCTCCCCCATCGACCAGGTCGGGTGCTGGAGCACCTCCTCCGGCGTGGCGCCCGGAATGGTGGCCGGGTCGCGTCGCAGGAAGGGGCCGCCCGAGGCGGTGAGCGTCACCCGCCGCACGTCGGATACGGGGCGCCCCGCCAGGCACTGGAACACCCCGCTGTGCTCGGAATCCACCGGGATCATGGTCCCGCCGGAGCGCTTCGCGATCGCCGTGAGGAGCTCGCCCGCCAGGACCACCGATTCCTTGTTCGCGAGCGCCACCCGCTTCCCGCGGGAGAGGGCCGCGACGGTGGGAAGGAGCCCGATGCTCCCCACCACCGCGTTCACCACGACGTCCACCCCGTCCTCTTCCGAGAGCGTGACCAGCGCCTCTTCCCCTTCGAGCACCTCGCCGCGCCATGCGGCGCGCGCCCTGCGGGCCGCCTCCGGATCCACCAGCGCGATCCGGCGCACGCCCAGCGCCTCGGCCGCGCGGATCAACGCCGCGTCGTTGCTGCGGGCGGCCAGCGACACGAGCCGGATCCGATCCGGGAACGCGCGAGCCAGGTCCAGAGCCGCCGATCCGATCGAGCCTGTGGCGCCGAGGAGCGCGACCCGGGTCATCGTCCGAACACCGCTCCGACCAGGTAGTAGTAGACGAGAGGCGCCGCGAAGAGGAGGCTGTCGAACCGGTCCAGCACGCCTCCGTGCCCCGGAATCAAGCTCGAGGATTCCTTCGTCTCCGCGTCCCGCTTGAGGAGCGATTCCACCAGGTCGCCGAGCTGCGCGAACACGCCGACCAGGACCCCCAGGACCAGCGCCGCGCCCCAGGAAAGATACGACGCGAACCAGAGGCGCGCGGCCGCCGCCGCCACGACCGCGGCGAGAAGTCCGCCCA
>DASQBE010000249.1:0-1940 GCA_035635355.1 Binatia bacterium | reverse complement strand
GATGGGCACGCCCAGCGTGTTGTAGACGAACGCGAAGAAGAGATTTTGCCGGATGTTCGCCACGGCCTTCCGGCTCAAGCGGCGCGCGCGAACGATGCCCAGGAGGTCCCCGCGAACGAGCGTGATGTCGGCGCTCTCCATCGCGATGTCGGTCCCGGTGCCCATGGCGATCCCGACCTGCGCCTGGGCGAGCGCCGGCGCGTCGTTGATGCCGTCTCCCGCCATGGCCACGATGCGCCCTTCCCTCTGGAGGCGCTTCACGATCTCGACCTTCTGCTCGGGCGAAACCTCGGCCAGGACTTCGTCGATTCCCAGCTCGCGCGCGACCGCGTTCGCGGTGACCCGGTTGTCGCCGGTGGCCATGATCACGCGGATTCCCTCGCGGTGGAGCGCCCGGATCGCTTCCCTGGCGCTCGGCTTCACGGGATCCGCCACGCCGAGGAGCCCGCTCCAGGCGCCATCCACGGAGACGAACATCGCGGTCTGCCCCGTCTCCCGCAGGGCGTCCGCCTCCCGGTCGAGCGAGTCGGGATCCGATCCCCCTCCCCCGAGGAGCGCCCGATTCCCCACCGCCACCACGCGCCCGTCCACCGTGCCGCGCACGCCGCTCCCCGTCACGCTCGCGAAGCCCACGGCCTCGCCCGGAGAGACCCCGCGGATCCGCGCACCCTCGAGGATGGCCGCGGCGATCGGATGGGAGCTCAGGCGCTCCAGCGCCGCGGCATCGCGGAGAAGGGCGGTCTCGCCCCCGGCGCTGCGCGATCGGACCGTGACGAGACGCGGTTTCCCCTCGGTCAAGGTCCCGGTCTTGTCGATGACGAGGGTGTCCACCCCACGCATCGCCTCGATCGATTCGGCGTTGCGGAACAGGATCCCCATCCGCGCGCCTCGCCCGGTGGCCACCATGATCGACATGGGGGTCGCGAGGCCCAGCGCGCACGGGCAGGCGATGATGAGCACCGCGACCGCGTTCACGACGGCGTGCGCCCATCGAGGCTCGGGACCCCACAGGGCCCAGGCCAGGAGCGTGATCGCGGCGATCAGGATGACGGCGGGGACGAAGGACGCCGCCACGCGGTCCGCGAGCTTCTGGATGGGCGCCCGGCTTCGCTGGGCCTCGCCGACCATCACGACGATGCGCGCGAGGAGGGTCTCGTGCCCCACCCGTTCCGCGCGCATGACGAAGGATCCGGTCTGATTCACCGTGCCTCCGATCACGCCGCCCCGCGGTCCCTTCTCGACGGGCAGCGGCTCTCCCGAGATCATCGACTCGTCCACCTGGCTCAGGCCCTCGAGCACGACCCCGTCCACCGGGATTTTCTCACCCGGCCGCACCCGCACGCGGTCCCCGACGGCCACCGACCCCAGCGGGACGTCCTCTTCCTCGCCCCCGGGGCCGATCCGTCTCGCCGTGGTGGGGTTGAGCCCGAGGAGAAGGCGGATCGCGTCGCGGGTGCGCCGCCGGGCCCTGAGCTCCAGCACCTGCCCGAGGAGCACCAGCGTCACGATGACCCCGGCCGCCTCGAAGTACACGGGCACCTGGCCGGACGCCTCCCGGAAGGAGGCCGGGAAGATCCGGGGCCAGAGTGTCGCGAGCACGCTGGTCCCGTACGAGGTGAAGACGCCGAGGCCGATCAGCGTGAACATGTTGGGGCTTCGGTGACGAGCCGAATCCACCGCCCGGACATAGAACGGCCACGCGGCCCAGACGCAGATGGGCGTGGCGAGGAGAAGCTCGAGGAGCGCGCGCGCCCGCGGCGCCGCGATCATCGAGCCCATGTCGAGGAGGAGAAGGGGCACGACGAGAAGGGCCGCGACCCAGAGCCTTCGCGACATGTCGCGCAGCTCCGAATCATCCTCGGGTGCTGTGCCCATGGGCTCGAGGGCCATCCCGCAAAGGGGACAGGCGCCGGGCCCGTCTCGGACGATCTGCGGGTGCA
>DASQBE010000248.1:0-13129 GCA_035635355.1 Binatia bacterium | reverse complement strand
TGACCCGGTCCTTTCACTAGAGAGTTGCGATAGCGCTGCTTCGTACGCGGCCAGCACGGCGCGCGGGTCCGGCGCCTCGAGAATCGGACGCCCCACGACCACGAAGTCGGCGCCGCGTTGAAACGCCTCCGCCAGGGAGAGGGTCCGCTTCTGGTCCCCCGCGCTGTCCCCGGGCCCGCGGATTCCGGGGGTCACGATCAGAAACGGCGGCTCGTGCTCGAGGCGAAGCGGGATCAGCTCGAGCGGCGAGGCGATGACGCCGGCCAGACCCGCCTCCTCGCACGCGCCGGCCAGCGCGAGCACCTTCTCCTCGAGATCCGTCTTGGGATTCCAGAGCGAAGGACACTCCGACCCGTCGAGGCTCGTGAGCATCGTGACGCCCAGGACGCGCGGGCGGCTGCGGAGCGCCCCCGCGGCTTCCGCCGCGGCGCGCAGCATCGCGGGCCCCCCGGCCGCGTGCACGGTCAGGAGGGAGATCGGGAGCCCCTCCAGGGCCCGGATCGCTCTCCCGACCGTGGCCGGAATGTCGTGGAGCTTGAGATCCAGAAAGACGCGCTTGCCGCGATCGGCGATCGCCTGGATGGCGGGACGCCCGGCCGCGGCGTACAACTCCAGCCCGACTTTATACCACGACGCGGCCTCGCCGATCCGATCGACGTGGGCCAGCGCCGAATCCAGATCCGGGCGGTCGAGCGCGACGATGATCCGGTCGCGGAGCGGGTTCTGGCTCAGGAGGCGCTTCCCCTTCGCTGCCGCGGGGTCGCGGCTCTTCCCGCGCGGATCAAGCCGCGCTCCGGCGGCACGTCCAGGGCGCCGATCAGATCCGCGACCGAGGCGGCCCCGGCGCGGCGCAGGTAGCCCTCGATCTCCTCCACGCACGCCTCGGCCAGCGCGGGATTCGCGAAGAGCGCCGTGCCCACCTGGACCGCGGTCGAGCCGGCGAGGATGAATTCCAGGGCGTCGCGAGGATGGGTGATCCCCCCCATGCCGACCACCGGGATGTCCACGGCCTGGACCACCTCCCACACCTTGGCCAGGGCGAGCGGCTTGATGGCGGGCCCGGAGAGCCCCCCCAGGACGGTGCCCAGGATCGGCTTCCGCGTGATGGAATCCACGGCCATGCCCACGAACGTGTTCACCAGGGAGACCGCGTCCGCGCCGCACGACTCGCACGCCTCCGCGATCTCCCCGATCCGGGTCACGTTCGGGGTCAGTTTCGCAATGAGCGGGAGCCGGGTCAGCGGACGGATGGCGCTCATCACCTCGCGCGCCATGCCCGCGTCGGTGGAATACTTGAGCCCGTGCGGCCCCACGTTGGGGCAGGAGATGTTCACCTCGATCGCGTGCGCGACCCCCGAGGCGCTCACCCCCTCCACCAGCTCGCAGAATTCGCGAACGTCCTCTCCCTCGACCGAGACGATCACCGCGCAGGGGAGCTGGGACAGGATCGGAACCTTGACCTCGAGGAATCCCTCGAGGCCGGGGTTCTCGATCCCGATCGAGTTGAGCATCCCCGACGGAGTCTCCACGATGCGCGGAGGGGGATTGCCGGCGCGGGCGTGGCGCGTCACGGTCTTCGTGACGATGCCCCCGATCGCGCTCAGGTCCACGAGCCGGTCGTACTCGACCCCGTATCCGATGATTCCCGAGGCGACGAGCACCGGATTCCGGAGCTCGAGCGAGCCGATGCGGACTTCCAGCGAGGGGGTCACGGCAGCCGTTCCCAATCCACGAGGGTCGCGTCCATGACCGGGCCCTCGAGGCACATCGCGGGATACCGTCCGCCGTTCCCGTTCCCGCCGCGGAGCGGCACGGGGCATCCGCGGCACGCGCCCACGGCGCAGGCCATGGGTCCTTCCAGCGAGGCCTGGCACCGGATCCCGTGCGCCCGGGCGAACTCCGCGACCTCGTGCAGGAGCCCGTGAGGGCCGCAGGTGAAGATCTCGGCCGTGAGGGGCGTGTGCCCTCCGGATTCCCATTCGCGCCGCAGCAGCGTGAGCACGCTCCCGTGGTAGCCCACGGAGCCGTCGTCGGTCGCGAGGTGGAGCCGGGCCCCCCGGACCTCGCGAACGCCGTAGAGCTCCCGGGCGCCGCGCGCGCCGAAGAGAAAGACGTAGGGGCGCCGTTTCGCCCGGAGCTTCCGCCCGAGGAAGAGGAGCGGGGCCACGCCGCGGCCGCCGGCCACGAGGATCGGCGTGCGGCGGGGACGCGGCGAGAACCCGATCCCCAGGGGTCCGATCAAGTCCAGCTTCCGCCCCTTGGGCTGCATGGCGAGCGTCCGGGAACCCCGGCCCACCACCGAGTAGTAGATGCGGACCGCGCGGATCCCCCCGCTCTCGACGAATCCCTCGAGGCTGTACGGCCGGCGCAAGAGGGGCTCCACCTCCGGGGATACGCGAAGATGCACGAACTGCCCCGGCGCCGGGCGCGAGAACCCGCGCGGGACCTTGAGCGTCAGGAGGAAATTCCCCGGCGTGATCTCGCGGTTCTCGACCACCGAGCACGAGACGAGGTTCATCGCGAGGGTCCGAGGATGCGAGGGCGCGTCGTGTCCGAGGGCGTCTGCGTGCGCGTGGTGTCCGAGGGGGCCGGCGGAGGCGTTTGGGCGCGCGTCGTGTCGGCGACGGCAGGGGGGGCGCCCCTCGGTGGAAGCGGAGGGTTCCTCCCCTCGCGCTGGGCCTTGTAGAGCGCGCGTGAATAGGCCGCGAGGGAGTCCCGGCGGGCTTCCTCGGCCGGGGTGAGCCCGGTCGACGGCGGGCGGGACTTCAACGTGTCCTGGACCGCCGGAGGCGGCGGGAGCAGCTCTTCCGCGCGCTCGCGCGCCAGGGTCGTGTCCGGGTTCGCGAGCATGGAGTCGAGGAGCGCCGTCCGCGCGTCGGTCCGTCCGCTCCACCGGCGCCACAGATAGAGCGCGGATTCCGCGTAGCGGGTCTTCCGATACTTGCTCGCGATCAAGTCCGTGAGCGCGGCGGAGGCGGACGTGTCCGCTTTGTCGTGCGTCTGGATCCAGAGGCGGGCGAAGGCCGCCTTGGGCGCGTACTGGCTCGTGGGAAAATCCCGCTCGACCGCTTGGTATTGAAAGAGGGCCGAATCCACCTTCTCGATCTGGAAGTAGTAGAGCTCCGCCAGGAGAAACGCGGAGCGCGCCCGGGCCTGGGTCGTGTCCGCGAGAAGGGAGGCCCGGTACTGCTTCATGGTCACGAGGTTCGCCGACCGGCGCGACGCCTGCACCTGGAACTCGGAGTAACCAGGCTCGACCTTCAGCTTGTCGTATTCGCGCCCCGCCGCGTCGAAGTCGCTGAGCTGCGATTCGTAGAGGTATCCAACGCGGAATTGGGCCTCGTAGGCGACCTGGCTGTGCGCGTACTGCGTCACCAGACTTTGGTACCCCTCGATCGCCGCTTTCGTCCGGCCCAGGAGCGCCTCGATGCGATACACGCGGATCATGAGCTCCCCCTCGCGTTTTTCGTTCACCGCGAAAGGCTTCCAGCTCTGGTAGTAGGCGAGCGCCTCCTCGTACCGCTTGATCTGCTCGAGCGCGTCACCCCGCTTGAGCGCGAGGTCCAGCCGGCGGCTCCC
This sequence comes from Binatia bacterium, assembly GCA_035635355.1. Taxonomy (GTDB): domain Bacteria; phylum Eisenbacteria; class RBG-16-71-46; order SZUA-252; family SZUA-252; genus WS-7. The sequence goes on along the minus strand of DASQBE010000248.1, from coordinate 9,550 downwards.
CACGTCCTCCGCTTTCAGGGCCTGCGCGTAGATCATCTGCGCGCTGTCGTAGCTCGCGCTGGCGTAGAGCACGTCCCCCATGCGTCGAAGGGCGTCGGCTTTCTCGCGCTTCTTCTTCGAGAATTCGACGGCCCGACGGTACCACGTGATGGCCGAGGAATAATTCCGCAGCCCCGCCTCCGTCTCGGCGCCGTAGTAGTAGAGCTCCCACTTTCGCCCGAACTTCGGGTAGTCGGTCTCCACCGTGCGGAACATGGCCTCCGCCTCCAGATATTCTTTACGACGGAACTGGGAGAGCCCCTCCATCAGCTTGGAATCCGGCACGAACGGGCTCTTCGGGACGCTCGCGCGCAGCTCGGTGAATTTCTTGATGGCGGCCTGGTAGTCTCCCTTTCCGTAGAACGAGGCGCCCATGTAGTAGAGGGCGTCATCCAGCCACTTGCTCTTCGGGTAGTCCACGAGGATTTTCGCGCACTGGCGGGCGGCCGCGTCGAATTTCTGCGCGGCCTCGGGCGCCGGCGCGTCGGTCAAGCTCCGTTCCTGGGCCCGCTCCGCCTCGCGGTAGTAGCGCCTGGCGAGATAGAACGTGTTGTAGTAAGCGCATCCTTGGATGGCGATCAGGAGGACGATTCCGATGAGCCAGGAACCCGGGGGTTTCGCGTGCGGGGTCTGCATGAACGGCCCCATCCTAACATTTCGGGTGTGCCCCCGCTATCGGGCGCTCGTTTCCAGGGCCGCGGCCCGGTAGGTGATCCGGCCGCCGAGCATCGTGAGCGCCACGCGTCCCGGTAACTCCCAGCCCTCGAAGGGGGTATTCCTCCCCATGGAGGCGAACTCGGCCGCTCGGACGGTCCAGCGCCGGGCCGGATCGAAGACGGTGACGTCGGCCGGCTGACCCGCCTCGAGGGTCCCGCCCGGAAGCCCCAGCACCCGGAGGGGATTCACCGTGAGGCGCAGGATCAGCTCGGAGAGCGAGAGATGCTTCGGCTCCACCAGGGCCTTGATGTAGAGGCCGAGCGCGGTCTCCAGCCCCACAATTCCAAACGGTGCGCCGTCGAAGTCCGAATCCTTCTCGATCTCGGTGTGGGGGGCATGGTCCGTGGCCAGGCAATCGATGGTGCCGTCCACGATCCCTTCGATCAGCGTGTCCCGGTCCTTCGCGCTCCGGAGCGGCGGGTTCATCTTGGTGCGCGGATCGAACCCCTCCACCGCCTCGTCCGTCAGGACCAGGTAGTGCGGGGCGGTCTCGGCGGTCATGCGGATGCCGCGGGCTCTCGCCTTCCGGATGATCTCCACCGAGCGCCCCGCGCTCACGTGCGCCACATGGACGTGGCCGCCCGTCAGCTCCGCCAGGAGCGCATCGCGGGCGACCATGACGGACTCGGCCGCGGCGGGGATCCCCTTCATGCCGAGGCGCGTGGAGGTCCAACCCTCGTGCATGACGCCGTCCCCCTTGAGGTCGGGATCCTCGGCGTGCTGGATCACGGGAACCCCGAGGGCCCGGGTCAGCTCGAGCGCGCGGCGCATGATCTCGGCGTTCCGGACGGGCTTGCCGTCGTCGGAAACCGCGACGGCCCCGGCCTGAACCAGGTCCTCGATCTCGGTCAGCTGCTCGCCCATCTGGCCGCGCGTGACCGCGGCGATGGGATGGACGCGCGCGTGCCCCGATTCGCGTGCGCGCCGGACCACGTACTCGATCCGCGGCCGGTCATCGAGCGGCGGCGTGGTGTTGGGCATGCAGGCGACGGTCGTGAACCCCCCGCGCGCCGCGGCCAGGGTCCCGCTCTCGATCGTCTCCTTCTCTTCCTGACCCGGCTCGCGAAGGTGCACGTGGATGTCCACGAGACCCGGGCAGATCACGCTGCCGGGCACCTGCATGATCTCCGCCGAGCGGTTCGAGCGGACGTCGGCGGGCGCGTCCTCGCCCAGGCCCGCGATCGCGCCGTCCACGATCCAGAGATCCTGCACGCGGTCGATGCCGCGCGCGGGATCCAAGATCCTACCGCCGCGGATGCAGAGAGGGCTCGCCATGGGCCTTCTGGGTCTCCGTCGCATGAGGTCCGGGGACCGACTCGTCGGGCGCCTTGTGCCCGGCGAGCAGGTAGAGCACGGCCATGCGGACCGCGACGCCGTTCGTGACCTGTTCCAGGATCACCGAGTGCTTCCCGTCGGCGACGTCCTGCGCGATCTCCACGCCGCGGTTCATCGGGCCGGGGTGCATGACCGTGACGTCGGGCTTCGCGCGCCGGAGGCGCGCGCTGGTCACGCCGTAGACGCGCGCGTACTCGCGGAGCGAGGAGTAGAGGGTGCTCCGCTGGCGCTCGAGCTGGATGCGCAGGATGTTCACGACGTCGGCCCCCTCGATGGCCTCGTCCACGCTCCGCGCCACCTTCACGCCGAAGCGCTCCACCTCCAGAGGCATCATGGTCGGCGGGCCGGCGACGGTGACGCTGGCGCCGAGCTTGATCAGCCCCCAGATGTTCGAGCGGGCCACGCGGCTGTGCGCGATGTCGCCGATGATGGCGACCCTTAGCCCGGCGATCGATCCCCGGCGCTCCCGGATGGTGAAGATGTCGAGGAGCCCCTGCGTCGGGTGCTCGTGCGTGCCGTCCCCGGCGTTGATCACGCCCGCGTCCAGGTTCCGCGCGAGGTAGTGCGGCGCCCCCGAGGACTGGTGGCGGATCACGACCAGATGGATCCCCATCGCCTCGATGTTCCGGGCCGTGTCCTTGAGCGATTCCCCCTTGGAGACGCTCGACCCCGAGGTCTGGAAATTCACCGTGTCGGCGCTGAGGCGCTTCTCCGCCAGCTCGAAGGAGAGCCGCGTGCGCGTGCTCGCCTCGAAGAAGAGATTGGCGGCCGTGAGCCCGCGCAGCGACGGAACCTTGGGGATCGGCCGGTCCAGGACCTCGCGGAAGGTGCGGGCCGTGTCCAGGATGGAGACGATCTCCTCGGACGAGAGGTCCTCGAGGCCGAGGAGGTCTTTCCGGGTGCCGATCATGGGAGGATCTCCCCGATCGAGACGCCGTCCCGCTCGTCCACCTCGGTCACGTGGACCATGATGACCTCGCGTCGCGAGGTGGGCACGTTCTTCCCCACGAAATCGGCCCGGATGGGGATCTCGCGGTGCCCGCGGTCCACGATGACCGCGAGCTGGATCGCCTTGGGCCTTCCCAGATCGATCAGCTCGTCCAGGGCCGCGCGCACGGTCCGCCCGGTGTAGAGGACGTCGTCCACCAGGACGACGATCTTGTCGTCGATGGTGGTGGGGACGTCGGTGCCGCTCACCACGGGCTGGTGCGCGATCATCTGCAGATCGTCGCGGTAGAGCGTGATGTCCAGCGCCCCGACCGGCGGCTCGACGCTCTCGAACTCCTGGATCTTTCGGGCCAGCCGCTCCGCGAGGGGGACCCCGCGGGTGCGGATCCCGACCAGGACCAGGTTCTTGGCGCCGTCGTTCCGCTCGATGATCTCGTGAGCGATGCGGGTCACGGCGCGGCGAAGGCCTTCTCCGTCAACGATTTCGGCCTTCTCGCGCACCCTCTCGACGGATTTTTCGGTGGGCATCAAAAAACCCCTTCCAGGGACAGGAAGGGGCCGCAGGTGAAGCCACCCCTTTCTAGTCTCTCGGAACTAGATTCAAGGGTATCGAATCAGCGGAGCTTGCTACAGGCGGAGCATACCACGAGGAAGACGCCGCCTCAACCGCTATCGATACTTGATGAAGAGGGCCTGGATCTCCTTCTTTTCCTCGTCGGTGGTGTTGGTTTGAGCGCTGAGCCGGAGCGGCGTGGCGACCGGAGTCTAGCCGAGGGCCGCGGGGTTTTCCACACGCGCGTCGAGTGGTAGGATGCCGCTGTGATCTCACGCCTCCGCTCCCTCGTGCTCGCGGCCGCGCTCCTCGTCCCGGCCGCGGCGTCTTCCGCGCCCGCGCCACCGCGACTGGCCGAGGAATTCCGCTCCGGCGTCTACGCGCTGGCGGACGACAGCATGGAGGGACGAGGGCTCGGCACCGACGGAATCGTGCGCGCCTCGAACTGGATCGAGCGCGCCCTTCGAGCGCGAGATCTGAAGCCTGCGTTCGGAAAGAGTTACCGGCAACCCTTCGACATCAAGACCGGCGTCCTCCGGGTCCCGGGCAATCACCTGGACGGTGTGGCCGATTCCTCGTGGGTTCCGCTCGGGTTCTCCAACTCGGGGGCGTTCTCCGGGGAGATCGCCTTCCTGGGCTACGGGATCGAGGCTCCGCCCCTGGGCTATCGCGAGCTCGACGGAATCGATCTCAAGGGCAAGGTCGCGCTCATGCTTCGCTACGAGCCCCAGGAGCGGGACAGCGCCTCGCGCTTCGACGGCAAGCGGCCCAGCCGATGGTCCGCGCTGCGCTACAAGGTGCTCCTGGCGCGGGAGCGTGGCGCGTCGGCGATCGTGTTCGTCACGGGGCCCCTGCAAGACGAGGCCAAGGACAAGATCCCCGCGCTTCAGAACGACGGCCCCGAGAGCCCCGCGGGCATTCCGGTCCTCCAGGTCAAGACCTCGGTGGCGCAGGGCTGGCTCGACCGGGCGGGCGTGGACCTGAAGCGCTTCCAGGAGGACGTGGACCGCGACCTGAGGCCGCGCTCGATGGCGTCCACGGGGGTGCGGATCTCCGGGAGAGTCGCCCTCGAGCCCTTCTTCGCCAGGACGGAGAACCTGGCGGGGGTGATCCCGGGAAGGGGCGCCCTCAAGAACGAGTACGTGGTGATCGGGGCCCACTACGATCACCTGGGATACGGCGGCGAGCACTCCATGCGGCCCAACGAGCACGCCATCCACAACGGCGCGGACGACAACGCGTCGGGCACGATGGGCGCGCTCTTGATCGGCGAGGAGATGAGCCGCTCGCTCGCGGCCGCCAAGGACCGCCGCAGCATCCTGATCGCGCTCTTCTCCGGGGAGGAAGTGGGGCTGGCGGGCTCGGCCTACTTCGTCCAGCACCCCCCGGTCCCGGTCGCGCGAATGGCCGCGATGATCAACCTGGACATGATCGGGAGGCTTCGCCAGGACCAGCTCGTGGCGCTCGGCTCGGACTCGGCCCCCGAGTGGAAGGACATGATCGACCGGGCGGCGACGAGAGCCGAGATCCACGTCACGAGCAAGGGGGACGGGTACGGGCCGTCCGACCAGACCAGCTTCTACGCGGCGGGCGTGCCCGTGCTCTTTCTCTTCACCGGAGCGCACGAGCAATACCACACGCCCGAGGACAAGCCCGCGACCGTGAACCCCGAGGGCGCCGCGAAGGTGGTCACGTTCGCGGTTTCCCTGGGCGAGGACCTGGCGCGCGCGCGGACCCGACCCCAGTACGCACGCGCCTCCTCCGGGCCCGCGATGGGCGGGGACAGCCGCGGCTACGGCTCCTACCTCGGCACGATCCCGGACTACAGCGCGATGGAAGCGAGCGAGGGGGGCGTGCTGCTGGCCGACGTCAGGCCGGGAGGGCCCGCCGATTACGCGGGCATCCGCGGCAAGGACCGGATCGTCGCGATGGCAGGAACCCGGATCGAGAATCTCTACGACATGACCTACGCATTACAAGATCACAAGCCCGGCGAGACGATCGATGTGATCGTGATCCGCGGCGGGGATCGCGTGACGTTGCGGGCGACCCTGGGGCAGCGGGCCGCCTCGGGCGGAACGCCCGGAGGCGAGGGCCACGGGGGCGGGGCAACCGCCACGACCGTGCCGGCCACCGTCCCGCAGGGCGCGTTCCACGACGAGCGGGCGCTCATCGTCCGAGCGGGCAGTCCCTACGAGCATCCCGTCGCGGGCGAGCGCCATCTGACCGATATCCGCCAGCTCACGTACGGCGGCGAGAACGCGGAGGGGTACTGGAGCCCGGACGGGAAGAAGCTGATCTTCCAGGCCACGCCGCGCGGCGCGAGCTGCGACCAGGAATACGTTCTGGATCTGGAGACCGGAACGCAGCACATGGTCTCGACGGGCAAGGGGCGGACCACCTGCGGGTACTTCGACTATCCCGAGGGAAAGCGGATCATCTTCGCCTCCACGCACGCCGCGGCCGATAGCTGCCCGCCACCTCCGGATCGCTCGCACGGATACGTCTGGGCGATCTATGACTCCTACGACATCTACCAGGCGAACCCGGACGGAACGGGCCTCAGGCCGCTGATCCAGTCGCCGGGCTACGACGCCGAGGCGACCTGGTGCCCGGGCGGCGGGAAGTTCGTCTTCACCTCCACGCGCGATGGGGATCTGGATCTCTACGTCTGGAGCGAGGGCGGAACGGTGAAGCGCATGACGAACACCCCGGGGTACGACGGCGGCGCCTTCTTCAGCCCGGACTGCTCCGAGATCGTCTGGCGGGCCAGCCGGCCGCAGGGGGCGGAGCTTCAGGAGTACCGGGATCTGCTCAAGAAGGGGCTCATCAAGCCGCACTCGCTCGAGCTCTACATCATGAACGCGGACGGAACGAACGTGCGGCAGATCACCAAGAATGGCGCCGCGAATTTCTGCCCGACCTTCCACGCCGACGGGAACCGGATCCTCTGGAGCTCGAACATGAACTCGCCGGATCCTCGGGAATTCGACCTCTGGATGGTGGACAAGCGCGGGGGCGATCCCGAGCGGATCACCTTCTCACCGGGCTTCGACGGGTTTCCTCACGTGAGCCCGGACGGGCACTGGATCGTGTGGGCCAGCAACCGCGCCGACCCCGCCTCGCACGAGACGAACCTCTTCATCGCCCGCTGGAAGGACTGAGCGGGGGGAACATCTTTGCGGGCTTGGTTGGAGGGACCGGGTTCATGATCCGGTCGATGCCCGTCGCGGCCGCGGGGTAGCCGGGCTCCACCCGGAGCGCCACGCGGAACATCTCCCCGGCGTGGACCGGATCCCTGCCCTCCTCGTACGCCTCCCCCGCCCGCGTGTAGAGCTCGGCGGCCCGCTTCGGCAAGAGCCCCGCGGCGACCCCGTATTCCTGACCCGCCTGCCCGTACCTCTCCTGGTCGTAGTAGACCTCCCCCAGCGTCTCGTGGGCGTCCGCGTTTCCGGGATCGATCCCGATCGCGGTCAGGAGATGCTGCTCCGCCAGGATGCCCAGCCTCTTCTCGAACTCGAGCCGGCCCCAATCGGCATAGAAATCGGCCGACCTCAGGCCGGTCTTCTCGGCGGAGATGAAGGCGCTCTGCGCCGCGCGCGGGTTCCCGGCGTCCTGATACGCCCGAGCCACCGCCACCCACCCGGTGCCCGCCTCGGGCCTCGGGTAGGTCGGAGAAGGCGCCAGCACGAACGCCCCGGCGCATCCGAGCAGGATCGCGGTCGCGGCGTGCTCGCGGGCCGCCTGGGCGAGGGCCGCCCCGGGCCACCGGCGCGCCTTGGCGGCCGCCTGGGACACGGCGGCGAAGAGACGGTCGATCCCCCGCCCCGCGAGGGGGAGGGCGGCCGCGAGGAGCACCAGCCGCGTCCGGTCGCACACCTGGGTCGCGGCGATCGCGAGCGTGGCGAGGAGGAGATACCCGACCAGGAGCGGCGCGCGGCGACGCTCGCTCCAGGCGGCCACGAACGCGATCGGGCCCACGAGGGCGAAGGAGGGAAGCCAGGGGAGGCGGAAGATCGCCGAGTTGAATCTCGCGAAGAAGCCCTGGTCGATCGCGCCGCACGGCACCTCGCGCCAGTTCCAGGCGAGCGCCACGTTCGAGAAGAGGTGAAGCAGCCGGTGCGGGCCGGCCGCGCCCCCGTGCACGGCCCCGGTCGCGATCGCGACCACCGTGGCCAGCCCCAGGGCCAACCCTCCGACCATGATCCCGGGTCTGAAGCGAGACCGCGTCGCGCGGGCGCAACCGTAGAGCGAGGCGGTCACGAGGAAGAAGGAAAGGGTCGCGGGAGAGAGATCGGAGGCAAAGTAGACCAGGGGGCCGTAGAGTGCCGCGACCTCGGCGGTGGCCACGGCGGCGCGCCTTCCCCAGATCTCGTGCGCCGTCGCCGAGAGCAGAAACACCGAGCCCGTGCCGAGGAGCGCCTGGGCGACTCTCAGGACGAGGGGATCGTGTCCGGTCAAGGCGGAGATCGCGGCGAAGAACCACCCGAACGAGTGTCCGCCGGGGTTCTCGATGACGGGGTGGAGAAAGAGCGGCCCCTGGGCGACGCCCACCAGGTACGTCAGCCGGAGGGCCAGCGCGAGCCCGCACGCGAGGAGGATCTCGCCGCGTGGGAATGCGTCCCCCCATTCGAATCGTGCCGGGATCCCCGGCGTGCGTGCCTCCCCGTCCCCCTCTCGCACGGTCGCATTCTAGCCCGTCCCCGATGGATCGCCAACAGAGGAGCCCGCCATCAGGCCATGAACCTTCCGCCCGAAATCTTCCAGGGTGTACGGCTTCTGCAAGAAGGAAAACCGGCCGCGGGCGATGTCCTTCGCGTCGAAGGAGTCCTTGGCGTAACCCGACATGAGCAGGATCTTGAGCTCGGGCTTGATCGCCACCAGCCGCCGGGCCAGCTCGACGCCGCTCATCCCCGGCATGACCACGTCGCTCACGACCGCACGTATCTCGCTCGCGTGGCGCTCGAAGAGGGCGAGCGCCTTCTCACCGCAGTCCGCCTCGATCACTTCGTAGCCCAGGACGTGGAGAAAATCGCGGGCCAGCGCGCGCACGGCGCTCTCGTCCTCGACGAGGAGGACCGCGCCCTCGCCCTTCGCCGACGCCTCGCCCCGGTTCGTGGCCGAGGCGCTCGGGGCCTGCGGCGCATCGGCCTCCGCGATACGCGGTAGGAGAATGCGGAAGGTCGCGCCCCGTCCCGGCTCGCTCTCGACGAGAACGTCGCCCCCCGACTGGCGAACGATGCCGTAGACCACGCTCAGCCCCAGGCCCGTCCCCTTCCCCTGCTCCTTGGTGGTGTAGAAGGGCTCGAAGAGGTGCGCCAGGACATCGGGGCCCATCCCGGAGCCCTCGTCGACCGCCGTGAGCGCCACGTAGGGCCCCGGCGCCAGGCCCCCGCCTGGCGCGCCCTCGCGGATCTCGAGGGCGCTCACCTCGATCGCCAGCTCGCCCCCCTGCGGCATGGCGTCGCGGGCGTTCACCGCCAGGTTGGCCAGGACCTGCTCGATCTGACCCCGATCGGCCCGGACGAGGAGCGGCCACTGGCCGGTCCGTGTGACCAGGCGCACGTCCTCTCCGATGAGCCGGTGCAGCATGCTCTCCATGTCTCGAACCACCTCCCCCAGGTCCAGAACCCTGGGGCTCACGACGTCCTTCCGGCTGAACGCGAGGAGCTGGCGGGTGAGGAGAACCCCGCGGGCGCCCGCTTTCTGGATCTCCTCGGCGCTCGTTCGGAGGGTGTCGGTGGGCGGCATCTTCCCGAGCATGACCTGGCTGTGCCCCTGGATCACGGTGAGCAGGTTGTTGAAATCGTGAGCCACGCCGCCCGCCAGCCTACCGACGGCCTCCATCTTCTGGGCGTGCCGGAGCTGGGCCTCGAGATCCTTTCGTTCCGTGATGTCGGTCGCGACCCCGAAGACGCCGGTGACCTCTCCCTGCGCGTTCCGGACCGGGGTGTAGTG
>DASQBE010000247.1:0-20514 GCA_035635355.1 Binatia bacterium | reverse complement strand
CGCGGTGATCTTCCCTCTGGGGATGGACGGCACGGCGCCGAGCGACGCCCTCGGGGCCAGGGTCGCCCATGCGCTCCTCGACGATCGGGAGGAGCGGATCCGTCTCACGCGCGATATCTACCTGCCGGCCCCGGACGATCCCGGTCTGGGACGGCTGGAGGTGGCGCTCGACAAGGTGATGGCGGCCGCACCGGCGACGCAGGCGGTCAAGGCCGCGGTCCGGGCCGGGAAGCTCCCACGCGACCCGGAGGGCACCCTCTTCGAGCGCGCGGTTCAGGCGGGCGTGATCGACGAGGCGGCCCTGAAGCGGATCCGCGAGGCGGAGCGGGCGCGGGACGACGCGATCCAGGTGGACGAGTTCGATCCGCGGCACCTGGGGCACCGGTCCCCCGGCGAGGTGGAGGCCGAGCGCTACCGGCCCGAGAGCGCCATCAACCCCAGCCGCGCCCGGTAGAGCAGGAGCTTCACCGCCTCCCAGAGCACGGTGCTGCGGGGCGTCGGTGTACGCCACCATCCATCTCTCGCGATCGAGGACTCCTGCTCCGGAACGGCCGTCGCGTCGATCCGGACCTCGCCGCGCGTCAGCGCGCGTAGCGTGGTCACCGCCCGGCGCAGATGGCTGGCCGAGGACACGACCAGGACGGAGCGGATCCGCTCGCGCTCGAGGAATTCCGCGAGGGCTAAAGCCTCGTTCCAGGTGCCCAGCCCCCTCGTGTCGACGCGAAAGGCGCGCGCGCCCGCGCCCTCCAGCACCACGAAGAAGTGGCGCTCTTCGGGTGGCGTCCGCTGCACGAGATCCACCAGGCCCCCGTCCCCCGGAAGCCCCAGCTCCACGAAGCGCCTCCACTCGAACCGGGCCACGCTCAGCACGAGCGTGGGCGCATACCCGCGTCTCCAGAGGGCAAGCCCGTGAGGTTTTCGCTCCTGGCGGCCCGCGAAGACGAAAATGACGTCCGCCTCGCGGGGTGGCCCGCCCGTGCAGAGCGAGTCGAAGAGCGCGTTCAGGGGCAGAATCCAGAATCCCATGGGGATCATGATAGCGGAGTGGAGGACCGGGGCTTCGGTGTGTTACGTTCCTGGCTCGTGAGTCCCTGCGTCGCCGCTCCGCTCCATCCCCGGAGGACGAGGGCCATCCTGGCCCTGGAAGACGGCGCTTTCTATCGGGGGCTTTCTTTTGGAAGGCCCGGCGAGACCGAAGGGGAAGTGGTCTTCAATACCAGCCTCTCCGGCTACCAGGAAGTGTTGACCGACCCGTCCTACGCTGGCCAGATCGTCACGATGACGTATCCCCACATCGGCAACTACGGGGTGAACCGGGAGGACGTGGAGTCCACGCGGCCCCAGGTCTCGGGCTTCATCGCCCGCGAGCTCTCGAACGTGGCGTCCTCCTGGCGCGCGGAGGGCGATCTGAACCACTACCTGGACGAAGCCTCGGTCGTGGGGATCAGCGACATCGACACGCGGGCCTTGACCCGGCACCTGCGCACGCACGGCGCGAAGCGGGGCGTGATCTCGGCCCTCGAAGACGATCCGGACACCCTCGTGGACCGCGCGCGCGCTTCTCGCAGCATGATCGGGCTCGATCTCGCGAGGGAAGTGACCTGCCGGGAGCCCTACCGATTCGAAGCGACCGCCCCGCCCGCAACCCTGAGCAGGCGGCCGTTCCACGTGGTCGCGTACGATTTCGGGATGAAGCGAAACATCCTCCGCATGTTGTCGGGCCTGGGGTGCGACATCACCGTGGTTCCCGCCACCACCACCGCCGAAGAAGCTCTGCGCCTCGACCCGGACGGCGTGTTCCTCTCGAACGGGCCGGGGGATCCGGAGCCATGCGTCTACGCCATCCAGGCGGCGCGCGCCCTGATGTGCGCGCGACCCACGTTCGGCATCTGCCTCGGCCATCAAATCATGGGCCTGGCCTGCGGCGGGAGGACGTTCAAGCTGAAGTTCGGACACCGCGGCGCGAACCACCCGGTCAAGAATCTCGCCACCGGGCAGGTCGCGATCACCTCGCAGAACCACGGCTTTGCCGTCGAGCCCGGCCTGTTCGCCAATCCGGAGTATCAGCTCACCCATCTCAACCTGAACGACGGCACCGTGGAGGGATTCCGCCACCGGGACCTGCCCGCCTTCTCGGTTCAGTATCACCCGGAAGCGAGTCCGGGGCCTCACGATAGCTACTATCTCTTCGACCAGTTCCTGAGCCTCATGTCGGGCTCGCTGGTCGGGGCCTAGCGATGCCGAAAGATCCATCGATCCGCTCCGTCCTCGTCATCGGGTCGGGGCCGATCGTGATCGGTCAGGCCTGCGAGTTCGACTACTCCGGGACCCAGGCGATCAAGGTGCTCCGCCGCGAGGGCATCCGGGTCTCCCTCGTGAATTCCAATCCCGCCACGATCATGACCGACCCGGAGTACGCGGACCGCACCTACGTGGAGCCCCTCACTCCCGACTTCGTGGAGAAGATCCTGATCCGCGAGAGGCCCGACGCCGTGCTTCCCACGGTCGGAGGGCAGACCGCGCTCAACATTGCGGTCGACCTCTCGCGGCGCGGGGTGCTGGACCGCCTCGGCATCCGCCTGATCGGCGCGAGCCGGAAGGCCGTGGAAGTCGGAGAGGACCGCCGGCTCTTCAAGGAGGCCATGAGCCGAATCGGCTTGGACCTTCCACAGAGCGGATTTGCGAGGACGCTGGAGGAGGCCACTCGGGTGCTCGAGATCACCGGCCTGCCGGCCGTGATCCGCCCGTCGTTCACCCTGGGCGGGAGCGGCGGCGGGATCGCGTACAACAAGGAAGAGTTCGAGGAGATCGTCGGCCGGGGGCTGGACCTCTCGCCGGTCCACGAGATCCTGGTCGAGGAATCCGTCCTGGGCTGGAAGGAATACGAGCTGGAGGTGATGCGGGACCACGCGGACAACTTCGTGGTGATCTGCTCGATCGAGAATTTCGACCCCATGGGGATCCACACCGGCGACTCGGTGACGGTGGCTCCCGCGCAGACGCTGACGGACCGCGAGTACCAGGCGATGCGGAATGCCGCCCGGCGCGTCATCCGCGAGGTGGGCGTGGAGACCGGGGGATCGAACATCCAGTTCGCCGTGGATCCGAAGACGGGACGCATGGTCGTGATCGAGATGAACCCGCGCGTCTCGCGCTCCTCCGCCCTCGCCAGCAAGGCGACCGGGTTCCCGATCGCGAAGATCGCGGCCCTCCTGGCCATCGGGTACAGCCTCGACGAGATCCAGAACGACATCACCCGGGTCACACCCGCCAGCTTCGAGCCCGCCATCGATTACGTGGTCGTGAAGATCCCGCGCTGGGCCTTCGAGAAGTTTCGCGACGCGAACCCCAGCCTCGGCACGCAGATGAAATCGGTGGGGGAGGTCATGGCCATCGGGCGGACGTTCAAGGAGGCGCTGCAGAAGGGACTCCGCGGCCTGGAGATCGGCGCCAGCGGCTTCTCGAGGGAGGACCTGGACGACGCGCGCATCAAGGAGAAGCTCCTGACGCCCGATCCCGACCGGATCTTCTACGTGAAGCGCGCGCTGGACCTGGGATGGCCGGAGGCCAAGGTCCACCAGATGACCGGCATCGATCCCTGGTTCCTGGATCAGATCCGACAGATCGTGGACCTGGAGCGCACGATCGGGCCCGGGATGGACGACGAGACCCTGCGCGAGGCCAAGCGGATGGGCTTCTCCGATCCGCGGCTCGGCGCCCTGACCGGCGTGGGTGCGGCCGCGATCCGCGCACGGCGCCAGAGCGCGGGCATCGTGCCGGTCTACAAGCGCGTGGACACGTGCGCCGCCGAGTTCGAGTCCCACACACCCTACCTCTACTCGACGTACGAGGAAGAGTGCGAAGCCGCGCCGACCACGCGGCGCAAGGTCATGATCCTGGGATCGGGGCCGAACCGGATCGGGCAGGGGATCGAGTTCGACTACTGCTGCTGCCACGGCTCCTTCGCGTTCCAGGAAGAGGGCTACGAGACGATCATGGTCAACTGCAACCCCGAGACCGTCTCGACCGACTACGACACGTCCGACCGGCTCTACTTCGAGCCGCTCACGTTCGAGGACGTGATGAACATCGTCGAGCTGGAGCGCCCCGAGGGGGTCGTGATCCAGTTCGGGGGGCAGACACCCCTCAAGCTGGCGCTACCGCTCCAGCGGGCGGGGGTGCGCATCCTGGGCACCAGCCCCGACGCCATCGACCTCGCGGAGGATCGGCGCCGATTCAGCGCCCTTCTCGTGAGCCTCGACATTCCACAGCCGGAGAGCGGGACCGCGGTCTCGCTGGCGGAGGCGAAGCACGTGGCGGCGCGCATCGGATACCCGGTGCTCGTGCGCCCCTCGTACGTGCTGGGCGGGCGCGCGATGGCGATCGTGTACGACGAGGCGCTCCTGGAACGTTACGTGCGCGAGGCGGTGAGCGCTTCGCCCGAGCACCCGGTCTTGATCGACCGCTTCCTGGAGGACGCCTTCGAGGTGGACGTGGACGCGCTGGGGGACGGGGAGCGCGTGGTGATCGGCGGCATCATGGAGCACATCGAGGAAGCCGGGATCCACAGCGGCGACTCCTCGGCCGTCCTCCCGCCGTACAAGATCGCCGAGCGGCACCTGGACACGATCCGCGACATGACGCGGCGGCTGGGGTTGGCCCTCGACGTCCGGGGTCTCATGAACGTGCAGTTCGCGATCCGGAACGAGACCGTCTTCGTCCTGGAGGTGAACCCGCGCGCCTCCCGAACGGTGCCCTTCGTGAGCAAGGCGACCGGCGTGCCCCTGGCCAAGGTCGCGGCTCGGATCATGGCGGGGCGTTCCCTGCGCGAGCAGGGGGTCGTGGAGGACCTCACGGTGAGCCGCATCTTCATCAAGACACCGGTGTTCCCGTTCCCCAAGTTCCCCGGAAGCGACATCCTCCTCGGTCCCGAGATGAAATCCACGGGCGAGGTCATGGGAATCTCCGAGGATTTCGGGATCGCCTTCGCGAAGGCGCAGGCCGCGGCGGGGAACACCATCCCGACGGAGGGCACGGCGTTCATCAGCGTGAACGATCACGACAAGGGCGGGGTTCTTCCGCACGCGCGCGCCCTCCACGAGATCGGGTTCGACCTCATCGCGACCGGGGGGACCGCGGAATTCCTGAACGCGCAGGGGGTCCCCGCGGAACGGGTGTTCAAGGTGAACGAGGGAAGGCCGAACGTCGTGGATCGGATCAAGAGCGGCGGAATCCACCTCATCATCAATACACCGCTCGGCCGTGAGTCCTTCTACGACGACGGTCCGATCCGGACCAACGCCACGCTCCACGGCGTCCTCTGCGTGACCACGCTGACCGCCGCGGCGGCCACCGTGCTGGCCATCCGCGCGCTCCGGAAGCACACCGTGACCGTGTCCGCCTTGCAAGACATTCACCATCCCGATACGACGCGCCCCCGGGCGGACGCATCCGCACCGGCGGGAGTCCCCGAGCCCACCGGTGCCATGTGATCGGGGCGATGGGAGCGTAGTCGCGTGAGGGTCCTGCTCGCGGGGGGCACCGGCTTCCTCGGGTCCGCGCTGACGCGCCGCCTCCTTTCGCGCGGGCACCAGGTCTCGCTCCTGAGCCGGCGCCCCTCCACCCCCACGGCGGCGCCGCCCGTATTCCACTGGGATCCCGAGCGCGGCGAGTTCGACGGGAACGCGCTCACGGGGACCGACGCCGTCGTGAACCTCGCGGGCGAGAGCCTCGCCGGCCGGCGATGGACCGAGGCGCGCAAGCGCGCTCTGGTGGAGAGCCGCGTGGGCGCGACCCGGTTCCTGGTTCAGCGGATGGCCGAGCGGAGCGCGCGGCCGAGTGCTCTGGTGAGCGCTACCGCCGTCGGGATCTATGGAAATCGCGGCGAGGAGGTCCTGACCGAAGAGAGCCCCCCCGGCGCGGGGTTTCTCGCGGACCTCTGTCGCGCGTGGGAGGAGGCCTCGCTCCCGGCGCGCGACCTGGGCCTCCGGGTGGTCGCGGCCCGGTTCGGCATCGTCCTCGATTCGCGCGGGGGTGCTCTGGCCTCGCTCCTTCCCCTGTTCCGCGCGGGGCTCGGCGGGGCGCTGGGGAACGGGAAGCAATGGATGAGCTGGGTCTCGCTCCCGGATCTGGCCGCCGTCCTCGAGATGGCGCTCGAGCGCGAGGACGCCTCGGGCGTCTGGAACGTGGTCTCCCCCGCGCCCGTCCGGAATCGAGACTTCGCGCGGACGCTGGGGCGGATCTTGAAGCGCCCGGCGATTCTGCCCGCGCCCGCGTTCGCGCTCCGCCTCGTCCTGGGGGAGATGGCCGACGAGGCGCTTCTCTCGAGCGCGTGCGTGGCGCCCAAGCGGCTCACGTCCCTGGGGTACCGCTTCGCGTTCGAGGACCTGGATCGCGCGCTCCGGAGCGCGCTGCGGGCGTGAGCTCCCTCAGGGACGGACGCCGAGCACCACGATCGCGATCAGCCCGGCCACGAGCGTGGCGCCAAGGATGAGGCCCACGCCCCTCTTATATTCGGGGGAGCCCCTCCAGGCGGCGTAGCCCATCTTCGCGGCGGTGTTCGCCAGAACCGCCGCCACGATTCCGCCCGCGGCGGTCTCGACCGGCATGCCGCGGGCGCTCAGCCCCGAGAGGCTCAACGTGATCGCGTCCACGTCCACGAACCCGGCCAGAAGGGAAGCCGCGACGATGCCCCAGCTTCCGAGGTAGTGTCGCGCCGCCTCCACCACGAGGAGCACGAGCCCGAAGACGATTCCGAAGCGGATCGCCTCCCGGAGCTGGAAGGGATTCTGGAGCCCGGCCCCCTTCGCGGCCGATGCCTGGGATCGGCGCGCCAGGACCGCGATCGCGACGATGCCCACCACGGCCATGGCGCCGAGAACCGGGCCGAGGCGGGGCAGGACCGCGGGGCCCGCGATCCCCGCGAGGACCGCGACGCGAACCAGCATCACGGTCGAGGCCAGGCCGGCCCCCACCGCCAGGGGCGTTCCGGCCCCCTGGGGCAGACCCTGGGATTGGGAGGCGAGCGACACCGTGAGCGCGGTGCTCGACGCGAGCCCGCCCAGGAGCCCGGTCACGTACCCGCCCCGGCGCTCTCCCCAGAAGCGCACCGCGAGGAACGCGGCGAAGGAGAGCCCGCAGACCAGCACGACCACGATCCAGATCGCGCGCGGATTCCAGACGCCCCACGGACCGTAGCTCCGGTCGGGGAGGAGCGGGAGGATGACGGCCGCGAGCACCGCGAGGGTCAGGGTCGCGCGCAGCTCCTCGCGGCTCATCGCCTGGGGGAATGCCTCCAGCCGCTCCTTCGCGGCGAGCAGGATCGCGATCGTGATCCCGATCGCGGCCGCGAGGAGGAGCGCCCCGGCCCCCGCGATGGCGCCGACCCAGTAGGTGACGAGGGCCGCGACCTCGGTGGTGGTGCCCGCCCTCTCGCTCGAGCTGGTTCGCCAGTAGGCGGCCACCGCGAGTGCGGTCACGGCGAGGAAGCCGGCCACGACCGCGGCGCCCATTTCCCCCGTGACCACCGTGAGGCTCGCGCCGAGCAGGGCGAAGAGGGGGAACGTGCGGACGCCGGCGAACATCTCCTCGCCGCTCTCGTGGGCCGCGCGCTCGCGCTCCATGCCGATCAGGCCGCCCAGGAGCCCCGCCACGAGCAGCCGGAGCAGGGCGATGCCGGGGTGGGTGACGAAATCGATGGCCTGATTCACGGCGCTAGCGGTCAACCCTCTCCGCGCAGCAGGCGGCGGAGGACGAACGTGAGGATGCCGCCGTTCTCGTAGTAGCGGACTTCTTGCGGCGTATCCAGGCGGACCACGGCGCGGAAGCTCTTCCCGTCGGCCCGGACCGTGAGCTCCCGCGCGCGGCTCTCGTCCGGCCGGGCCGCCGCCGCGATTCCCTCGATGGAGAAGATCTCCCGTCCGGTGAGGCCCAGACTCTCGGCGGTCTGCCCCGCGGGGAACTGGAGCGGCAGAATCCCCATCCCGATCAAGTTGCTGCGGTGGATGCGCTCGAAGCTCTCGGCGAGGACCGCGCGGACCCCCAGGAGCTTGGGACCCTTCGCCGCCCAGTCGCGCGAGGAGCCCGAGCCGTATTCCTTGCCCGCGATCACGAGGGTGGGCACGCCCTCCTCTTCGTAGCGCATCGCGGCGTCGTAGATCGACATCGGGGCGCCGTCGGGCACATGCGCCGTGAAGCCGCCCTCCACGCCGGGCACCATCTTGTTCCGGATGCGCGTGTTGGCGAACGTGCCGCGCACCATCACCTCGTGGTTCCCCCGGCGCGAGCCGTAGGAATTGAAATCGAGGGGCGCCACGCCGTGCTCGATCAGGTAGCGCCCGGCCGGGCTGTCCTTCTTGATCGACCCAGCCGGGGAGATGTGGTCGGTCGTCACGCTGTCCCCGAGCAGCGCCAGCACGCGCGCGCCGCGGATATCCGGCACGGGCGGCGGGGTCGCCGGCATGTTGTCGAAGTACGGCGGTCGCTTGACGTAGGTGGAGGAGGCGTCCCACGCGTACCGGCTCCCTTCGGGCACCGGAAGATTCCGCCACGTCTCGTCGCCGGTGTAGACGTCCCGATAGGTCTCGCGGAACGTCTCGGACTGGAGCGCCGCGTGGATGGTCCGATCGATCTCCATCTGGGTCGGCCAGAGGTCGCGGAGGAAGACCGGCTTCCCGTCCGACCCCGTTCCCAGGGGCTCCGTGGTGACGTCCAGGTCCATCCGGCCCGCCAGCGCGTACGCGACGACGAGCGGGGGAGAGGCGAGGTAGTTGGCGCGGACCTCCGGGTGGATGCGGCCCTCGAAATTCCGGTTGCCGCTCAGGACCGCCGCCACGACCAGGTCCTCGTCCTCGATCGCCTTCGAGATCGGAGGGGGAAGCGGCCCGCTGTTTCCGATGCAGGTCGTGCATCCGTATCCGACCGTGTAGAACCCGAGGGCCTCGAGGTGCGGCGTGAGACCGGCCCGGGCCAGGTACTCGGTCACCGCCTTGGAGCCCGGGGCGAGGCTCGTCTTCACCCAGGGCTTCGTCTTGAGCCCGCGCGCCACGGCGCGCTTCGCGACGAGTCCCGCGCCGACCATCACCGAGGGGTTCGAGGTATTGGTGCAGCTCGTGATGGCGGCGATGACGACCGCCCCATCGGAGAGCGGGAAGGACTCGCCGCCCATCGTGACGTGCGGGAGGGTCGCGGCCGCGTGGCCCGCGGCCCCGTCTCCGCCCTCTCCCTCCCAGCGCTCGAGCGGGCGAGCCGCCGCGGCGGGCGCCACTCTCGAGACCCGCATGGTGGGGAGCGCATCCGCGAAGTTCCTCTTGGCGTCGCGGAGGCGGACGCGGTCTTGCGGCCGGCGCGGTCCAGCCAGGCTGGGCTCGACGGTGCCCAGGTCGAGCGAGAGCGTGTCGGAATAGGCGGCCTCCGGCGTCTGGGGGCCGTGGAACAGGCCCTGCTCTTTCGCATAGGCCTCGATGAGCTTCACCTGCTCCGCGGGCCGTCCGGTGAACTCGAGATAACGCAGCGTCTCCGCGTCGATCGGGAACATCCCGCACGTCGCGCCGTACTCCGGCGACATGTTCGCGATCGTGGCGCGGTCCGCCACCGGAAGCGCGGCCAACCCGGGTCCGTAGAACTCCACGAAGCGGCCGACCACGCCCTTCGTTCGCAGCATCTCCGTCACGGTGAGCACGAGGTCGGTGGCGGTGGAGCCCTCGGGAAGGGCGCCGGTCATGCGGAACCCGGTTATTTGTGGAAGCAGCATCGAGACCGGCTGGCCGAGCATGGCCGCCTCCGCCTCGATCCCTCCCACGCCCCATCCGAGAACGCCCAGGCCGTTGATCATGGTGGTGTGGGAATCGGTTCCGATGAGGGTATCCGGATACGCCTGCGGGGGATCGCCGGCGCCCGCGAACACGACCCTGGCCAAGTACTCGAGATTCACCTGGTGCACGATGCCGGTGGCGGGCGGCACGACGCGGAAGTTCTGGAACGCCCGCTGGCCCCAGCGGAGGAAGAGATAGCGCTCGCGGTTCCGCTCGAATTCCTTCTTCGCGTTGAAGAGCAGGGCGGCGCGTGAGCCGTATTCGTCCACCTGGACCGAGTGATCGATGACCAGCTCGGCCGGCTGGAGGGGGTTGATCTTCGTGGCGCTGCCGCCCAGCTCCTCCATGGCGTCGCGCATCGCGGCCAGGTCCACGACGGCGGGCACGCCGGTGAAATCTTGCAGGAGGACGCGGCTCGGCGAGAAGGCGATCTCGCGCGTCGGCGTCTCCATGGGGTTCCACCGGGCCACGGCCTCGACGTCTCCGGCCGTGACCACGCGCCCGTCCATCGAGCGGAGGAGGTTCTCGAGGAGAATGCGCATGGAGAAGGGAAGCTTCTCGACCGGGAGGCCCGCCCGGGCGAGCGCCTCGAGCCGGAAGATCTCGTACCGCCGATCCCCCACGCGCAACACCGAGCGAGCGCCGAACTCGTCGTTCATGCCCAGAGAATACCCTTCCGGCCCCTCGCGCGCGAGGGTACAGTCTGCCGCCATGCCGCGCGCGCCTTCGGAGCGTCGATTCACCTGGATCCATGTCGTCGGGATCGCCGTGGTGCTCGCGGCGCTCGTGTGGATCGGGATCGCGGCGGCGCCCACGTTCGCGCGGGGGCGCCTGGAGAGCTATGTCCGCGGCGTCGGCGTGTGGGGCCCGCTCATCCTGCTCGGGCTTCAGATCGCGCAGATCGTCATCGCGCCCATCCCCGGAGTCTTCGTGCCGATCGTGGCGGGGATCCTCTACGGTCCGGTCCTGGGCGTGCTCATCGCGACCGTGGGAACGATGCTCGGGTCCGCCGCGGCCTTCGCGATCGGAAGCCGCGCGGGGATGCCGCTCTTGCGGCGCTGGATCGGGGCGGAAACCCTCGCGAGGGCTCAGGACCTCGTGGGAGGGAGGAGGTGGATCGCGCTGGTCCCGATCTTCCTCCTGCCGTTCTCTCCCTCCGACGCGATCTGCTTCATCGCGGGGATGATCGGAGTGAGGGCGGACCGGTTCGCGCTGGCGGTGCTGCTCGGACGGGTCCCCAAGGACGCCGCGCTCGCGCTGGCCGGCGCCGGGCTGATCCGCCTCGGGAACCTGGTCTCAGGCCACCCCTAGGGTCGGACGGGCGGCGGCTCGGGATGCCGTCCCTTGCGCACGATCTTGATCGGCGCGCCCGCATCGACCAGGGACGTCGCGCGCATGTTGTTCAAGATCGCGGTCTCCTCGAGGCTCAGGGCCTGCGGCCCGAGATGCCCCACGATGTCGGCGAAGTTCCCGGGCCGGTCGACGATCACCACGTGCACCTGGTCGGGCGTCACGTCTCTTCGCGCCGGATCACGAAGCAGGGCCATGCTCCGGATGGAGGCCAGGATCTGCTCGGAGGCGACGTCGCCCATGTTCCGGCTCTGCCCGAGCACCTGCAAGAATTGCCCCGGCTTGAAGCGCACGAACCCCGCGATCAGGGTCTGCCGCCCGCCCTCCCCGGTCACGATCTGCCCGATCCACGCGGGGAAGTCGCGGAAGCTCTCCGCCTTGCCCGAAGCGTCCACGATCTTGTGCTGGTCGATGAGCGATTGAACGAACTGGGCGGGGGTCGGATCCGGGTCCTTCGAATGTTGCAGCGTCAGCTCCATCAGGCCCCCGGCCGATGGGTTGGCCGACACGACCGAGCTCGGCTGATTCGCGTTCGTCCATCCGTCCGGGAAGATCATCTCGATTCCGAGGTCGGGATGATAGAAGCGGTTCCCGACGAAGTAGCCCCCGCGCGGATCGTCGCCATAGACCAGCCCTTCGATGTGCGCCCGGTAGCGCGCCGCGTCGATCTTGAGATCCCGCCGCCCGCCGGCGACCGCGGCCTGCGCGAGCTGTGAGGTGCGGATCTCGCGATCGCCCGGGTCGGGGTGCGTGGAGAGGAACCCCGGAAGCTGGTCGCCGCCCCGCTCTCCGACGCGCTTCAGCATCGCGTAGGTGGAGGGGATGACCCGCGGATCATAGTCCGCCTGCGTCGCGTACCCGACCCCCAGCTCGTCCGCCTGGCTCTCGTTGTCGCGGCTGTATTTCAAGAACAGGAGGCCGAGCCCCTCCTGAGCGAGCCCGGTGTAGGGCCGGAGGGCCCCGACGAACACGGCGCCGGCGAGGAGCCCCACGCCCGCGATCTGGGAGCGGGTGATCTGCTGGGCGCTGTGACGGGCCGTGACGTGTCCGATCTCGTGTCCCAGCACGCCCGCGAGCTGCGCCTCGGAGTTCAGATAGGCCAGAATTCCGCGCGTGATGTAGATGTAGCCGCCCGGAATGGCGAACGCGTTGACGACGGGAGAATCCAGAAGGCGGAAGTGCCACCCCAAGGTGGGGAGCTGGGAAACCGCGGCCAGGCTCTGGCCGACCGAGTCCACGTACCGGGAAACCGTCGAGTCGCCGTAGAGTCCGTATTGCTCGATGACGGCGGGGTCGGATTCCCGTCCCATCTGGGCTTCCTTGCTGGTGCTGACGAAGGAGATCTGCCGCTTGCCGGTCGCGGGATTGGTCGCGCACCCGGCGATCGAGAGCGCGGTGAGAAAGAGCGCGAGGGCCGACAGGGCGCGCGCGCGGTGAAGCCTCGAGGGCATGTGGTCTCCAGTGCCTGGGTTGTGGCGAGGTACCATTTCGCAGCTTATAGTAACACTGGATCAAGTGTGTCCCGGTTCCGGAAATTGAGCAGGCGAGGGTCCATGCCCACGACTTCGGTGGATTTGGCACAGCAGTCCGTCAACACGATCAAATTTCTGTCGGCGGACGCCGTGGAGAAGGCGAAATCGGGCCATCCCGGCGCTCCCATGGGCGCCGCGGACATGGCGTACGTGCTCTGGTCGAAGTACCTGAGATTCGACAGCCAGGATCCCCGGTGGCCGAATCGCGACCGCTTCGTTCTCTCCGCCGGACACGCGTCGATGCTCCTCTACTCTCTCCTGCACCTGTTCGGCTTCGATCTCTCGATCGAGGAGATCCAGCGCTTCCGGCAGTGGGGATCGCGGACGCCCGGCCATCCGGAGTACGGCCACACGCCCGGCGTGGAGGCGACGACGGGCCCGCTGGGGCAGGGATTCGCGAACGGGGTCGGCATGGCGCTCGCGCAGCGGATGATGCAGGCGAGGCTCCAGCGCCACGCGGATCTCCTGAATCATCGTGTGTTCGGAATCGTGAGCGACGGCGACCTCATGGAGGGGATCTCGTCGGAGGCCGCGTCGCTCGCGGGGCACTGGGGGCTGGGCAATCTGGTCTACCTCTACGACGACAACCACGTCTCGATCGAGGGGCCGACCGGGCTCGCCTTCTGCGAGGACGTGGGCCGGCGTTTCGAGGCCTACGGATGGGGCGTCGAGACCATCGACGGGAACGACCGCGATCAGGTGGACCAGGCTCTCTTCAGGGCGATCGCGAACGAGACGTGCCCGTCTTTGATCCTGGCCCGCACCATCATCGCGCAAGGAGCTCCCACGAAGCAGGGCACCGCGCAGGCTCATGGCGAGCCGCTCGGGGCCGAGGAGCTGAAGCGCACGAAGGAGGCGGCGGGGTGGCCCCTCTCGCCCTCCTTCCTCGTTCCGCCCGAGGTTCGCGCGCACTTCCAGGCGATGGCGGAAGGGAAGCGGAGCGAGCGCGCGGCGTGGGACGAGCGCTACGCCGCGTTCCGGCGGGACGATCCGGAGGACGCCGCCCTCTGGGATTCCTACTTCACCCGCCGCGTGCCCGAGAACTTGGACGAGCTCCTGGCGGCGGCTGCTCCCGCGCAGGAGCTCGCGACGCGGAGCCATTCGGGGAACGTGCTCCAGGCGGCGGCCAAGGCGATCCCTTCGCTGGTCGGAGGCTCCGCGGATCTCGAGCCGTCGACCTTCACGCGGATCAAGGACGCGACGGAAGTCGTGCCCGCCGGCCTCGCGTGCGGAGCGCCGGTGAGCTACGGGGGACGCGTGCTCCACTTCGGCGTCCGGGAGCACGCCATGGGCGCCATCGGAAACGGCATGTCCCTCTACGGGACGTTCGTGCCGTTCCTCGGAACGTTCCTCATCTTCTCGGACTACATGCGACCCTCGATCCGGCTCGCCGCCCTGATGGGCATCCGGGTCATCTACGTGTTCACGCACGACAGCATCTTCCTGGGAGAGGACGGGCCCACCCATCAGTCGATCGAGCAGCTTCCATCCCTGCGGCTCATTCCGGGGCTCGAGGTCTGGCGCCCCGCGGACGCCCTGGAAACGGCCATGGCCTGGGCGCGCGCGATCGGTCGCGACAAGGGGCCGACCGCGCTCGTCCTCACGAGACAGAAGGTGGCGCCGCTGGAGCGGTCCGCCTCCTTCGACCGACGGGATATCTGGCGCGGCGGCTACGTGCTGGACGAGGGGGGCGGAGGCGCCTCCGACGTGATCCTGGTCGCGACCGGATCCGAGGTGGCCCTGGCGCGCGAGGCGGGGAAGCAGCTCACGGCGGCAGGTGTTGGCGCGCGCGTGGTGTCGATGCCCTGCGTGGAAGCGTTCCGCGCGCAGCCCGAGACGTACCGCTCCGCCGTTCTGCCCCGGGGACCGCGGCGGGTCGTGATCGAAGCGGCGGGCACGGAGCCCTGGTGCGCGCTCCTCGGCGAGGATTGCCTCCGCATCGGGATGAACCGGTTCGGCGCGTCCGCGCCCCTCGCCGCCCTACAAGATCATTTCGGGTTCACCCCGGGCGCCGTCGTGGAGAACGTGCAGCGCTGGCTCGGACGAGCGTGAGCGGCGCGTGAACGCGCGATCGCGCGCGCTCCTTCTCCTCCTGCTCGTGGCCGCCGCCGCGGCCCTCGTTCCGTTTCTCGATTACCTCACCGACGACACGTTCATCCACCTTCAGTTCGCGAAGCACCTCGTGCAGGGGAAGGGGTTCGCCTTCAACGCCGGCGAACCCACGTACGGCGCCACGAGCCCGCTCTGGGTGCTCCTCCTGGCGCTCGCCGGGAAAATCCTGCCGATCGCGGTCGCGGCCCCCGCGGACCCCGCGGTCATGCCGGACCTCGCCTGGGTGGCGAAGGGCCTCGGCCTGATCGCGCACCTGATCACGATCGTGACGCTCGTGCTCCTCGGGAAACGAATCGGCTGGGACGACCGGACCTCTCTGGGCCTGGGGCTTCTCCTGGGGGCGCAGGCCTGGGCGCTTCGCTGGGCCGTGTCGGGGATGGAGACCCCGCTCGCGGCGGCGTGCGTGGCCCTGGCCCTCTACGGCCTCGCGGGTGTCCTCGTCCGGCGCCGCGCCGGGTGGATGGCGGGCGTGTTCCTGGGGCTTGCGTCCCTGGCGCGGCCGGAATGCCACCTGCTCGCCGCCGTCGCCGTGGTGGCCGTCTGGATGGGGTCGGAGCGGCGCGTCCGCCGCTCCCTCGAGGTCCTCGCGGGGATCGCGCTCGTCGTGCTCCCCTGGCTCGCGATCGCGTGGCGGTGGTTTCACACGCTCCTTCCGAACACCGCGGCCGCGAAGGCGGGGGCCCGCCTCGAGCCCGGGCTCATGATCGCCGCGGTTCATTCGGTGTTCCAGGTCGAGCTCGCGGCCGACGCGCTGCCGCTCGCCCTCTTCGTGCTGGTGCTCGCGTTCGGAAACCGCGCGACCGCGCTTCCCGGGTCGCGAGGGCGCCGGTTCTTCTGGCTCACGTGCGTCGCCTGGCCCACGCTCCTCGTGGTCTCCTTCGCCCTCGAGGGCGTGCAGGTGGTGTCCCGCTACATGATCCCGGCGACGCCCTGCGTGCTCCTGCTCGGGATGGCCTCGTTCCGCTGGGTCGTGGCGAACAACCTCCCCAAGCGCTACGGCATGGCCCTGGCGGTCTTTCTCGCGGCGTTCGTGCTCCAGAACGCGGCGTTCACGGCGCTCGTGAGCGCCCCGAACACGCGCGCGCACACCCGCGGCCTGCGCGCGTCGCTGGCTTCGATCGGCGTTTGGGCCCGGGACCACACCCCTCCCGACGCGTCCTTCGCGGCGGCGGACATCGGCGCGTTCGGCTACTACTCGGAGCGCCGCGTGCTGGATCTCTACGGGCTGGTCACCCCGGTCATGGCGCCGATCGTCGTACGGGAGGGTTACGACGCGGTGGTGACCCGGTGCCTCTTCGAGGCGGCGGGACGGCCGGACTATCTCATCGACCGCCATCGGGCGCCGGGGAGGCTCGCGACGGAGGAGGATCAGCCCAGCCCCTACCGGCTCCTCTTCACGCGGCGCATCGAGAATCTGGGCATCACGCGGCCGGGAGGGTTCTTCTACTCGGTGTACGCCATCGACTGGCGCGTGGTGGATGAAACGCGCCAGCGCGTTGCCGCACGGCCCGTTGCCCGGAGGGGCTCCGGGGGCGTATTATAGGGTGGAACCCGCTCGAATCAGGGGGCGCCTCCGAGGCCGCCAACGATCTCAATTACAGTAAGTTCGACCCGTTTCCTCGCGCAGATTGGCAGGCATGCCGTGCGCGCCCTCCCTGCGGTCCTGATCGCTCTCGGGCTCGGACCGCTCGTGCCGGCGCCCGCGCAGGCTCAGCTCCCGCCGCGCGCCCACCGTGCCGCCCCCGATCCGC
Organism: Binatia bacterium; assembly: GCA_035635355.1. Taxonomy (GTDB): domain Bacteria; phylum Eisenbacteria; class RBG-16-71-46; order SZUA-252; family SZUA-252; genus WS-7. The sequence goes on along the minus strand of DASQBE010000247.1, from coordinate 3,957 downwards.
GTCGCGCGGCGCCGTTCCAGCCCACGGTCCAGCCCTCCGGGCTCGGCTCTCCGGTGGACTGCGTCATCGTGGCTCCCGATTCCCTCGCGGATGTCTACCAGAAGCTCGCCGACTACCAGACGCGCATCGGAATCGCCACCGTGGTGCGAAACCTCTCCACGATCCGGGCCGCCGATCCTCGCTCGAACGATCTCCCGCAGGCGATCCGGAGCTTCCTCAAGGCGGCGCGCGATCTCTGGGGCGCGCGCTGGGCCGTGCTCGCCGGGGATCACGACACGATTCCGATGCGCTATGCGCGCGTCACCTACTCCGAGACCGTGGACATTCCCACGGACGCCTATTACTCGGATCTGGATGGAACCTGGGACGGAAACGGAAACGGGATCTACGGGGAAGTGGCCGACAGCCTGGACATGAATCCCGACATCGCGGTGGGCAGACTCTCGGCCTCCACGCGCGCCCAGGCGCAGGTTCTCGTCTCGAAGGCGCTCCGCTACGCCACGAGCCCGCTCGCGGCCCCGCTCACCAAGGAGCTCATCCTGGCGGAGGTGCTGTTCCCGACCACCTGGCAGCCGGGCCAGCTCGTCTCGGTGGACGGCGCGCTGCAGGGAGAGTCCCTCAAGGTTCGCGCGCCCGCCTGCGTGACCGTGGACCGATACTATGAGAACGCGGTCCCGTATCCGGGCTCCCTTCTGCTCACGAAAGCCACGGCCCTGAGCGCGCTGGGCCGGGGCTACGGGATCGTGAACCACATCGGGCACGGGGCGCGGTCCCAGCTCTCGATCGGGAACGAGCTCATCACCATGCCCGACCTGGCTGGGCTCGCGAACGGGGACTCGATCGGGCTCTGGATCGCCTCCAACTGCGCCTCGGCCGCCGTGGATTACGAGTGCGTGGCGGAGGAGGTGGTCCGCAATCCCAACGGGGGCGCGCTCGCCTATCTCGGCGCCACGCGCGACGCCTGGCCCGGGGTGGATGTGCAGGTCTCGACCCGGCTCATCGATCTCCTGGAGCGCGGGCCGGCCACGACGCTCGGCGAGGCCGTGGAGGACACCCGCGCCTCGCTCCTGCCCCTGGCGCGCGGCGAGACCCAGGAGCGCTGGGGCTACTTCGAGACCGTCCTCCTCGGCGATCCGGCGATTCCCCTCTGGCGCTGCGCTCCCGCCACGCTCACGGTCACGCGCCCGGGGACGGTTCCCCTGAGCGGAGGCGGATTCCCGGTGACGGTGCTCGCCTCCGGGGTCCCGGTGGATTCGGCGCTCGTGGTGGCGTGGAAGCAAGGCGAGGAATACCGCGTCGGCCACACGAACGCCGCGGGGCAGGTGACGCTGCCGTTTCACGCGGGCAGCACGGGGAAGTTCTCGTTCTCGGTCACGAGCCCCGGGGCGCTCCCCTTTCTCGACTCCCTCACCGTCGTGTCGGACGCGCCTTCGCATTTCGCGCTCGTCGGATTCGGCGTGCGCGACTCGATCGCGGGCGACGGCGACGGCAAGGCCGAGGCGGGGGAGACGTTCGCGATCGCGGGGGCCGTGAAGAACGCCGGCTCGGGCGCCTCGACGGGCGCCCTCACCGTGACCCTGGTTCCCCTCACCGGGGGGCTGGCCGTGCCCCAGGGCACCGCGATCCTCCCGGCGCTCGCGCCGGGCGCCACGGCCACGCTTCCGGACAGCCTTCGCGTTCGCGCGCTCGCGATCCCGGGGACTGCCCGCGGGGAGATGCTCCGGGTGATCGCCCGGGACGGCACGCGCGCCGACACCACCGACGTGCCGGTCGCGGTGGCCGCCGCGTCCCCACTCCTGGCCTCGAACGGCTTCGACGACAGCGCCGGGGCCGGAGGGAACGGGAATGGCGGCGTGGATCCCAACGAGACGGTGGGGTATCGCTTCGCGGTCGCGAACGAGGGAAGCGGCCGCGCGCGCGGCCTCACGATTCATCTCCGGAACCCGGCGGCGGGCGTGGCCATCCTGGATTCCACGGCGAGCCTGGGGGACGTGGCCCCCGGTGCGGTCGCGACGAGCGCGCTCGTCCATATCCATACGAGCGGGGTGGTGCCCCCGGGGCGGCTCTTCGACGTTCGGATCGACGACGCCTACTTCCACTCCTCGACCTTCGCGGTGGATCACGTGGCGCCCTCGGCGCCCGCGAACCTCCACATCGAGATTCCCGGAGCGGACCGGGTCACCATCTCGTGGGATCCGGTCGCGGCGGGGGACGCATCGGGCTACCGGCTCTACCGCGGGCCCGACGACGGCAGCCCGCTCACCCTGCTCACGCCGGTGCCCGTACGCCGCGTCTCCTCGTACGAGGATGCCGGCCTCCCGCCGCTCACGCGCTACCGGTACGCCGCGGCGGCGGTGGATTCGGGTGGAAACGAGAGCCCGCTCTCGGCGGCGCTCGTGGCCAGCACCAACCCGCCCGCACTCCAGGGATGGCCCGAGCCGCTGGGCGAAGCCACATCCTCGTCGGTGTGCCTCGCCGACCTGGACGGCGACGGGAAGCCGGAGGTCCTGGTGGGGGCCGATTACCTGTATGTCTTCCGGCCCGATGGCACCGACTGGCACGACGGCGACGCGAATACGGCTACAACCGGAATCTTCAGCACCGCGCTTCACCACATTCCGTCCTCGCCCGCCGCGGCCGACCTCGATGGGGACGGCGTGCCCGAGATCATCGCCGCCTCCTGGGACGACTCCACCGTGGCGGTCTGGCACGCGAACGGCACGATGCTTCCCGGATGGCCCCGCAAGGGAGGCGCGCCCTTCTGGTCCACGCCCGCCATCGGCGACATCGACGGGGACGGGGCGCCCGAGATCGTGGTTGGATCGAACACCAACGCGCTCTACGCGTGGCACGTGAACGGGGCGCCGCTCCGGGGCACGAGCGGCGTCCTCTTCGCGCCGCAGGGCAGCGTGATCTCCTCGCCCGCGATCGCGGACCTGAACGGGGACGGCGTGCGCGAGATCATCTTCGGAACCTCCGCGGGGCACGTGTACGCCATCCACGCCGATTCCTCCATGGTCTGGGACGCATCGTTCAGCGGCCTGGCCAGCTCCTCGCCGGCCGTCGGGCAGGTCATCCCCGGCGGCGGGCTCGAGGTGGTCTTCGGATGCATGAACGACAGCGTCTATGTGCTCACCTCCACCGGACAGCGCGCGCCCGGGTGGCCTCGGCCCCTGGAGCTGACGACGGGGAACGGCCGCGTTCCCTCGCCGGCCCTGGCGGCCTTGCTCGCGCCGCTCGGCGACCCGCGTCTCGACGTCGTGGCCGTCGGCGCCGACGGCCGGGTCATGGCGTGGGACCCGCAGGGCAACGTGCTTCCGGGGTTTGCCAACGTCACGCTGGGCGGGGCCGTCACGGAGGCTTCCCCCGCCGTCGCCGACCTCGACGGCGACGGCAAGCTCGAGATCCTGATCGGCGGGGAAGACCGGAGGCTCTACGCGTTCCGCTTCGACGGCACGCCGGTGAGCGGGTTCCCCATCGAGATCGGCGCCGAGGCCCGGAGCACGCCCGCGGTGTGGGATCTCGACCGGGACGGCGCGACCGACATCGTGTTCGCCGGGTGGGATCGCGCGGTGCACGCGTGGCGTTACCCGGGGACGTTCCTCTCGGCCGGCATGGCGTGGCCCATGTTCCACCACGACAACTGGCGGACCGGGTACGCGACCTTCCCGATCCTCACGGCCGTGGATACCCTTCCGTCGCCCCCCCAGACGCCGCCCTCGGCGCCGCGTTTCTCCTCGCTCGCCCAGAATCGGCCCAATCCGTTCAATCCGGTCACCACGATCGGGTATTCGGTCGCCGGTCGGGGCCTCCGGAGGGTCCTGATCCAGATCTTCGACGTCCGGGGCCGCCTCGTCGCGACGCCGGTTTCGCGGACCCGCGATCCCGGGTATTATGAGTTCCGCTGGGACGGACGCGACCGCGACGGCAGGGAAGTCTCCTCGGGCGTCTACTTCT
>DASQBE010000246.1:0-4080 GCA_035635355.1 Binatia bacterium | reverse complement strand
CCATGCCGGCGTGCGTCGCCGCGGTCAGCGCCCAGAGGGCGAGCGCGGCGTGGGGATCGCGGACGAGGAGGTACAGCCGGTCCTCGCCGTAGCGGCGTCCGCGCAGCGAGGAAAGGGGCGCCTCGGCGGAAGCGGGATGCGAAGGCGAAAGGCGCCCGGTGGAGCTCATGGGGAGAGATCCCTCGCTAGCGGAAGATCACCAGACGCCGCTTCAGCGCGGCGCCATCGATCTCCAAGGATAGAAAATATAGGCCGCTCGGGGCCGCGGCGCCACTCGCAACTCGGCCGCTCCACATCCAGCTCGCGGTTCCCGACGGGGACACGGTCACGAGCCAGCGCGCCACTTCGCGCCCCTGAACGTCGTGCACGATGCAGAGCCCCCGGCTTCCGGGCCGCGCCCGCAGCGCAAAACGCACCGGCCCCAGGCTCGGCGTCGGACCGAAGCGCAGGCTCATGGCGCCCACCGCCGGCTGCCCGCCCCCGAGGCCCGCGGGGGCCGACGAGGCGCTCAGCGTGAGCGCGGTGCTCGGGTTGTTCGCGCTCTTCAGGCCGTTCGAATTCCAGGCGTCCCAGTCGATGACGTATTCGCCGGGCGGCAGCGAGGGGAGGGTCGCGCTGAAGTACTCGCGTCCCGAGTCGTAGACGCCGTCGACCGCGAGAGCCGGAATGGTGGGACCGCCGTTGATGCGATAGACGACGGAATCCACGATCGCGGCCGAGATCGAGTCCCCCGCGAAGAAGTGGTAGGGGTTCTGATTCCCCAACGGGAACTCGAGCGCGTGACCGCGGAGGATGATCGTGGACCCCGCGACCGCGTGGAACTCGGCCGAGTCCGGGAACACCGTCGCGCGCGTCTCGAGCAGATCGGGGATGCCATTCAAGTCCCGGTCCGCCCAGCCGATCTGGCCCTGCGTGAAGACGCACACGCTGTCGGGGTAATTTCCCTTCATGAGGCACTGCGCGGGAGGAAATCCGCAGTAGCCGGCCGCGGGCACCACCGAGTTGGAATTCTGGATGTTGAGGTACCCGGTCGTGAGCGAGCAGGACCACCAGCCCGTCGAGGGAAAGTGCTCGTCCAGGGCCCAGAACATGTGGGCCATCTCGTGCTCCATGTAGCTGTCGAGGCTCGCGCCCTGGAACGCCGACCCTCCGTTCTTCACGGGGGTCACGAAGAAGGGGCCGCCCAGCCGCGCGTGGGAGATGGCGCCGTCCGCGAACTGACCGGTGGAGCTGGAATCGTCCTGCACGGCGAAGATGAGGACGCCCCACTGCGCGCCCAGCCTCGACCGGACCCCGTTGGCCGCGTCGTACTCCAGCGTCCCGGCGTCGCTCTTGTAGCCCAGGAATCCGGTCAGCGCGTCCTGGATCCAGAGGTCCTCCTCTCCGGACGTCCGGCTGATGGGCTCGTAGCGCGTGGCCAGGCCCGCGTGGAGCTCGATCGCGAAGTTGAGCGGGATCCCCCTCCGCGCCGCGAAGCTGGTCCACCGCGCCAGCCCGCGGACCGCCGAGCGCAGGACCGAGTCGCGGAGGGCGGGCGTCCAGTCGTAACGGTTGGGGTCGGTCGATCCGTCGCTCTCCGGGAAGAGGATCGCCACCGCGACCCGGCCGATCATGAACTCGCTGGTGTCGATCCACCGCGCGCCGAAAGGAAGCCCCTGCATCGCCGCCGCCCGCGACGCGCTGCGGGTGCCCGCGGTGGCAGGGGGCGCGAGCGGAGGGCGGACATCGTCCCGCCCCTGGAAGAGGTCCGCGTCGGACGCGGCGGCCGGTGCGCCCGCCGGGGCCGATGCCCCGAAGGAGAATCCCGCGGGCAACGCCGCGGCGCGGCGCGTGGATTCGCGCACATAGAAGAGACTCGGCGGGAGCGAGATCTCGACCCGGAACCCGGCGCGCTCCAGGCGGTCGAGGGTCGCGGCCGGGTCGTCCGATCCGCCGTACCACACCGCCCTGAGCCCCGAGGGAGCGGGTGCCAGGACCAGCGCCCGGGCGGCCTCGGAGGCCAGGGCCCCGTCAGCCTCGGCGCGCGCCGCGGGCATGGCCGCGACCGACGCCGTGAGGACGAACGCCGCGATCTTCACCAGCCTAACGAATCCGCACGAGACGCACGGCATGCCGCTCCCCTCCCGATTCGGCGACGAACCAATACACACCGCTTGCGACCTGGCGCCCGTGGGAATCCGCTCCGGTCCACGCGAGGGAGATCCTGCCATTCGGCGCCACACCATCATAGACGCGCGAGACCAGCGTGCCACGCGCGTCGAGCACGTAGGCCCGGACACGCTCCCCCGCGCCGGCGGTCACCTCCACCGGCACGCGCAGCGCGCTCGAGAAGGGGTTCGGCCGCGCCGGCCCCACGCGCATCCGGATCGGGGGCGCGGGCGGGGGATCCGGGATCGGAGGGGGCGGCTCGTCGGCCGGGGTCGGCGCGAAATCGATCACGCGCGCGAGGATGTCCGAGCCGCTGGAGAGCGAGCGCGTGTCCGTCCACGCGAAGATGGCATGACCGGCCGCGTCCATCCCCACGTCGGGGTCGAGCTGGTCCGCCAGGCCGGGGTCCTCGTCCACGCGCAAGGATCCGCTGATCGGACTCACGCCGGATTGAATCATGCTCATCCAGATGCTCCAGTTCCCATCACGCTTCTCCTGCCAGGTCACGATCGATCGGGAGTCCAGCACCACGATCCCCGGCATGCTTCGCGCGCCCGAGAACGCCGGGTCGCCGATTCCGAGCACGGGGCCCAGAGGAACGAGGCTCGAGCTCAAGGCGACCTGGTAGATCGCGCCGAGCCCGGACCCGCTCGAGCCCTCCCACGCGATCTCGATCCGTCCATCCCCGGCGGAAGCGGAGAGCACCGGATCCTGCTTGGGGCCCCCAAAGCCCGCGGCGGCCTCGACCGGGGGGCGATCCGGACCGAGCCCCGAATCGAGGTGCTGGACCCAGAGCCTCTGGTCCGAGGCCACACCCTCGGCGTAGACGAGCCAGTAGCCTCCGCCGAAATCGTCCGGCGCCAGGTCCAACGCGAACGGCGGGTCCACCGGTTCCACGGAGACGAGCGGATGGTTCACGCCGAGTCGGATCCCGGCCTCCGAGAGACGCTGCCCATAGAGTCGCGGCGTCCCGTCGCGCGCGTCGATCCAGGCGACGGCGAATTCCCCGGTCCGTGACGCGACCGTAGGATTCGCCTGCGCGCTCTGGAGGGAATCGCTGATCCAGAAGGAGGCCGCGGGAGGGCTCCCGGTGATGGGAAACAGAAACCCCCGGATCTCGCCCGGATCGGAATCCCGCGTCACCTGGGCCGCGACGAGCGCGCGCCCGCTCGCGGAGACCGCCGCGCTGCTGGCGATCGCCTTCGTGAGGCCCGTGTCCCGGTAGAGGAGCGCGTTCGTGCCCTCCCGTCCGCCGTTGGCGCCCACCCACTGGCCGAAGAGATCCGCCCCGCCGTTCCGCGCATCGATCCAGGTGAGCACGTATTCTCCCGGTCCGCGTCCCAACCGGGGCTTCCACTGGTCGAACCGCGCCGCGTCGTCGTTCAGCTGGGTATCGAAGCCGCGCCGCGTGCCGTCCGGGAGAAAGGATGTGGCGAAGATGTCGGGGGGGCCGTTTCGCCCGTCCTCCCACACGGCGAGGAAGGCGTCGCGCCCGTCCCAGACCGCGCTGGGCGTCCCCTGCCGGCCCGGCGTGCTCGCGTTCACGCGGAAATTCGCCCCGGGCGCGCCGGCATCGTACGGAACGCGGGCGGACCGGACATTGGGGTCCAGCCCGGATCCGTCCCGGCTGTCTTCCCAGAATAGATACGCGCCGTCGGGACCGGGGGTGCCGCGAACGCTCTTCTGGTTTCGGCCCAGCGCGTCGTCGTTCACGCGCACGTTCACGCCGATCAGCGAGCGGCCCGCGCCGAACCGCTGGGCGTAGATGTCGCCCGGATCCGTGGAGGTTCCGAGCCGGCGGTCCACCCACGCGACGACAAATCCCAGGGTGGGGTCCGCCACCACGGCGGGAGAGTCGTCCTGCTGCGGTCCCGAGGTGGAATTGATCTTGAAGTTGCCGCCGATGGGGTGCCCCGAGACGTCGATCCACTG
>DASQBE010000245.1:0-8389 GCA_035635355.1 Binatia bacterium | reverse complement strand
GAACTGCGGGGGACTACGGACTAGATCACGCTCAGCTGGTCCGCGTCGGTCGAGACCCCCGGCTGGCGCTCGCGCGGCCGCTCGATCCCGTGACGGCGCATCTTGGACCGGAGGCTTCCGCGGCCGATCTTGAGGAGCCGCGCCGCCTCCACCACGTTGCCGCTGGCCCGGTCGAGCGCGGCCTGGATCACGGCGCGCTCCACGTTCGGCAGCGAGACCCCCTGGGGAGGGATCGTGATGCTGAACCCGGTCAGATCCTCGGAGCCGTTCTGGCCCATGCCCGAAGCGGGAATGGCCAGCTCCCCCGGGCCGATCTCCTCGCCGCGCGCGAGCAGCACCGCGCGCTCGATCACGTTCGACAATTCCCGCACGTTGCCCGGCCAGTGGTAGCGGGCCATCTCGCGCTCCCCTTCCACCGAGAGATGCACCGTGCGCCCCAGCTTGCGGGACACGCGCTCGAGGAAGAGATGCGCCAGGAGCACCGGATCGCCGTCCCGCGCCCGAAGGGGCGGGACCTCGAGCGGGACGACGTTCAACCGATAGTACAGGTCCTCGCGGAAGCGTCCCTGCTTCACCTCCGAGATCAGCTCTCGATTGGTCGCGGCCAGGATGCGCACGTCCACGGGGATGTCCCGCGTTCCGCCCACTTTCCTCACGATCTTCGAGTCCAGGAACTTGAGGAGCTTGGCCTGCAGCGTCAGCGGAAGCTCGCCGATCTCGTCCAGGAAGACCGAGCCCCCCTCGGCGGCCTCGAAGAGCCCGACCCGGGTCTGGGTGGCGTCCGTGAACGAGCCCTTCTCGTGCCCGAAGAGCTCGGACTCCAGGAGCTCGCGGGGAATCGCGGCGCAGTTCACTTCCATGAAAGGGCCCTGCTTCCGCGGGCTCTCGCCGTGGATGGCGCGCGCGAAGAGCTCCTTCCCGACCCCCGACTCGCCCAGGATGAGAACCGACGTGGCGCTGGACTGCGAGACGCGGCGCGCCATGTCGACGGCTTCCTGGATGGCGGGGCTCGCCCCCACGATGCGATCGAAGCGGAACTCCTGCTCGATGCGCGCGTGCTCGCGCTGCTGGCGGGCCTGCTGCGCCACCGAGCGCCCCGCGGCGCTCAAGAGCCCGTCGAGCTGCGCGTAGTTGACCGGCTTGAGGAAGATGTTCCGGACGCCCAGCTCGAGGGTCTCGGTCGCCTGCTGCGAATCGCGGTCCGCGAAGACGACGAGCTGGAGCTTGGGCCAGTTCTCTTTCAGGCCCCGGATCGCCTCGCGCTTCCGTTCCAGGACTTGGGTGAGGACGGCCGGCAACCCGGGCGCGGGTGGGCCGAAGTCCAAGAGCCCGATCTCGCAGGATTCATTCCCCCAGCGCGCGAGGTACTGGGCCGAGTCGTCGGCGACCCGGACCACGCATTCCCGATCGGTCAGGTGCTCGACCAAAGCGTCGCGCTCCCGCCCCGACGGCATGATGACCGCCACATTCAAATTCATGAGAATCCCCCGAAGAGCTTCCAGGACCGGTAGAACGGGCGGTCCCGCCCCCTCGATTGCTTATCGGCGCGTCGGGCCTGGATGGTTAGCGGGAATTGAGGCGGGGCGAGGCCCGGATCTTCGCTTGATATATATCTGACAGGTATATATCATCCAGATATATGAAAGCACGCACCCGCTCCACGCCCTATGCCGTGCTCGGCATGCTGAGCCTGGCCCCCATGTCGGGTTACGACATCCGGAAGGAAGCCGAGACCAGCATCGGCTACTTCTGGAGCGAGAGCTTCGGCCAGATCTACCCGGCCCTCCGCGAGCTCAGCGCGCAGGGCTGGATCCGCCGCCGCGCGGGACGGCGCGGTGGCAATCGCGAGCGGCACGTCTACGAGATCACCGAGCGTGGGCGGGAGGCCCTGGCCGCCTGGCGGGCCGAGCCCCCGCGCGACCCTCCCTTCCGGAACGAGCTGCTCTTGAAGCTCTTCTTCGGCGGACGCGAGCCGGTGGTGCACGAGATCGAATGGATCGATCGGAATCTTGCCCAGGAGCTCGAGGCCCTCGAGGAGTTCGCCCGGATCCGGGAGCAAGTGATGAAGGAACAACGCGACCACCCCAGCCTTCCCTTCTGGCTCATGACCCTGAGCTATGGGGAGCACCGGTCCCGGAGCTTGGTCCGGTGGTGTCGCGAAACACGTCGCGCGTTGAGGGCGCTTGCCGCCCACGCGCCAAGAAAGGGCCCCACCCGATGAACACCGCTACCCCGCCGACCGAAGGGCGGCGTCTGATCGCGCCCCTCTGGCACACCGTGCTCCTGATCGCCTTCCTGTTCGCGATCGCGGCGTATGGCGCGTACGCCCAACACAGCGCCAAGCCCGGCCCCGAGCTGGTGGAGCGGCGAGGCTCCACGGTGCCCCTCTACCTCTCGCTCCTGGCCGCGGAATGGGGGCTGCTCCGGTTCGTCGTGGCCGGCGGGCTGAGGAAGACCGGCACCACCCTGCGGGATCTCCTGGGCCAGCGCTGGTCCGGCTGGAAAGACGTGGCGCGGGACGTGGCCATCGCCCTCGCTACGTGGACGGTGTGGACCGTCTCCACGTCCTTCATCCAGCACGCTCTCGGGCAGGACACCGCGAAGGACATCGGCGCCATGCTGCCCCGTAGCCCGCTCGAGATCGCGGCCTGGGTGGCGCTCTCGCTCACGGCGGGCTTCTGCGAGGAGGCCATCTTCCGCGGCTACCTCCAGAAGCAATTCCAGGCGATCACCGGGAGCGCGGTGGTGGCAGTGCTGCTCCAGGCGGTTATCTTCGGCGTGTCGCACGGGTACCAGGGGCTGCGGAACGTCGTCGCGATCACGATCCTGGGAGTCGTCTACGGGGCGATCGCGCTGTGGCGGAGGAGCCTCGAGCCCACGATGATCCTGCACGCGGGGACCGACATCGTAAGCGGGATCTTCGGGATCTAGGGGCAGCCCTAGTCGAACTCGCTCCGCTCGGGGGGTGGTGACTGCGCGGGACCGACGCGGCCGATCTGGATGTCCGCTCGGGAGTAGTTCTCGCCGCGCACGTGGGAGCCGGCGAGCCGACGGAGCATCGTGAGCTGCCCGGTGTGCGTGAGGGCGTCCGCGATCGCGCCCTGGAACATCCGCTCGGCCGGCTTGTGGAGCGGCTTCTTCAGGGCAAGGTACGCGTCGTAGGCCTGGAGCGAGGCGTGGAAGCGCTCCACCTCGCCGTCCCAGGAGAGCGAGGACGGGCTGGGCCAGCGCTCCTTGCCATTCGCCTGCGAGAGCGCCCAGTCCAGGAGATCTCCGATGTGGGACAGGATCTCGATCGGCGTGCGCGTCGACGGGCCCGCCTTGAACTGGGCGAAGGATTCCGGCGCGCCCCGAACCGCCTTGCCGCAGCGGTAGGCCAGCGTCGCCACGGTGTGGCGCAGGAACAGGCGGGCGCCGTCGGCGTCGGATTTCGGCGGGGTCTGCGGGGAGCGGCGGGTTTCTTCGCGGTCTTCTTCTTCGCGGCTTTCTTGACGACTTTCTTGGGACTCATGGCTTCCTCGTTGGGATCGTGCTACAGCGTGTGGGGAATCTGCCGTGACGCTTCGGGCGTGAGCCAGAGGAGCGCCCGGAACGCCTCGGCGTGCGCGATCGGGTTCGGCGCGGGGTTCACGTAGAGCTCCGCCGCCAGGCAGCGCCAGCGCAGGAGCTCCCGCCTCAGGCCGCGCCCCGCGTTGGCCCGGATCGTGAGGTCGGTCAGGTAGAGCGCCCGCTCGTAGGCGCCGGCGCGCCGCTCCTCGTCCCCCGCGTCGCGCAGCTTCCCCGCCCGATTCATCTCGTTGCCGATCATCAATACTTGCTGATCCAGCGTGAACGAGCACCACCGCTCGAGGGTGAGGCCCGCGTGTTGGGTCATGGGAGCGGCTCCCCCTCTCCGATGAGGGCGATGGTTAAGAGCCGGATCCTTTGTCGGATGGACGGGTCCAACACCTCCATCCCGGGATTTCCCCGGGCCGGGCTGATGTTGATCAACGAGGTGAACTCGATGCACCCGTCCGGGCCGCGCCCAGGGTAATAGTTGGCGCCCCATACGTTCGCCGGATTGCTCCCCGATTCGAGCAGCAGCGCCTCGGCGTCCGCGTGCAGCTCGCCCCCGATCGCGATGATGCCGTGCTCGATATCGGCGACGTACTTCACCATGACTTCGAAGGTTTCGCGGACCAGCCGCGCGAGCAGGCCCGGATCGATGTGCTCACGGAGAACATGGATCTCGCCCGGGGCCATGGGGGCGGAGAATACCACGATGAAGCTTTGGTGGCGGAACGGGGCTCGACCACCGATATACTGGTGGAGGGTGGGGCCACGTCGGGAAAGGAGACCCATGCAACTCGCTTCCAACACCATACTCGTGACGGGCGGCGCCTCGGGCATCGGCCTGGCGCTCGCCCAGCGTTTCCTGCAAGCCGGCAGCAAGGTGATCGTGTGCGGACGGAGCAAGGAGAGACTCGAGGAGGCGCGGGGCAAGCACCCCCAGCTTCTGACCTACGTCTGCGATCTATCGAAGGAGAGGCAGCGCGAGAAGCTCTTCGCGTGGGCCACGAAAGAGCATCCGCGGCTGAACGTCCTCGTGAACAACGCCGGCATCCAGCGCCGGATCCGGATCCACGGGGAAGAGTGGGCCGCGACCCACCAAGAGATCGCCATCAACTTCGAGGCGCCGGTGCACCTCACGGCGCTCTTTCTTCCTCACCTCATGAAGCAGGAGCGCCCCGCCATTCTCAACGTGACCTCGGGGCTCGCGTTCTCGCCGATGGCGAGCGCGCCCATCTATTGCGCCACCAAGGCGGCCCTCCACTCCTTCACGCTCTCGCTCCGGCACCAGCTCGCGGGAACGCCGGTCCAGGTGATCGAGGTCATCCCGCCCGCGGTGAACACCGATCTGGGCGGCGCCGGGCTCCACACGTTCGGCGTGGCGATCGAGGAGTTCGTGAACGCGGTGACGATGGGGCTCCGTGAAGGGGATCCGGAGATCGCCTACGGATATTCGCAGCGGGCCAGCCGGGCCTCGCGCTCGGAGCTGGACGAGCTCTTCCAGCGGATGAACCAAGCGGCGTCGTGAGTCAGCCCCCGAGGTATTTCTTCAGCGGCTCCCAGTACTGCTTGCCCCAGCCCTCTTCCAGGTGGGCGATCTCGTTCTCGGGCGCGCCGCCCTGGTCGAACACCAGCTTCGTCTTCAGCCCGTCGGCCTGGAGCTCGAAGCTTACGATGGAGTACTGGCCCACGGGCCAGCTGCTGGACCGCCACGCCTGCACGATCCGCTTGTTGGGCAAGAGCTCCACGTGCCGGCCGGTGATGTACCCGCCGAAGCAGGTGAACTTGCCGCCCTCCTCGGGCTCGATGTCGGCGGGCTTGCCCGTGACCTTCGCGAAATCCTTGGAGTCGATCAGGGCGCGGTAGATCTGCCCCGGCGGCGCTGAAAACGTGACTTCCTGGTGGATCTGAGACATGGCGGCTCCTCGAGAGCGTGCTCGCAAGATTCCGAAAAGGGCAGCCCAAATCCTACCACTTTCGCTTGCCCATGGCCCCGGCGCGGTTCTAGCCTTGTAGCCTAGAGCGCCGGCCCGAATGCCTCGTCCCGAGGCGAGCAAGATCCCGCGAAAGGTTGGGTGAGCCATGAAACGCGGCCCGAAGCTTTGCCTGCTCACGTTTTTCGTCACCCTCGCCTCGTGCACCGCGTGGCCCCTCGCGGCCCTCGCGGCCTCTCCGGTCCTGAACCCGATCGCGAACATGTCTGTTTGCAGCGGTGCGACGGCGGATCAGGCCGTCAGCGCCACGGATGCGGACGGAGACTCGATCTCGTTCACATCATCCGGCCCCGCATTCATGACGCTGACACCCAGCGCGCAGGTGGGAACGACCCGTGCCGGCAACATCCACCTCGCTCCCTCGTTCGGCGACGGTGGCGCATTCCCGGCGTCCGTGACCGCGACCTCGAACGGCGAATCCGACAATCGGACCTTCATGCTCACGGTCACGTCGGCCAGCCTGCCGCCGGTCTTCGACCCACCGTCCAACATGACCGTGGACGAGGGAACGACCGCGGACCGGACCCTCACGGGGAGCGACGCCTGCGGCCTGGGCTTGACCTTCTCCAAGGTGGCGGGGCCGACCTACATGACCGTGTTCACGGTCACGGTCCATCCCTCGACCGGAAGAGTGCACCTGGCGCCGGGCTTCGCGGACGCGGGTTCCACGACGGCGATCATCCGCGCGAGCAACGGAACCACGAGCACGGACCGATCGTTCACGATCACGGTGAACAACGTGACTCGCCCACCGACGCTGAATCAGCCCGCGAACATGACGGTGGAGCCCGGAACCACCACGGATCAAACGATCACCGCCACCGATCCCGACGGACACCCGCTTGCATTCGCAAAGGAATCCGGCCCGACCTTCATGACCGTGACGACCGTCACCCCGGGGAGCGGGTCGGCTACGGGGAACATCCACCTGGCGGCGGGTATCACGGAGCCCCTCGGAACCTCCTCCGCGGCCGTGAGCGTCGGCGACGGGACACTGACCGACAGCAAGCCCTTGATGATCACCGTCGGCCAGTGCCATGGCAACCCGGCCCTGGCGCAGCCAGCGAACATGACCGTGCACGCAGGATCGACCGCCGACCAGGGAATCACCGGCACGGACGCCTGCGGGAACCCGTTGTCGTTCACGAAGGTCGCGGGCCCCGCCTTCATGACGGTGTTCACGACGAACCCCGGCACGGGAACAGGGATCGGCGACATCCACCTGGCGCCGGGACTCGCGGATGTCGGGAGTTACTCGGCGACGGTTCGCGTGAGCAACGGATCGCAGCTCGATGACAAGTCATTCGCGATCCAGATCAACCCTTCGGGAGGAGGAGCGCCCACACTCGCCCAGCCCGCGAACATGACGGTGACCGAGGGCACCACGGCGGATCAGATCTTGACCGGAACCGACCCTGATGGAGACCCGCTCACGTTCGGCAGGGAAGCCGGCCCGGTCTTCATGACGGTGTTCGATCTCACTCCTTCGACGGGGGACCTCCATCTCGCCCCTGGATTCGCGGACGCGGGTATCTACAGGGCGTCGGTTCGCGCCAGCGATGGGATCTTCAGCGACGCGAAGTCGCTCACGATCACGGTCGACCAGGGTGCGAACCGCTGCCCGGTCTCCGAGCCGGGCGGTCCCTATTCGGGCTTCGCCGACGTTCCGATCGCCTTCGACGGGAGCGCGTCCTCCGATCCGGATGGAGACCCGCTCTACTACGCATGGGACTTCGATGCCAGGGACGGCGTCGGCGTGGACGCCCTGGGGCCGACGGCGAGCCATACGTTCGCATCGGACGGGAGCTTCGTCATCACGTTGCAGGTCTCGGATCTTGGCTGCACCGTCTACGCCACGACCACCGCGAGCATTGCCGCCTCCTGTCCGGTGACCGTCTTCAACGGCTACGACGTGATCCGGCTCGGGTCGGGGCGGCCCACGTGGTCCGCCTTCGTGCAGCCGGCGAGCGGGTGCTACGCCAACACCGACGTGATGCTTTCCTCGTTCGTCCTGAAATACGCGGGGAACCAGATCCCGGCGGATGTCACCAAGAGCACGGTCGAAACCGATAAGAACGGGGACGGAATCCAGGAGCTCCGCATCACATTCTCCAAGGAAAACCTCCGCACGCTGTTCACCGGAGCGGGCCTCGGGAACGGGCACAATCTCGTCACCGTCACCATCCAGGCGAGTCTCGTGCCCGGAGGGCTGATCCTGGGCACGACCCAGGTCGATGCCTTCAACAACGGGTCGTTCTCGGCGCCGACCGTCGCGCCCAACCCGCTCAACCCGGAAGCCACGCTCACGTTCACGACCTCGGGCCCCGGCGCCGTCAAGATCGAGCTGTACGACGTGGGCGGGCGTCTCGTCCGGACGATCCTGGACGAGCCGTCGCTGCCGTCGGGCGCGCACGAAGCGCGGATCGACGGGCGGGGCTCGCGAGGCGAGAAGCTGGCCTCGGGGATCTATTTCGTCCGCGGCGTCTCCTTGGAGGGAGCATTCACCAAGACCGTCGCGATTCTCAAATGACCGAAGCCGGAGCGTGATGTCCTTCCCCCCGGGTGTGAACGTGATCCCGCGCGGTGCCCTCACGCGCGAGGACGTCGTCGCGGCGGAGGCGATCGAACGGGCCGAGTGGCGCGACGCGTTCGGTTCGGCGGATCCCGCGATGGCGGCGGCCCTGGGCATGCGGGCCGAGCGGATCGGGGACGCAGATGTGCTCATGATGTCCTCCGTAGATATGCTGATGTTCAACCGCGTCGCAGGGCTCGGCGTCGAGACGCCCGCGACCGAGGAGCTGCTGGACGAGGCGCTGGGCCGGCTGCGCGCGGCCCGGGTCCCGCGC
>DASQBE010000244.1:0-20961 GCA_035635355.1 Binatia bacterium | reverse complement strand
CGCCCGAGAGTTTCCCGACCGCCACCGCCTCCCGCGCGCGGCGGAGCCTTTCATGGGCTCGCCCCAGCTCCTCGTACCAGACGAGGACCTTGAGGCCGAACGTGATCGGCTCGGCGTGCACGCCGTGCGTGCGGCCCACCTGGATCGTCTCCTTGTGGCGGAGCGCCAGGGCGCGGACGGTCTCGCGCAGACGCGCGAGCTCGGCGGAGAGAAGGTCTGCCGCGCGGGTCAGCGTCAGGGCGAGGGCCGTGTCCACGAGATCCGAGGAGGTCATTCCCTTGTGGAGGTGCCGCGCCTCCTCACCGGCGGACTCCGTCACGGCGGTCAGGAACGCGATCACGTCGTGCCGGAGCGTGGCCTCGAGCGCCTCCACGCGCTTGGGATCCACCTTCGCCTTGGCGCGCACCCGGGCGGACACGCCCGCGGGCACCTCGCCGCGGCGCTCCATCGCGGCGCAGACGGCCAGCTCCACCGTGAGCCAGGTCTGGTAGCGGGCGGCATCGTCGAAGAGGGCCGCCATCTCGGGACGGCTGTAGCGCGCGATCATCGGCTCACTCCTGGAGCTCCTCGAGCGTGAGGCGGAGCGGAGCCATCTTGCCGTCCCGCTCGACCGTCAGCGTGATGGTGTCCCCCACGTTCGCTCCGAAGAGCGCGCGGTAGGCCTCGTTCACGTCGCTCACGGCGGTGCCGTTCACCTTGCGGATGATGTCCCCGACCTTGGCCCCCGCCTTGTCCGCCGGGCTCCCCTTCTCGACCGACGCCACGTAGAGCCCGTTCCGGTCCTTGGTGCCCAGCCGCTCGGCGAGGTAGGGCGTGATGTCCCAGGTCCCGACCCCGATCCAGACGTTCCGGACCCGGCCGTACTTGATGATCTCGTCCACCACGCGCTTCACCGCGTCGATCGGGATGGCGAACCCGATGCCCTCGGAGCCGCCGCTCTTCGTGAAGATGAACGTGTTCACGCCGATCACCTCGCCGCTCACGTTCACGAGCGGCCCGCCCGAGTTCCCCGGATTGATGGCGGCGTCGGTCTGGATCATGTTCTTGTAGATCCCCTCGCCCGCGGTCCCCGACTTGATGTCGCGCCGCGTCGCGCTGACCACGCCCGCCGTGACGGTGGGCTGCGTGTCGTTGAGCAGGAAGCCGAAGGGATTTCCGATCGCGATGGCCCACTCGCCGATCATGAGGTCGCTCGAGGTCCCGAGCGGCGCGACCGGGAGCTTCTCCCCCTCGATCTTCACGATGGCGACGTCGTACTGCGGATGCGATCCGAGCACCTTCCCGGTGAAGGACCGCCCATCGGCCAGGATGACCGTGATCTTGTCCGCGCCGCGCACCACGTGCTCGTTGGTCAGGACATAGCCCTTCGAGGAGATGATGAAGCCCGATCCCATGCTGGGGATCTGCTCGCGATAGCGGTAGGACGGGAGCATGTCCCGGAAGAAGGGCTCGAAGAACTCGCTCGCGAAGGGGCTCGTCTGGACCTCGCGGGTCTGGACCACGCTGATGGTGACCACGGACGGCCCCACGCGCTGGGCCGCCGCCACGATCGCCGTGCGGCGCGAGGCGGTGGGATCGCGACCCAGCGGCGCGTCCTGCGCCGACGCGGCGGCCGGGGTGAGATCGCCCCGCGTCCCGGAGGACGTGAACGAGGACGCGCCCAGGATCAGGGCGCCCAGGAGAAGGAACCCGCACAGAACGCCCCAGAACCACGACGATCGGGACCCGGGGCCGCCCCGGGACGGACCCGGGACCGGCGCTTCAGCCGACGACATCCAGATGCTCCTTGGGAAGCCACCCCAGCCGGGGATAGCGGACCCTCATGAGGTAGAGACCGTGCGCGGGCGCGGGGGCCTCAGCGCTCCTGCGATCGCGCGACGAGAGCGCCGCGTGGATCGCCCTCGCTCCGCCACCATCCTCGGCGGCGTGGATCACGGTCGAGACGATGCGGCGAACCATAGTGTACAGGAACCGATCCGCCACGATATCGAACCGCGTCAACGACCCGCGCCGGGACCACCGAACCGCGGTCACGGCGCAGTCCGTCTCCTCGTCGTCCCCTCCCCGCTTGGAGAAGGATGTGAAGTCATGCGCCCCCAGGAGCGGCCGCGACGCCCTGCGGAGCTCCGTGAGATCCGCGCGGATGGGCCGGGCCCACGCCCGATGCCGGAGGAGCGCCGTGGGCGGCGAGACGATCAGGTAACGGTACGCTCGCCGCATGGCCTTGAACCGCGCGTGGAAGCGTGGCTCCGCCTCCGCCGCCTCCAGGATCCGCACGTCGCGCGGCAAGTGCGCGTTCAGCGCGGCCTTGAGCCTCTCCGGCGTGAGCCTGGTGTTCAGGGTCGCGCTGGCCACCTGCCCCGCCGCATGACACCCCGAATCGGTCCTGCCTGCTCCCGCGATTCGCACGCGAAGCCCCGTCACCCGCCAGAACGCCTCCTCCACCTCGCCCTGCACCGTGCGGTCGCGCGCCTGAACCTGCCAGCCGTGAAACTCGGTCCCGTCGTATTCGATGCCCAGCCGCACCGTGAGCGCGCGGACCTCAGAAACCATGGAGGAACCACGCGCAGGTGCCGGCGCTTCCCGCAAGGGCGCCCCATTCCCTCCACCCCCAGGCCAGGGCGAGCCCGCTCCGCCGCGCGCGGCCCGGAACGTAACCCCTCACGGTAAGCGCGTCCGCGTAGGCGTCGCCGATCCGGAGCATCGTTCCCAGGAACGGGAGGAACCAGGCCAGGAGATACCGCGTGAGCCCCTGGAGTCCCCGGCCGGGGCGGATTCCCCGTCCCCGCAGGGCCAGGACGTGCTGCTCCGCCTCGCGCAGCGCGAGCGGGAGGAGGCCGGCGGTGAGTCGGGCGCTCTCGGCCAGGAGAAGGAGCACGCGGGGCCGCGCGGGCGGTCTCTTCCCCATGAGCCAGCGCGCGATCGGCCCCAGCGCCGACCGTGCCGCCCATCGAAGAAGGTAGAGGAGGGCCAGGAGCCGGCACGCGATGACCGCGGCCGGGGCGACCGCCGCGCGATAGCCCCTTCCCGCCGATACGACGTGGGCCAGGAACACGAGGGCCGCGAGCGAAAGGATGGGGATCTCGTCCCGCACGCGCCGCCGCTCGACCCGCAGGGCCGCGAGGGCGAGGAGGATGGCCGCCGCGGCGAGATCGATCCAGGAATGCGTCATGGCGAGCCCGGCGGTCAGGAGCGCGAGCGAAAGGAGCCACGCGAGCGGATGGAGCGCGCGCCTTCTCGGAGTGTTGGGTTGAATGTCGCCGGGTTTGGGCGAGCCGGGCACTTGGTGCGGTCCTCCGTGCCTTCGGAGGCGGAACTCGGCCTTCGCCGCTCCGCCTGAGGTCTCACTTTACACGGGGACGGGGCGTACGTCAAATCCGGGTCGGCGCGCCTCAGATCGCGCGGCGGAGCGGTCGATACCAGCCGAGCAGGAGCAGCACGAGCACGAGGCCGATGGAGACTCCGGTCAGCCAGTCCCCCCAGAGCCGGAAGAGCGTCGGCGCCCCTCCCAGCTCGACGTCCCCCGAGAGCAGGGCCTCGCGAAAGAGCGGGCTCGGCTGGGTCACGCGTCCCAGCGGATCGATGATCATCGAGATCCCGGTGTTGGCGCAGCGGGCCATGCCCAGGCCCTCCTCCACGCATCTCAGGATCGCCATGTCGGCGTGCTGGCGGGGCGCGGCGGTGGGGCCGAACCATTCGTCGTTCGTGATGTTCACCAGAAAGCGCGCCCCGTCCACGCCGTAGTCGCGCGCCAGCTCCGGGAAGATCGATTCGAAGCAGATGAGCACCCCGAACGCAGTGCCCCGGAGCGGGAAGATCACGGGCTTCGTGCCCGGCGCCCACTCCGCCTGCCCGAGGTTGATCTTGCCCAGGAACGGCAGGAGCCCCTGGAACGGGATCCGCTCCCCGAAGGGCACGAGATGGATCTTCTCGTACTGAGCCGCGATCATGCGTGAGGGGAGCACCAGCCCCGCCGCGTTGTGCGTGATCACGCCGCCGCTCAGGCTGAAGGTCGCGTCGGGATAACCCACCAGAAGCGGCAAGTTCAGCTCCTGGATCAGATCGAAGAGCATCTCCAGCTTGGGCGCCTCCAGCCGGACGTAGAAGGGGAGGGCGGTCTCGGGCCAGACCAAGAGGTCCGGCTTCGGCACCTGCTCGGCGGCCTCGCGCGAGAGCCGCGCCAGCGTGCGGATGCTCTTCTCCTGATGCGCCGTGTCCCACTTCTCCTCGCTCGAGATGTTGGGCTGCACCAGCGCGACCCGGAGGGTCTCGCCCGGGTGGTGCGCGCGGATCTGCTTCTCGCCCCAGAGCACCGGCCCCGCCACGAGGGCGACCCCGAGCAGGGCCAGCGCCACGCGCGTGACCCAGCGCCTCGCGAGGAGGGCGCCCGCGAAGAGCGCGTTCACGGAGACGATCCAGATGCTCAGCCCGGGCGCCCCGACGAGCTGGGCGCCCTGGATCCACGCGGGATGCTCGGCCAGGGCGTAGCTCACGTTCCCCCACGGGCACCCCAGAGGGCCCGAGGACTTGAGCCACTCGGTCACCCCCCACACGGCCGGCGCCACCACGAGCGGCGACCAGCCGACGCGGCGGCGGATGAAGCGGAGGATCCACCCGAAGAGCGCGACGAAGAAGCCGAGATAGAGCGCCAGCGCCAGGAGGGCGGGAACGATGATCCACGGATGGGTCATCGCGGCGGCGGGGAGACGCACCAGCCACCAGAAGAGGAGTATGTTGAAGACGAGTCCCGCCAGCCAGGGGACGGCTCCCGACCCACGCGAGGGGACCGCGGGCGGGGCCGTGGACGCGGGGCCCGCCGTGTCGCGTTGGAGCCATACGAGGAGCGGAACGAGGGCGACGAACACCAGGGGCATGAGGCCCGCGCTCGGGAAGGACAGGCTGAGCAAGATCCCGGACGCGGCCGCCCAGAGCGGCCCGCGAGGACGGCTAATGGAGGCGGACCTCGCGGCGCGCCTCTGCGGATTGGTAGATGGCGTCGATGACGCGCATGACTTGCAGGCCTTCCTCGGGGGACGCCTGGGGGCGCTCTCCCTGCGTGATGCAGCGGAGGAAATGCTCCAGCTCCAGCTCGTAGGATTGCTTGTAGAGGTTCCGCACCGAATCGAGCGACGGGGTCACGTCCTTGAGGCGCCCGCCCATCTCCTTGTGGACCCGGAAGGGATGCAGGAGCGCCGCCCCTTCCGTGCCGTAGAGGTTCAGGTACGAGAAGTTCTTCTCGAGGAGGAGCGCCCAGCTCACCTCGAGCGTCAGCGAGGCGCCGGACTCCAAGATCAGCATCGCGGCCAGTGTGTCCTCGACGTCCTGCCGCGGATCGCGGACGTACTTGGTCGCCGTCACCGAGGCCACCTGCGGGTTCCCGAGGAGCCAGAGCGAGAGGTCGAGCATCTGCACGCCCAGGTCCATGAGCACCCCGCCCCCGGCGCTCCGCTTGTTGGTGTACCACTCGGGGCCGCCCCGCTCGGTGCGGTAGCGAAGCCAGCCGGTCTTCGCGTAGAAGATGTCGCCCAGCTCCCGGCGCTCGATGAATCGCCGCAGCGCCTGAGCCTCGGCGCGAAACCGGTTGTTCATGGCGTACATCAGGGTCTTCCCCGCGCGCTTGGCCGCCTCGGCCATCATCTGCGCCTCGGAAGCGTTTCGCGCGGGAGGCTTCTCGCAGAGCACGTGCTTCCCGTAGTCGAGCGCCGCGAGCGTCATCGGCGCGTGGAGGTGGTTGGGCGTGGAGATGATCACGGCGTCCAGCTCCTTGAGCCGGAGCAGCTTCTCGTAATCCGAGAGCGCGTGCGGAACGCGGAACCGCTCCGCCACGACGCGCGACTTCTCGGGATCGTCATCGCAGACGGCGTAGATCTCGACGTCCTTCATCCGCGCGAGGGCCGGCAGGTGATTGACCTGAGCGATGGCTCCCACCCCGATCAGGCCGAGGCGGGTCAAATCCAAAGACAAGGCGGGCGCTCCTGATCAGACGTGAGGGACAAAGCCGCAAGCGTCGCGCGAGTATAGGAATACGGGGCGCGAAATCAAGGCGAATCGGGGCCCAACGCCTTCAGGCGCCGCATTTTCTTCCACAGGCCTTGCCGTGTGAGCCCCAGCGATCGCGCGGCGTGCGCCTTGTTCCCGCCGTGCGAGGCCAGCGCGCACCGGATCAGCTCCGCCTCGTAGGCGAGCGTGCGCCCCTTGAGATCCGCGGCGCGGTCGCGCACCACTGCTACGCCGCCGCGCGCCGTGCCCTCCCCCAGCGAGCGGCGCGTGATCCAGCCGTCGCGGTCCAGGGAGTGGCAGGCTCGCTCGAGCGCGCCCATGAGCTCGCGGATGTTCCCCGGCCAGGAGTGCCCGGTGAGCACGCGAAGCGCGTCCTCACGAATGCCCCGCACCGGCACGCGGTCCCGGCGCTTGAGCCTTGCCAGGAAATACGCCGCGAGGAGCGGAACGTCTTCCAGACGGTCGCGCAGCGGCGGCACGACGAGGCCCAGGACATGCAGCCGGTAGAAGAGATCCGCGCGGAAGCGTCCCGCCAGGACCTCGCTCTCGAGGTCGCGGTGGGTGGCGGCGACCACGCGCACGTCCACGTGCCGCGAGCGCGAGTCCCCCACACGGCGCAGCTCTCCTTCCTGGATCACGCGCAGGAGGCGGCTCTGCACCGAGGGGCTCGCGTCGCCGATCTCGTCCAGGAAGAGCGTGCCCTGATGGGCCGCCTCGAAAAGACCCATCCGGTCCGCGTGCGCGCCGGTGAAGGAGCCGCGCGCATGACCGAAGAGCTCGCTCTCCACGAGCGTGTCGGTGATCGCGCCGAAGTTGTGCGGAACGAAGGGTCCGGCCACGCGAGGGGAACACGCGTGGAGCGCCCGCGCGACCAGCTCCTTCCCGGTGCCGGTCTCCCCCAGGACGAGGACGGTGGCGTGGCTTCGCGCGAGGGCGCGAATGCGCTCGCCCAGGGCCAGGAGCCCCGGGCTCCGCCCGACGAGGCCGAGCGATTCCGCGAACGGCCCGTAGCCCTCCCGGGCCAGATCCTCGAGCGTGCGACGCTCCACCGCCTCGGAAGAAAACGCGGCCTCCCATCCCATGTCCCCGCACCTCCGTACGATTAGGCTCTGAGCCTCACCTCGCGAGTCCCCGGCAGGACTTGTCCCACGCGATGGCAGGCATGGCTCCCGGCCGCGAGCGCCCGCTCGACCGCGGCCGCGTCCTCGCGCTTGACGACGAGAATCATGCCCAGCCCCATGTTCCAGACCTCATAGGCTTCCGCGTCCCCGACCGATCCGCGCTCGCAGAGAAAGCGGAAGATCTCGGGCACGGGCCAGCTCCCGAGACGGATCTCCGCGGCGAGCCCCTCGGGCAGCACCCGGACCAGGTTCCCGGGGATGCCACCGCCCGTGATGTGGGCCATGCCGCGCACCGCCCCCGCCGCGCGCGCGGCGGTGACCTGCGCGCCGTAGTAAGGGTGCGGCTTCAGGAGCTCCTGGCCGACCGTTCCGCCCGAGGGGAGCCGGTCGTTCACGCCCAGCCCCAGCGTGTCGAAGAGAATCTTTCGCGCGAGGGAATAGCCGTTGGTGTGGAGCCCCACGGCGGGGAGTCCCAGGAGCTGGTCCCCCGCGGCGATCTCTTTGCCGTCGATCCAGTCCGACTCCGAGACGATCCCCACGATCGCGCCCGCAAGATCGTAGTCCTCCGGCGCGTAGAGCCCCGGCATCTCCGCCGTCTCTCCCCCGATCAGCGCGCACCCCACCCGGCGGCACCCCGCCGCCAGACCCGTCACCACTTCCTCGACGACCTTGGGATCCAGCGTCCCCATGGCGATGTAGTCGAGGAAGAAGAGCGGGCTGGCCCCGTGGACCAGGATGTCGTTCCCGCAATGGCAGACCAGATCCTCGCCGATGGTGTCGTGCCTGCCGCACTGGACCGCCACCTTGAGCTTGGTGCCGACGCCGTCCATGCTCGAGGCGAGAAGCTTCCCCGGCGCGCCCGGAATCCGGTACGCGCCGGCGAAGCCGCCCAGGTCGGCCGCGACGTTCGCGTTGAACGTGGAGCGGCAGAGCGCGCGGATCCGATCCACCGCCTCCTCCCCTTTCTTGATGTTCACGCCCGCGTCGCGGTAGCGGCTCACGGCGCCACCTCCACCAGCAGGTCCGTCTCGGGGGGCGTGAGCGAGAGGCTGCCCGAATCGTGGAGATCCGAGAGCGCCGCCACGGCCCCGGGATCGAACTGCGAGCCGGCGTGGCGGTGGAGCTCGGCCAGGGCGCGGGGGACGGGAAGGCCCTTGCGGTACGGGCGGTCCGAGGTCATCGCGTCGAAGGCGTCGCAGACGTGGATGATCCTCGCGCCCAGCGGCACCTCCGAATCCAGGAGCCCGCTCGGGTATCCCCGGCCGTCCGGACGCCAATGATGGGTGCGCACCATCGCCGCCGCGGTGCGGAGCGCGCGGATCTGGCCCACGATGCGCGCGCCCGCCTCCGGGTGCCGCATCATGTGGCGGCGCTCCTCCGGATCCAGGGCCCGGGGTTTCCGGATGACCTCGGGGCGCTGCGCGATCTTCCCGATGTCGTGGCAGAGCGCCGCGTAGTGGATGGTCTCCACCTCGTCCTCCCGCAAGCCGAGGCGGCGCGCGACGCGGACCGAATACTCCGCGACCCGGACCGAGTGCTCGTGCGTGTAGGGATCCACAGCGTCCAGCACCACGCTGAGCGCGCGCACGAAGGACACCAGATCCCCCTTGAGGTCGGCGTAGAGCTGGAGCGCGTAGCGCGCGAAGAGGAGCGGAAGCACGAGCAGCAGCACGCCCGGGATGCCCGCGGCGGTCCGCACTTGCGCGAAGAGGAGACCGAACCCGATCGAGAGCGCGTACTGGGGCACCCCGTCCCGGAACTGATCCCGCCAGATCCGCCCCGGGTCCTGCCCGCTGCTCGTCCCCAGGACCAGGCTCACCGCGCTGGTGTTGAGCATGAAGTAGAGCGAGCTCGCCAGAAGCACCGGGAAGGCGTCGCGCAGGAGGTGCGGCGCGCCGAGCGATCCTCCCGCCGCGAGGAACGCCGCCCCGGCGAGGATGGTGGTCGAGGCGTAGAGGCCCGCGTTCAGGACCGCCTCGCCGGACGGCCGGCGCAGGATCACCATCTGGGCGATGACGGTGGTGACCAGGTCGAGGGTGCCGGCGATCCACGGGCCGAAGAGAAGGATGGCGCCGAGGTCCAGAATGGACGCGATGGTCATGGTGCCGCCGCGGACCATCGGCACCGGCAGCGCCTCCGCGACCACCAGGAGCAGGAACCAGACGCCGACGCCCCACGCGTCCCACCGCGTCTGCTTGACCTCGGGGCCGCCGAAGATCGCGAGGAGCACCGGGAGGGCGGCCAGGAAGGACGGCAGGAGGAGCCACACGAACCGGGGCGTCCACGCGGCGCGCGCGGGCGATTCGGTCTTCGGCTCGAGCGTCATCACCAGCTCGGCTTCCAGTCTCCGTCCCAAGGCCCCTCCCCTCGCGAATGGGTTTCGCTTCCGCACGGAGTGTGCCAGGGAGCGCGTCCGCGCGCCAGGGGACAACTTCCGCAGCGCGCCGGAATCCCGCGTCGGCGCGCCGACGGCGTCAACGAATGAGCCGCGCGGTGTCGTCCAGGCTGAAGCGGGTCATCTCCATCACCGAGTCGGCCCGGCGGAGGATCTCGGAGCGCTGGACGCGGAGGAGCCCCTCCACGCCGAAATACTCGACGGTGAACGAGGCCATCACGCATCCGTACACGACGGCGGAGCGGAGGGTGCGGTCCGTCACGCGCCCCATGCGCGCGAGCGCGCCGAAGAAGCCGCCCGCGAACGTGTCTCCGGCGCCGGTCGGATCGATGACGCTCTCGATGGGCACGGCCGGGCACGTGAAGTAGAGATCGCGCTTGGAGTGCAAGATGGCGCCGTGCTCCCCCTGCTTGATGACCACCGCCTCCGGGCCGAGGTCGAGGATCGCGCGCGCGGCGCGGTGGGTGAGCGGCTCCCCGGTGAGCTCGCGCGCCTCCTCCTCGTTGATGAGGAGGATGCGGACCCGCTTCATGATCGCCAGAAGCTCCTCGCGCTTGCCGTGGATCCAGTAGTTCATGGTGTCGCAGAGCACGAGGCGCGGGTTCTGGAGCTGATCCAGGACCTCGCGCTGCAGCACCGGATCGATGTTGGCGAGGAAGACGTTGGTGAAGGCCCGCAGCCGGTCGGGGAGCTTGGGGCGGAATCGCTCGAACACGTTGAGCTCCGTGCGCCGGGTCTCGCGCGTGTTCATGTCGCGGCTGTAGACCCCCTCCCACCGGAAGGTCTTCCCCTCCTGAACCTCGAGCCCCGAGAGGTCCAGGTCAGGATGCTCCAGCTGGCTCCGGGCCGCGGCGGGAAAATCCGTGCCCACGACGGCGACCACGGACACGGGCAGGAAGTGCCGGGCCGCAAGGGCGAAGTATGCGGCCGAGCCGCCCAGCACTTCCTCCGCGCGTCCCGCGGGCGTCTCGATGGTGTCGAGGCCGAGCGACCCGACGACCGCGATCGCCATGGCTACATCGACTCCGGCGCGCTCACGCCGAGGAGGTCGAGGCCCCTGTGGAAGACCACGCCGGTCGCGCGCGTGAGGAGGAGCCGGGCCGCGGTCACGGCGGCGTCGGGCCCGACCACCCGGTGTTGGTGATAAAACGAGTGAAACTTGGCGGCCAAGTCTTTCAAGTACATGGGAATGCGATGCGGCTCCCGATGCAGCGCCGTGGCCGCGACCAGGGACGGGAACCCGGCGAGACCGCGCAGCAGCGTGAGCGTCTCCGCCTCCTGGAGGAGCTCCGCCCGCGCCGATCCCAGGTCCGGATCGGGCACCCCCTGCTGCCGGGCGTACTCGAGCACGTGGGCGATCCTCGCGTGCGCGTATTGGACGTAGTACACGGGATTGTCCTCGCTCCGCTTCACCGCCAGCTCCAGGTCGAAATCCAGAGGGCTCTCCGCCCGGCGCATCAGGAAGAAGAACCGCGCCGCGTCCACGCCGACTTCCTGCACCAGATCCTCCAGCGTGACGAACTCGCCGGCGCGCTTCGACATCTTCACCGGCTCCCCGCCGCGGAGAAGCCGCACCCACTGGATCAGGATCACCTCGAAGCGATCCCTGGGCCATCCCAGCGCCTCGATCACACCCTGCATCCTCTGGACGTGCCCGTGATGATCCGGCCCCAGGAGATCGATCAGCCGGTCGAAGCCGCGCGAGAACTTGTCATGATGGTACGCCGCGTCGGCGAGAAAATAGGTCGGCTCGCCGTTCGTCCGCACGATCACGCGATCCTCCTGGTCCCCGAACGCGGTGGATCGGAACCAGAGCGCGCCGTCCTTCGTGTCCGTGAGCCCGCGCTCCACGAGGCGGGCCCGCGCTCTCTCGACCGCGCCGCCCTGGTGGAGCTCGCTCTCCCGGAACCACCGGTCCATCCGGGCGCCGAAGGCCGCCAGATCCCGCTTCTGCCGCTCGAGCATCCGATCGATGCCCCACCCCGCGAAGCGGAGCCGCCGCTCGCGCTCGGGTAGCTCGAGCCACGCGCGCCCCTCCGCTTCCGCCACGCCGCCGGCCACGTCGGTCACGTACGAGCCCGCGTAGCCCTCCTCGGGAATCGGCGGCGCCGGCACGCCCAGGCGCGACGCAAAGCGCGACTCGATGGAGGCGCCGAAGAGCTCGGCCTGCAGGCCCCAGTCGTTCGCGTAGAACTCGCCCCGCGCCTCGTAGCCCGCGGCGTTCAGGATCCGGATCAGCGCGTCGCCGATGCTGGCGGCGCGGGCGTTCACGACGTTGAGCGGACCCGTCGGGTTGGCGCTCACGTACTCGATGAGGATTTTCTCCCCGCGGCCCGCGGCGGAGCGGCCGTAGGTGTCGGGCGCGCTCAGAATCCGGCTCAGGTTCGAGGCGAGCCAAGCGGGCGCGAGACGGAAATTGAGGAACCCGGCCCCCGCGATCTCCACGGCGCTCACCACGTCGGGCTCCGTCTCGAGGGCGTCGCGGAGGGCCTCCGCGATCTGCCGCGGCGGCTTGCGCGCCGTCTTCGCGAGGGTCAGCGCGACGGGCGTGGCCCAGTCCCCGTGCTCGGGCTCGCGCGGGACCTCGACGTCGATTCGCGCTCCCTCCGGCAGCGTGAGACCCGCCCGCCCGATCGCCTGGGTCAGGCGCTCGGCCAGGTAGGCCTCAATCGGCCACGGTTTCTCGACGGGCATCGCCCCAGAGTTTGTCCAGGAGGTAGTACTCGCGGGCGCGCGTATGGAAGACGTGCACCACGAAATCCACGTAGTCGAGGAGGATCCAGCGTCGCGCCTCGTACCCCTCGACGTGCCACGGGCGGACGCCGCGCGCGCGCATCCCTTCGTCCACCGCGTCGGCGATCGCGCGGGTCTGGACCTCGGATTGGCCCGTCGCCAGGACGAAATAATCGCACACGCCGGCGAGATCCCTGAGATCCAGGATCACCACGTCCTCGGCCCGCTTGGTCAAGGTGAGACGCGCGGCCTCGCGCGCCAGGTCCTGGGCGGGAAGATCCAGAGCGGGAAGCGGCTTCAACGCTCGCGCGTCACCGCGTAGCGGACGGCCGACTGGAGGGACTCGCGGATGACGATGTCGGGAACGGCCGTGAGCTCCTCCTCCGCGCGCTCCGCCAGCTTGGCGCTCGTCTTCTGGCTGTAGGCCACGCCCCCGTGCACGGTCACGAAGCGGACCACGTCGGACCAGTGGCCGTTCCGGAAATCGCGCGACCGGATGAGATCCTCCATCTCGCGCCGCTCGCGCTCGGGCGCCTCGCGAAGGGCGTTGATCAGAGGCAGCGTGATCTTCCCGCCGTCGAGATCGTTCCCCATCGCCTTCCCCGTGACCGTCTCGGCCCCCAGGTAGTCGAAGAGGTCGTCCGTGATCTGGAACGCGAGCCCCAGGGCGCGGCCGAACCGGTGCAGCGACGCGCGGTGCTTCGCGTTCGCGCCCCCCTCGTTCGCGCCCAGCTCGCAGCCCGCGGACATGAGGCAGGCCGTCTTCTCGTCGATCACGCGCATGTATTCCTGCTCGGTCAGATCGAGGCGGTTCTTCTGCTCGATCTGACGCAATTCTCCCTGGCTCATGCGGTGCGTCGCCTCGGCCAGAAGATCCATGGCCTCGTACATCCGCTTGGTCACCATGATGGAGAAGGCCTTCGAGTAGAGGTAGTCGCCCATGAGGATGGCGGTGTCGTTGTTGAAGGCGCTGTTCACGGTGGGGAGGCCGCGCCGGAGAAGGCTCTTGTCCACGCTGTCGTCGTGGATCAACGTGGCCGTGTGGATCAGCTCGACCACCACCGCGCCGAAGATCGCCTCGTCCGTGACGCGTCCGAATCCCTTCGCGGCCAGGAGGACGAGCGCGGGGCGGAACCGCTTGCCGTACGCGCGGTGCAGGTGCGCGCCGACCGTACCGACGAGCCCGACATCGCAGAGGAACGCGTCATCGAGCTCGGTTTGAAACCGCTCGAACGGCTCCGCGATCGGGCTCCGGATAGCCTCCAGCGTCGGTGCTTCCGCCGGAAGCACTTCTGGCGCTTGTCTGCGAGCGGTCAATGGGCTCCCTGGCGCAAGGTTCTCACTATGAATCGGCGGTCAGCCTAGGTCCCGGGAGCCTCGGGTGTCAACCGAAAACCCCGTCCGGATCCGCTCCAGCAGCGCCTCGCGACGGTTCAGGGCGGGATCCTCCAGCACCTCCTCGAGGAGTTGATTCAGGATCGTGCCGACCCTGGGACCCGGCGGCATGCCGAGCACGCTCATGACATCCTTCCCGTCCACGGCGAGGTCGCGCACGGAGAGCGCCTCCTCCGCCTCGAGGATCGCCTCGACACGCTCGCGCATCTCCTCGAGGTAATGTGGGAACCCGGTCTTGAGCCCGTTCCCGATGTTGTCCGCGATCCTGAGATCGAAGAGATCCGCGATCTCCTCCACGCCCACGCTCCGGATGAACCGGCGCACGGCGGCGTCGCTCCACTCGGGCCGGTAGTCGAACATGTGCTCGCGCACGAGGTGGACGACGCGGTCGGTCCAATCCCGGCTGAAGCGGAAGCGCTCCATCGCCTCCCGGGCCATCCGCTCGCCGACGATTTGATGGTTGTAGAACGTGGCCTCCCCGTCCTCCTTCTCCATCCGCGTCGCGGGCTTTCCGATGTCATGAAGGAGGGCCGCAAGCCTCACCACGGGCTTTCCGACGGGCGCCGCGTCGCACGTGTAGATCGAGTGGTAGTAGACGTCGTACGCGTGGTAGCGGTTCTGCGCCACGGCGACCGTCGCATGGAGCTCGGGGAGCCAGGGCTCCAGCAAGCCCGCCCGCCGCAGCACCTCGAATCCGACCGAGGGCCTGAGGCCGCGGAGCATCTTCACCAACTCCTCCTGCACGCGCTCGGCCGCGACGCGGCCCACCTCCTCCCGCGCGTCGGGAAGCGCGCGCGCGGTCTCGCTCTCGAGGGTGAATTCCAGCGTGGCCGCGAAGCGCGCCGCGCGGATGGGCCTCAGGCCGTCCTCGCGAAAGCGCTCGCGCGGATCCCCCACCGCCCGAAGGAGGCGCGCCTCGAGGTCGTGCATGCCGCCGACGGGGTCCACGAGGCGGTCGCTCCGGGGGTCCCAGGCGATGGCGTTGACCGTGAAGTCGCGCCGCTTCAAGTCCTCCTCCAGCTCGCGCACGAACGTCACGCGCTCCGGGCGCCGGGCGTCCCGGTACTCCGACTCCACCCGGAAGGTCGTGACCTCGCAGGGGCCCGCCTCGGTGGGAACGGTGATGGTGCCGAACCGGGCGCCCGTGGCGATCCCCTTGGGATAGAGACGAAGGATCTCCTCCGGCGTGGCGCTGGTCCCGAGGTCCCAATCTTGCGGCGCCGGCTTTTCGCCGAGCAGGAGCTCGCGCACCGCGCCGCCGACCACGTACGCGCGGTGCCCGGCTTCCTGGATCACGCGCAGGACCTCGAGGATCGGCCCGGGCACCTGGGAGGAGGACAAGCGGACCAGGGTCATCGACGGATGGTATCATGCACCCATGCGACGAATGCTCGGGCTGCTTCTCCCCCTCGCGGCCGCGCTCTGGTGCGGCTCCGCCGCCGCCTCGCCGCTCTTCCTCTCCTCCGCCGATCAGGGACCCTGGCTCGCGGCGGACAAGGAGCTCCACTTCGCGGGCTCGCTCGCGATCGCGACCTCGGTGCGCGTCGAGGGCCAGAGCCGGCGAGCCTCGATCGCGGGGACTCTCGGCATCGGGCTTCTGAAAGAGGCCTATGACGCGGCGATCAAGCCGCGCCGCATGGGGCGCGGCGCCAGCTGGAAGGACCTCGCAGCCGATCTCGCGGGCGCGCTCGCCGGGGTCGCGCTCGTGAGCGCCCTCGACCGCTAGAGCCCTTCGCGCAGCGGCAGCGTGATCGTGAACCGGGCCCCGGAGCCGGGAACGTTCTCCGCGGCGATCTTCCCCCCGTGGTTCTGGATGATGCGGTAGCTGGCCGGCAGCCCGATCCCGTGCCCTTCGGCCTTCGTGGTGAAGGAGGGCTCGAAGAGCCGGCGCATGGCCTCCGCCGGAAGGCCCGGCCCATTGTCCTCGACCGCCAGCTCCACCTGCCCGGCGGCCTGCTTCAATCGCGTTCGAACGGTGATCCGGGGCATCGGAGCCTTCGAGCCCTTGAGCGCGTCGGCCCCGTTGCTGAAGAGGTTCATGAGGACCTGCTGCATCTGGGCCGGATCCAGGCTCATCTCCGGAACGTCCGCGGAGAGCTCCAGGCTGAACTCGATCCGCTCGTACTTGTTCTGCGGGGTGACGAACTCCGCGGTGCGCCGGATCAGGTCGTTCAGCTTGGTGGGCTGCTTCCGCACCTCCTTGTGCGAAAAATCCATGAGCCCTTTCGTGAGCACCGTCATGGTGCGGGCCTGCTCGAAGATGACCTGTGCGTTCTCCTGGGCCTTCTCGGGGGTCATGGTGCCCACGCCCATGAGGAAGAACTGGGCCCGCGCCGAGATGGCCGCCAGCGAGTTGTTCAGCTCGTGGCCGATCTCCGCCGCCATTTCGCCCTTCGCCGCGAGGCGCTCGGAGCTGATCAGCTCGTCCTTCGCGCGCTCGAGGGCGATGTACTTGGCGCTGGCCTCCTTGATGAGGAGGAGCGGCACGAAGAAGAAGATGAGCCCGTAGAACCCGATGGCCATGTAGGACACGACGATGAGGGGCGAGAGGAAGAAGAGGGCGGCCGAGGAGATGAGCGAGTTGTAGTAGATGTACTCCTCGCGCCAGGTCTTCCATAGCTTCCGGCGCGAGCTCATGGCCACGGCGCCCGCCACGAGGATCGTGTTCACGACGAAGTAGACGATGCATGCGGCGACCCACGGAGCGATGAGCGCGACCCCGAGGGTCTCGGTGCGGGGCCCCTCCCGGCCCGCGAGCGGCACCCCGCCCATGAGCGAATAGACGAGGCCGCCGGCCGCGAGCGCGACCGCGTTCTGTCCGGCGTTGAAGAGCGCCTTGTACCAGGACCGGCGCGAGAAGATCACGTTGGCGATCGCGAACGCGATCGCGACGATCCAGACGGCGGGGCGGTATCCGAGCAGCACGAGGAGGCTCAGGTCCACCGTGGAGGCCATGCTCTCCATGGCCTTGCCCGTGATGGTGGACAGCCAGAGGCTCTCGGCGAGGAGGCTGACGAGAATCCAGGCGGCGATGTGGATTGGGGAGACGGTGCGGAACTCGGGGAACGCCGACGTGAGCACCGCCGCGCCGGCGGCAACGACGAAGATGATGTAGACGACGAGTCCGCGACTCAGGTGCGATCCCCTCGGGTTACGAGACGGCCGTCACCGCGGATTGTGCGCGAGCCCTAAGCGACTTCAGCCATCCGTGGCACGCTCGCGCACCCTACGCCGCGATCCGGCGAGGGTCAACGGGATTCCCCGCCGGGAAGGAGATCGCGCGGGTCGAGGGGCTGGGTCGTGACCCCGCGCGGCAGGCTCAGGACGAGATCGTGCGGCTCCGCCTTCGGGAGGAGGGTGATCGAGCGGAATTCCACCTCGAGCGAGTCCTCGTCCCCGCCGGCGTTCACCCACCGCGGGAGCCCGGTCGCGGGATCCGCCGCCAGCCACACCGATACGTTCGGGAGCGAGTCGGCGGGCGAGGCGCGCTGGAGGCGGTAGCCCGCGCGCCACACGCCGCCCTGGCGCCTCCGCTCCCGTACCGCCACGTAGTCCGCATCGAGGAGCTTTTCCGGCGTGAGGACCAGCTGCCGCATCCGCGCGGGCGCGCGGTCCCACTCCGCGCGGTAGAGGACGCCCTCCGTGGGACGATAGACCAGGAACGCCCCTTTCTCGTGGTCCACGACGATGTCCTCGCCGCCGCGCTCTTCGGAATGGAACCGGAGCCCGCGGCCGGGCAGGAACCAGAGCCGCCCCGCCGTTCGCTCCCCCGGGCCGCCGAAGGGATCGCTCCGCGTGATGAACACGCGCGCGCGGGACTCGGGAGCGCGGAGGAGGCGCGCCAGCATGGCCTCGACCTCTTCCCGCGGGGACGAACCCGCGCGAGCCCCCCAGGCCGTCGCCGCCAGGGCCACGAGAAGGAGAATGCGCATTCCCCGCACGGCGTTCATCGCCCCGTCCCCCCTTCCGAAAGACCCAGGAGCCAGCGCACGAGCGAGCGCCCGCCGGGCTCATCGAGCGAGAGGATCGTCCATCCGGCCTCCACTCTCGTCCCATAGCGGATCTTCGAGGGGTCGGCCGGCGCGTGATCCTCCACCTTCAGCGTCACCACGCTGCCAGAGAACGACCACTCGATCCAGCTTGGAATGCGGCCGGCCGTATAGTTTCGCTCGGGACCGTAGCGCATCTCGATCAGGTCGCGCGCCGCTCCCGCCCGGCGGATCGAGAGCGACCGTGCCTCGCCGCGCGGGGTGAGCCCGAGCGTGAAGCGGTAGGCGTCGAGCGATCCCTCCAGGATCCATCCATCGCCGGACTCCCGCACCGCCGCGTGCTCCAGGGCGCGACGCACCCACGCCGCGCTGAAATCCCAGGGTGTGCCGACGAATCGCAGGAGGCGGCCGTCGATGCCCTCCTCCCCGGAGAGCGTGCCCGAGACGCCCGTCCCATAACGGCGGATCACGAGAAAGAGCGAGTCCCCCTGGAGGGCGGCGTCGAGGACCCGCGCCGGGCCCACGTACCCCACGACGGCGAGGCTCTCGGCGTCGGCGCCCCATCGCGCCCGGGCGCCGCCCCGTCCCTCGCTTCCCTTTCGAACCGAGATCGACCCCACGCCGCGCGCCGCCCCGTGCGGCGCGGCGTACACGGCGAGAAAACGGTCCCGGGCCGCCGTTCCCGAGCTGGCCTTGGGAACCCGCGCGCATCCCGCATGGAGAAGGGCGGCCGCCAGGAGGAATGCGACCGCTTGCGCCCGGCGCGGAAAGCGGGCACGCTCCGGGACATGATCGGAAACACGGTGCACGAGGAGCTTCGGGTGTGGCGACCCACCGAGGGGGTCCTCCCGCCCGCGGCCTGGTTCGGCGTTCCGACGCGCCGGGGAGGCGCGAGCCGCGGCCCGTACGCCTCGCTCAACCTGGGCCTCGGGGTCGGAGACGAAAAGGACGATGTGCTTCGAAACCACGCGCTCCTCTTCCGCGCGCTCGGGGTTCCCGAGGCCGGGCCGCTCCGAGTCCGGCAGGTCCACGGGACCCGGGTGGTGACGCCGGGGGAAGCCTCGTCGGACGCGGACGGTTTCCTCCTCGAGGCCGGCGATCCCTGGACCGCGGTCTCGGTCGCCGACTGCGCCCCGGTCTTCCTCGTCGCGAAGAGCGGCGCGCGCGCGGCGCTCCTCCACTCCGGCTGGCGCGGCGCCCGGGGCGGGATCGCCCCCCACGCGGTCCGTCTCCTGGCCGAGCGCGGGGTATCCGCGCCCGAGATCCTGGCCACGATTGGTCCCTGCATCCATGCGTGTTGTTACCCCGTCGGTCCGGAAGTGGCGCGCGAGTTTCCGAGCGAGGCCCTGAAGCCCCACAAGGACGGCGTCGCGCTCGATCTGCCGGGTGCGATCACGCTCTCGCTCCTCGAGGCCGGGGTTCCGGAATCGGCCATCCATGCGGCGCCGGAATGCACCTCGTGCGAGGCGGCTTCGTTCTACTCGCACCGTCGCGATCGAGGAGTCACGGGCCGCCACTGGGCGCTCGCTCGCCTCGCGCCGTGACCCCGTCCAGGGTGCGTATCGCCCGGCGGTAGGCCCTCCTCCCCAGAAAGCCGAGAAACAACCCCAGCACGATCCCCGCCAGCACGTCGGAGGGATAGTGATCCCCCACGTAGATCCTCGAGAGGCAGACGGCCCCCGCGTACGCGTACGCGGCGACCGTGATCCCCGGGAACACCGCCGACACGACGGGCGCCGCGGAGAAGAAATTCGAAGCGTGCGTCGAGGGGAAGGAATACGAGGTCCGCCTCCCGAAGAGCGGCACCGTGTCGGTGAGGGCGGTCGAGGGCCGGATGCGCCGGAACAGGGGCTTCAGGATGTGGCTGCTCATCTGGTCCGCCGCCGCGATGGTGAGACACAGGACGACGAGGCCGATCCAGCCCCGGCGTCCGCGAAGGACGAACACCAGGGCCACGAGGCCCAGGAGCGGGAATTTCCAGGGGCCGGGGTCCGTGAGCGCCACCATGATGGGATCGAGCCACGGATGGTGCATCCCGTGGTGGATGGCCCGGAAGACCGCGACGTCCCAATCGGCCGGCGTCATGGCCTGGGCGGTCAGAAGTCCGCGCCGAGCGTCACGAAGTGGTGCGAGGGGCCCGTGGGGTGCTGGAAGTCGGTGCCGCGTCCGAAGTCGTAGCGAAGGATGAAATAGCCCAGGTTGATGCGCGCGCCGGCGCCGAAGGCGAAGAGCAGGTCGTTCGCGTGCAATCCACCCACGCTCGAGAAGAAGCGGGGGGTGCCGTCCTTCTGCCACGCGCTCGTCGCGTCCATGAAGAGCACGCCGTTGATCCCGCCCAGGGAGAAGCGCCCCGGCCATCCGAACCGAAGCTGCTCGATGAGCGGGAAGCGGAACTCGAGATTGCTCAGGACCACGTTCGAGCCGGTGAGATCTCCGTAGTCCGCGCCGCGGAAGGTGAACGCGCCGCCGTAGCGGAACAGCCGCGGATCGCGCCCGAAGCTGGTGCCGCCGATGACGCGCTGCGCGAAGGCGTAGTTGTGGTGGATGTTGCTGTAGCGCCGCCAGTCCATCATGAGGGTCGTGTACGACAGGTCGCCGAAGGCGTGCTCCGCGGTGTAGCTCGACCGGCCGCCGTTGATCGGCCCCGTCGACCCGTAGAGCGCGTTGTCGGCCACAAGCCCGACGTTGGGCGCGGCGTAGAGATAGGTCTTGTCGGCGACCTGCTGGGACACCGTCCCGAGATCGTAGTTGTAGAGGAGAACCCCCTTGTCCAGCGCCGCGGCTTCCACGCCGTACTCGATCCGCCGGAAGCGGCTGAAGGGGCGGGACATCAGGAACGCCCCCCCGCGATAGACCTGGCTCTCCACCTGATCGGAGGTCGGGGACGAGAGCAGAAGCAGGTCCGCCCGGTACTGGTACGCGGCCACGGTGTAGTTCGTGCGGTGCGCCAGGTTCGAGTAGGCGAGGAAAATGTCCGAGTTCGCGATGTCCCCGAACAGGTTGAGCGAGACCAGGATGTTGTGGTTCCCCAGCACGTCGCTGAACGACATCACCGACGACCCGGCGAATCCGATGTTCGAGGCGAAGAACGCACCGCCCGAGACGTAATCCCGCGAGAACTTCGGCCGGTACGGCGCGTGCCGGAAGGTCGTGCTGTCCACGAGCGGCTC
Organism: Binatia bacterium; assembly: GCA_035635355.1. GTDB lineage: Bacteria > Eisenbacteria > RBG-16-71-46 > SZUA-252 > SZUA-252 > WS-7. The sequence goes on along the minus strand of DASQBE010000244.1, from coordinate 158 downwards.
GCGATACACCTGCCGGACGTAGAGGGCCAGCGTGGTGTCCGGGGCGGCGACGCGCGCACTGTCCGACCAGGCGGCCCGCATGGAGTCGGGGCCGGCCGTGGCGTGCGGGCCGACCACCGAGACGATCGTCCCCGGAGCGATCCCGGCCGGGGCGTGCG
>DASQBE010000243.1:0-15384 GCA_035635355.1 Binatia bacterium | reverse complement strand
CCATCGCCGGACTCCTCGAAGACCGCCCCCGCCGGCTGGCCATGGCCGAGGCGGGGCTTCTCTGGGCCCGGGAGTTCACGTGGGAGCGCTGTTACCGGGAGAGCCGGGTCGTGATGGAGCGCGCGGCGGGGGTCCCCGCGGCGTGAACGCCGGCACCCCATCCACGCTCGGCCGGTTCAAGGTGCCGCTCATCCTCCTCAAGATTCTTCTGAGCGTGCTCCTCTTCGCGTACGTGATCGCGAAGGTCTCGCCGCGGAACGTGTGGTCCACGATGCGGTCCGCCGACCCCGGCCTCCTCGCGCTCGCGGCAGGACTCTTCCTCCTCTCGAGCCTGATCGGGAGCTGGCTCTGGGCGAGGCTCCTGCGCGCGCAGGGCGTTCTGATCCCCTATCCCAAGGCTGCCTCGTATTACTTCGTCGGGCTCTTCTTCAATAACTTCCTGCCCTCGAACATCGGGGGAGACATCGCCCGGATCTCCGACGCGTCCAAGCATGCCGACCACGTGAGCCCGGTCTTCTCGGCGACGCTCATGGAGCGCCTGATCGGCGTGGTCTCGATCGGGTTCCTGGCGGTGGCGGCGTCGGTGGTTGCGTTCCACCGGCTGCATCTCTACGCGATCTACGCGACCACGCTCGCGGTGTTCCTCCTGGCGGTCGCGTTCTTCGCGAGCATCTTCCATCGCGGCATGCTCCAGGCGTTCGAGCGTCCCTTCCGGGCCCTGGGGGCGCAGAAGCTCGAGCGCGCCATCGCCCGTCTCATGGATGACCTCCACGGCTTCCGGACCGAGGGGGGGGCGCTCGCGGCCGCCTTCGTGGCGTCCACGCTGGTGCAGGTCAGCCGGATCTACGTCCATTACCTGGTCGGGCTCGCCCTGGGCGTCCGCATCTCCCTTTCCTACTACTTTCTCTTCGTCCCGGTGCTCGCGGCCCTCATCTCGCTCCCGATCTCCCTGAACGGCATCGGGGTGCGCGAGGGCGCGGCCGTCGTCCTCTTCCAGGCGGCGGGGCTCTCCCGGGAGCAATCGTTCTCCATCCCGTTTCTCACCTACATCATCTCGGTGCTGATCAGCCTGCTGGGCGGGCTCATCTTCATCTCCCGGACCCCGCGCAGGGCCATCGGCCGGCGTCTCGAGCGTCGCAAGCTGGAGCGCGCCGTCGAGCGGGACCCCGTACCCCGGGAGGGACACGCGTGACCTGGTCGAAGCGTTGGCAGTGGATCTTCGCCGGGCTGGCGCTCGGCGTGCCGCTCCTGGTTTACCTCCGCACGCTCACCCCGACGGTGCCGTTCTGGGATTCGGGGGAGTTCATCGCGACGTCCTTCATCCTCGGCCTTCCGCACCCGCCGGGGTCGCCGGTCTACACGATGATCGGCCGCCTCGTGTGCCTTCTCCCGTTCGGGACAGCCGCGTGGCGCGTCAACTCCCTGAGCGCGATCTTCTCCGCGCTCACCTGTCTCCTCACCTACCTGGTCGTCTCGCGCACGCTGCAGCGCTGGTGGGCCAGCGAGAATCCGAGGCTCTCGACCCCGTTCCTCTGCGCGATCGGCGGCCTGGTCGCGGCGTTCTTCATGGCCTTCTCGAATTCGTTCTGGGACAACGCGATCGAAGCCGAGGTCTACGCGTTCTCGGTGTTCCTGATCATGGCCTGCGTCTGGCTGGCGTTCCGCTGGTGGGACCGGATCGGGGAACACGGCAACGACAAGCTGCTGGTTCTCATCGCCTACGTCCTCGCGATCTCCACCGGCGTCCACCTGAACACGATCCTCGTCGGCCCGGGCCTCCTGGTGCTGCTGGCGCTGCTGCGGCCGAGCTACTTCGCACGGGGGCGCTTCTGGATCTCGGCGCTGGTCTTGTGCGGGTTCGTGTTCTTCGTGTGGCTGAACGATGTCTCCGAGGAGATCAACGTGCCCGGGGGCATCGTGCTCATCATCTTCGCCACGATCTGCCTGGTCTGGATCGCGAATCGCCAGAAGCTGGTGAAGAACAACGTGGCCACCTGGTGGGCGCTGGCGACGCTGGCCGGCTTCACCATCCAGCTCTTCCTCCTGATCCGCAGCCAGCAGCATCCGGCCATCAACGAGGGATCGCCCGAGACGTTCACGACGTGGAAGGACTACCTGCTGAGAAAGCAGTACGGGCCCACGAATCCGTTCGAGCGGCGCGCCGACATCGGGTACCAGATCAACCACATGTACTTCCGCTACGTGGGCCAGCAGTTTCGCTTGACGGATGGATTCGGCCCCTTCGGGGCCGGCTCCTTCTGGGTCATCGCGGTGAATGCGATCCCGTATCTCCTCCTGGCGCTCGGCGCGTGGTGGAACTGGAAGCGGGACAAGAAGACGTTCTGGTTCTTCTTCGTCCAGAACGTGGTCATGGGTCCCGCGCTCATCTTCTATCTCAACTTCACGGACCACGAGGTGCGCGAGCGCGACTATTTCTTCACCAACTCTTACATGTTCCTCGCGATGTGGATGGGCATGGGCGCCGCGGGGATCCTGGATTGGCTCGGGCGCGCCTTCGAGCCCGTCCGCGCCGCGGCTCCGTCGAGCGCCTCCTCGCCGCCCGGGACGGAGCGCGTCGGCATCTGGCTCGGCGCGGCCGCGCTGCTCGGGATCTCCCTCCTCCCGGCCAAGGAGGGCTGGTACGAGCACGACCGCTCGGGCTTCTACATCGCGCACGACTACGCGTACAACATGCTCACGCCGCTCGAGCCGAACGCGATCGTGATGACGAACGGCGACAACGACACCTTCCCGCTCTGGTACATCCAGGAAGTGGAGGGGGTGCGGAAGGATGTCAGGGTGGCGAATCTGAGCCTCCTCAACACACCCTGGTACATCAAGCAGCTCCGGGATCAGGAGCCGAAGGTGCCGTTCACGTTCAAGGACGCCCAGCTGGACGGCTTGCAACCGTACCAGGACGAGAAGACGGGGAAGGTGATCTGGGTGAAGGACCTGGCGGTCGCGGACATGGTCAAGGCCAACCAGTGGAGGAAGCCGATCTACATGGCCGTGACGGTCCCCGAGCAGCTGGGGTTCGAGAAGAACCTGACCCTGGAGGGTCTGGTGTTCCGCGTGTCGCCGCACGAGGTGGGAGACCACGCCGTCGACGCGCAGAAGACGCTCCACAATCTCTACGCCGTCTTCCAGTACAAGGGCCTGCTGGACCGAAACCGCGACTACGACCGGTCGGTGTACAAGGACGACAACGCCTACAAGCTGGTGCAGAACTACAGCGCCGCCCACGTCCAGGTCGCCTATCAGCTCCAGCAGGCGGGGGCGCCCCAGGAGGCGATCAAGGTCCTCCATGACGCCGTGAAGATGACGCCCGATTTTCCGGGGCTGCTCGAGTACCTGGGCAAGTCCTACCAGGACATGGGGGACACCACGTCGGCGGAGAAGGTGTTCCTGGACGCGCAGAAGCGCTTCCCGAACTCGGCCGAATTCTACTTCCACCTCGGCGTGATCCACTGGCAGCGGGGGCACCGGCTGCGGCGCTCGGACTTGGTCGAGCAGGGCCTCTCGGAGCTCCGGCGCGCGTGCGAGCTGGACCAGCGCTACTTCGATTGGTTCGGCGGCCTCTTCAGCGCGCTCTGGCTCGAGGGGCGAAAGCAGGAGGCGGTGGACGTGCTGCGGACCTGGTCGCGCGCGCACCCCGAGGACGCGCAGGGGCAGAGCTGGCTCCAGACGTACGAGGACTCCCTGCGCCTTCTACAGGGAGGTGTGCTCCCTCCAGGCGGCGCCGGGAAGCGGCACGCGGCACGCGGAGCGCGCTGACCCCCGGTGCGCGCGCTGGTGACGGGCGTCGCGGGATTTCTGGGCTCGACGCTCGCGGAGGCCCTTCGGGGATCGGGATTCGACGTCCTCGGCGTGGACGCCTTCACGACGAACTACGATCCGGCCGTGAAGCGCTCGAACCTGAGCCGGCTCATGAAGGACTCCGGATTTCGCTTCGTCGAGGCGGACCTGCGCGAGGCCGATCTCAAGCCTCTCCTGGACGGCGTCACCCACGTGGCGCACCTGGCGGCGCTCCCGGGCGTGCGATCGAGCTGGGGGGAATCGTTCCGTGACTATGCCGAGCACAACGTGGTGGCCACGCAGCGGCTCCTCGAGGCGGCCCGCGGCCGCGGGCTGGCCAAGGTCGCTGTCGCCTCCAGCTCCTCGGTCTACGGCGCGGCGCTCCACGCCCCGACGGGGGAGAACGAGCCCCGGCGGCCCATCTCGCCCTACGGCGTGACGAAGCTCGCCACGGAAGCGCTGGTGCACGCCTATCGGACCGAGCAGGGTGTTTCCGCGGTCGCGCTGCGCTACTTCACGGTGTACGGTCCGCGGCAGCGCCCCGACATGGGATTCCACCGTTTCTTCGAGGCGGGACGCCATGGCAAGCCGGTCACCATCTACGGCGACGGCGGCCAGACCCGTGATTTCACCTTCGTGGACGACGCGGTGGCCGCCACCGTGGCGAGCCTGACGCGCGAGACGAAGGAATTCGCCTACAATGTCGGCGGCGGACACCGCGTGGCGCTCCACGAGGTCCTGGACCGGATCGAGCGGCTGGTGGGGCGCCCGATCGAGCGCCGGCACGTGGAGCCCCAGCACGGAGACCCGCGGGACACGTCCGCGGACACCGAGCTCGCGCGCCGCGACCTGGGTTACGAGCCGCGCACCACACTCGAACGGGGACTCTCGCGCCAATGGGAATGGCAGCGGAACATCTGATGGAGGCGGGGAAGACGGCCTCAGCACCCTCGGGCGCGGTGGAGGTCAGCGCGCTCATCCCCGTCTACAACGAGGCGGAGAATCTCGAGCCGTTGCTGGAAAAGCTCACGGCCGACCTCCGGGCGCTCGGGAAAACCTACGAGATCCTCGTCGTGGACGACGGCTCGACCGACGACACCCTGACGCGGCTGCGCGATCTCCACCGGCGGATCCCGCATCTGCGCGCCATCGTCTTCCGGCGGAATTACGGGAAATCGGCGGCGCTCTCGGTGGGATTCCGCGCGGCCCGAGGGCGCATCCTCGTCACGCTCGACGGGGATCTGCAAGACGACTCGGCGGAGATCGGCGGCCTGATCCAGAAGCTCGACGAGGGCTACGACCTGGTCTCGGGATGGAAGCAGAAGCGCAAGGACCCGATCTCCAAGACGATTCCCTCGAAGCTCTTCAACGCGGTGACCTCCTCGATGACCGGCATCAAGCTCCACGACATGAACTGCGGGCTTAAGGCCTACCGCGCGGAGGTGGTGAAGACGATCCAGCTGCGAGGGGAGCTCCACCGCTTCATCCCGGCGCTCGCGCACTGGAACGGATTCCGCGTGGGCGAGATGCGCACCGTGCACCATCCGCGGCTCCACGGGAAGACCAAGTTCGGCGCGGCGCGGTTCCTGAACGGCTTCCTGGACCTCCTCGCCGTCATGTTCCTGAACACCAGCTCCCGGCGGCCCCTGCACCTGTTCGGGAGGATCGGGGTCTTCTTCGCGATCGTGGGCGCCCTGATCACGGTCGGATTCTCCTGGCGCTGGGTGCTGGGCGAGGGGCTCCGGTTGAGGCCCGCGCTCCTCTTCGGCGCGGTGCTGATCATCCTGGGCATCCAGTTCATCTCGATGGGGTTCCTGGGCGAGCTCATCGCGAGCACGCGCTCGCACGAGCCCGACTACGCCATCCGGGAAAGACTCTAGGCGCCGGCCGCCTACGGGGCGAGGTTGAAGGCCGCGATTCTGGGTCCCACCTACCCGCACCGCGGCGGGATCGCGCACTACACGACGCTCCTCGCCGGGGCCCTCCACGCGCGACACACGCTTTCGATCATCTCATTCCGGAGGCTCTACCCGGGGTTTCTCTTCCCGGGCACCACCCAGTTCGACTCGAGCGGCGCCCCCATCCAGCCCCCCGTTCCCCCCGAGCCGATCCTCGACAGCCTGAACCCGGTGACCTGGTCGCGCGCGGGAGCGAGGCTCCGCGCGCTCGCGCCGGACTTCCTGGTCGTTCCGTGGTGGCATCCCTTCTTCGGCCCCTCGCTGGGGACCGCTTCCCGCCGGGCCCGCGGACGCAACGGAAGGCCGGCGCGAATCTTTCTCTGCCACAACGTCTCGCCCCACGAGGGCACCCCACTCGACCGCGCGCTCACCGCCTACGGGCTCGGCGGCGCCGACGCCTTCCTGGTGCACGCCCGGTCGGAGGCGGCGAAGCTCGAGGCCCTGGCGAGAGGACGTCCCGTGCGGGTTCACCCCCATCCCTCCTATGAGATTTTCAGCGAGGGCGCCCCGAGCCGCGAGGAGGCGCGACGCGCCCTGGGGCTCACGGGGCGCGTCCTCCTCTTCTTCGGCTACGTGCGCCCCTACAAGGGTCTCGAGGACCTCCTCGTGGCGCTCACGCTCGCGCGCCCGGACGCCTGGGACCGGCTGGTCATCGTGGGCGAGTTCTACGAGCCGCCCGAGCGCTATCGCGCGCGGCTCAAGGACCCCCGGTTGCGCGGCCGGGTCCAGGTCGTGAACCGCTACGTGCCCAACGAGGATGTCGCGCGCTACTTCGCGGCGGCCGACGTGGCGGCGCTTCCCTATCGCGAGGCGACCGGCTCCGGGATCGCGCAGGTCGCGTTCGGCGCGGGCGTGCCGGTGATCGCCACACGCACCGGGGGATTGGAAGAGGTGGTGGAAGAGGGCGTCACGGGTCTCCTGGTTCCGCCCCGCGATCCGCCCGCTCTGGCGCGCGCGATCGAGAGGTTCTTCGGAGAGGGCCTGGGCCCCGGTCTTCGGGCGGGGGTGGCGCGGGCCCGGCACCGCTTCGGGTGGGAGGGCCTCGTGGAGGCGATCGAGGGGCTTGCGGAGGAATGTCTCCGGTGACCGCCCGCCCCATCTGGGCGCTGGTCCTGGCGCTCGATCAGCTCCGGATGACCCGCGAGTGCTTGACCTCGGTCCTGGCCCTCGATCCCGCCCCGGACCGGGTCCTCCTGGTGGACAACGGGTCCGCCGACGGAACGGCGGAGGCCGTGCGCGCCGAATTTCCCGGCGTCGAGGTGTTGCGCCTCGAGAAGAACCTCTATTTCGCGGGCGGCGTGAACGAGGGCATTCGCCGCGCCCTCGGCGCGGGGGCCAACTCGATCCTCCTCCTGAACAACGACGTCGTGCTGGATCGGGGGGCGCTCGAGATCCTGCGCCGCGCGCTCGAGGCGGATCCGCGCCGGGCCGCGGTCTCGCCGAAGATCTACTACTTCGACGCCCCCGACGTGATCTGGTTCGCGGGCGGCCTCGTCGGCGGGCTGGGCTTGATCCGCCATCGCGGGGCGAACGTGAAAAACGAGAAGCTCCGCGACGCGCCGCGGGAGATCGATTATGTCTCCGGCGCCGCGGTGCTCCTCTCCCGGGAGGCGCTGGAATCGGTGGGGCTCCTGGATCCCGATTACGTCATCTACGTGGAGGACGTGGACTGGAGCGCCCGGGCCCGCGAGGGAGGACGTGTCCTCTGGTACGAGCCCTCGGCGAGAGTGTGGCACCACGTCTCCGCGACGAGCGGCGGCGGTCTCACCCCCCTCAAGGCCTACTACCGGCTCCGGAGCGGCGGGCTCTACTTCAAGCGCCACGGCCGTCGGTGGGACCGCCCGCTCCACTGGGCGGCCTACCTGGCCTGGACCCTCTCGCTCCTCCCGCGCGCGCTCGCGCGGGGAGACGCGCGCTCCGCGGGGGCCCTGCTCCTGGGATTCGCGGACTTCACGCGGATCCTGCTCGGCTTCCCGCCACCCGTTCGTAGACCTGAATCATTCGCTCCGCAAGCGAATCGACGCTGAACCGGGCCGCGCGCTCCCGCCCCTTCGGCCCGAGCGCGGCCAATTCAGCCGGATCCCGCGACGCCTCGGCGATCACCCGCGCGAGCGAGGCCGAGTCGCCGGAGGCGAAGAGGAGCGCCGCGTCGCCGACGACCTCGCGGATCGCGGGCGCGTCGCTCGCCACGCACGGCGTCCCGGCCGCCATCGCGAAGAGCGGCGGGATGCCGAAGCCCTCGTAGCGCGAGGGGTAGACGAAGAGCGAGGCCCCCCCGAGAAGCGCCGCCAGCTCGCCGTCCGGGACGTAGCCGGGAAGATGCGCCGTGAGCCCGCGCTCCCTCGCGGATCGTGCCGCGTCCCGGGCCAGCCGGTTCGGGGCGCCCGCCAGGACCAGCGGGGGCGCCGTGGCCGGATCGGGGAAGGCGCCCGCCATCGCCTCCACGAGGAGATCGACCCCTTTCCTCGGATCGAATCCACCGAAGTAGAGGACGTAGGCCCCGCCGAAGCGGGCCCGGCATTCCTCCGAATCCAGGGGCGTCGCGGGGCGGAACCACCGGGGCAGAGCGCACGGGACCACCTCGATCCTGGACGACGCCTCGGGCATCCGCGCCACGATGTCCCCGCGGCTCGCCTCGCTCAAGGTCACGACCACCGCCGCGTTCCGGGTGGAGGCTCGCACCGCCCGCCGGTAGAGCCAGCGATGGAGGAACGCGGGCTTGGGCCAGGGAACGAATCGGGGCGCGGCCCACGGGATCAGATCGTGGAGCGAGAGGAGCGAGGGGTAGGGAAGGTCGGACGGAACCCCGTGATTCCAGGTCGCGTGATACAGGTCGGGGGCGGGATCGATGGCGTGGAGCATCTCGGGCAGCTCGCGATGCTCCCAGCGGATTCTCCCGCCGGACGTCTTCGCGGCGCGTACTTCGATGGACTCCGAGACCGGGACGGCATCGATGGCGCGGTCGCTCACCCCGATGAACTGGAAGCCGCGCGGCGTCAGCTCTTCCAGGATCTGGGTCAGGATGAGGCCGATTCCCGTGGACGGGCCGCGCGCCAGGGGCCTCAGGTCGATGGCGACTCGAATCGGGCGGGGCACGCGGGGGCACGCTACGGGAGGCGCCGGGAAAGGTCAACGAGTCCGCGCATGTGACGCCTTGACGCTGGATTGCGGCTCCCCGTACTCTCAGGGCGTGCTTGAACCCGGAGGCTCGCGTGCGTCCCGGCTGGGACGTCGTTTGGCTCAGTGACATTACCTGGGGCAGTCTCTGGCAAAGACCGCAGCAGCTCGCCACGAGATTTCCGGCCGAAACGAACGTCCTGTTCGTGGAGCCCTGGACCCTCGGACACGCCCCCGCGTTCCGACCGGAGCCAGTCTCCGAGCGGATCGCGCGGGTCTCATTCCCGTTTCTCCCGCTCCACGCCCGGTCCCTCGGCCAGAGGCGTCTCGCGTACCGGGTCGGGGGCTCTGCGCCCGGCGCGGGCGCGCTCTTCGCCCTCCAGCGGGCCTGGGCCGGGACCCTCCGCGGCTTCGGCCGTCCCGGGGCGCCCCGCCTGGCGCTGGTCCAGAATTTCCTGGCGCGTCCCTCGCTCGGAGCCTTCCGCGCGGAGCGGACCGTCTACGACATGATCGACGCCCCGCTCCATTTCGCGCCGGTCCCGCCCCGTCTGGTGCCGCACTGGGAGGGCCTCTTGAGGGAAGCGGATCGCGTCAGCGTCACCTCGGCCCCTCTGGCCGCGCTCGCCCGGGCGGGCGGCGCGCGTGACCCACGCGTGATCGGAAACGGCGTGGAGGTGGAGCGCTTCCGGTCCGCGGCGCCCGCCTCGAGCCTGCCGGGGGATCCCGCGGCCCCCATCCTGGGCTACGTGGGCTCGCTCCACTCGTGGTTCGATGTGCCGCTCGTCGCGGCCGTCGCTCGCGCGCAGAAGGCCGCGCGGGTGGTCCTCGTGGGTCCCGCGCACCCCGCCACGCGCGAGGAAATCTTGAGATCGCAGGTCTCGGCGCCGAACCTCTTCTGGGTCGGTCCGAGGCCCTACGCCGAGGTGCCCTCGATCGTGCGCGCGTTCCGGGTGGGACTCATTCCCTTCCGCCGCACGCCGCTCACCGAGGCGGTGAACCCGGTCAAGCTCTACGAATACGCGGCGGCCGGCGTGCCGTGCGTCACCACCCGCTTCACCGACGAGGTGAGCGCGTGGGGGGAGGCGGCGCGCGTGGCGGACACGGAGCCTGAGTTCCTCGCCGCGTGCGCGGCGCTCCTGGCCGCCCCGTCCGATTCCGAGCCGCTGGTGCGATTCGCACGGCGCCACGACTGGGACGAGATCGGGAGGCGGTTCGTGGCGTTCTGCCTCGAGGACGCCGCGTGACGCGCCCCGCCCGCGGCGGGAAGCCGCCCGCCGGCCCGCCGAAGCCGCGCGAGGCGAAAGGGGGCCTGGACCTCGCGCGCTGGGGGGCCGCGATCGTCGCGTTCCTGGTGCTCGTCTTCTTCTACCCCATCACGTTCGGCAAGGTGTTTCTCTCGCCGGACTCCGTGGCCCCGGCCGGCTTTGCCCGGATCGCCCTCGAGGCGCTGCAAAAGCGGCACGTCTACGCGCTCTGGAATCCGTACCACTTCCTCGGGATGCCCAGCTTCGGAAGCCTCACGTTCGTCCCCTACGTCTACCCGCTCGACGTGGTGTTCGGGTTCCTGAACAAGACGCTCCATTTCCCGGATCTCACGTGGCTTCTGGCGCATTACCTCCTGATGGCGCTCTCGATGTACGCGCTCCTGCGGGCGTTCGGCGCGGCGCCGGAGGGGGCCACGCTGGGCGCGGTCACGTTCGCGCTCACGCCGAACCTGGTCGCCGTGGGCGCCTTCGGGCACGGGAGCCAGATCATGACGGCGGCGTACCTGCCGCTTCTCCTCCTCCTGCTCGACCGGTTCGCGCGGCGCGGATCGCTCCTTTCGCTCGCGGGGTTCGCCTTCGCGGCGGCCCTTCAGCTCCTCCGGGGGCACGTGCAGATCGTCTTCTACACGTGGCTCGCGCTCTCGGGGTACGCGATCTTCCTGGCCATCTCCGCGGCCCGCGCGGGGAGAAGCACCGAGGCGGGCCGTGCTGTGGGCGGGCTCCTGGCCGGGCTTCTCCTGGGGTTCGGGATGAGCGCCTTCCTCTACCTGCCCACCCACGAGTACGCGGCGCTCTCCGTGCGCGGCGGGGGCGAGGGAGGAGGCGCGGGGCTCCCCTACGCCACGGCATGGTCCTTCGACCCGCGCGAGATCCTGACCTTCGTGATCCCGAGCATGTTCGGGTTCGGGGGCCAGACCTACTGGGGCAGCATGCCGTTCACCGACTACCCGAACTACATGGGGATCGTCCCCTTGGCGCTGGCGATCTACGGCGCGATGCGATGGACCGGAACGGTGCGCTGGTACCTGGTCGCGACGGCCGCGATCGCCCTCTTGATGTCGTTCGGAAAGCACTTCCAGCCGCTCTACTCGCTCCTCTACTACCATCTCCCGTTCTTCAACAAGTTCCGGGTCCCGGTCATGGTGCTGGTCCTGGTGCAATTCGCGACCGCGGCGCTCGCCGCCTTCGGCGCGACCAAGGCGCTGGAGCGGCCGGCTCCCGGCAAGGACAAGTCCAAGGACCCGGGGAGCCCCTGGGTGCGCGCGGCGGTGCTCTCCGCGGTCGCCGGCGTGGCCACGACGGTGCTCCTCCACGCGCTCTCCGAGCCGCTGGAGCAGGCGGCCCTCCGCGGCCACCCGAACCTGGGACCGGATGCCGCGCGGCAGGCGCTCGACATGGCCTCCCTCGACGCGATCAAGTCCGCGCTCCTCCTCGGCATCGGGTTCTTCGTGATCGCCTTCGCCCGCCGCGGCCGCATGACCAAGGCCGCGGCCGCGCTCGCCCTCCTGGCCGTGACGTCGGCCGACCTCTGGGTGATCGACCGGAAGATCATCGATCCTCAAGTGGGATCGGCGGAGGACTACGCGGGGTACTTCAAGGAGACGCCGGAGGTGACCTTCTTGAGGTCCGATTCCACGCTCTTCCGCGTGTATCCGCTCCAGTGGAACGACAGCCGCCTCGCGGCGTACGGGATCGCCTCGGTTCTCGGGTACCACCCCGCGAAACCGAAGCTCTACCAGGCTCTGGCGGACACGGCGGGAATCATGAGCAGCCTGGACATGCTGAAGTTCCTGAACGTGAAATACGTCCTGCTCGACGGCCGTCTGCCGCCGGGGACTCCGGGGCTGGAGCTCCGGCAGGACGGGGAGATCAAGGTCTACCAGGTGCAGGACGCCCTTCCCCGGGCCTACGTGGTGCACCGGCTGAAGCCGGTGCGGGACGACGTGGTCTCGCTCGCGACGATCCGCACGCGGAATTTCGATCCCGCGCACGAGGCGCTCTGGACCGAACCCGACCCGCTCCCCTCGATGGCCGAGCCCGTCACGCCCGATTCGGTGCGCGTGATCCATTACGATTTCAACGAGGCGGAGTTCCTGGTCTCCACCACGGCGCCGGGGCTCTTCGTTCTGGGGGACCAATTCGATCCCGATTGGAGCGCGACCGTGGACGGAGCGCCGGCCGGGATCCACCGCGTGGATTACCTGATGCGCGGCGTCCTGATCGGCCCCGGCGTCCACCGGGTTCGCTTCACCTACGCGCCTCACGCGCTCGAGGCCGGGATCCGGGTCTCCGTGCTCTCGCTCCTCCTCACGCTCGCGCTCGCGGGCGCCGGAGCCCTCCAGTGGCGCCGGAGAAAGCGATGAAGGCCCTCGTCATCATTCCCACGTACAACGAGCGGGAGAATCTGGTGCCGCTCATGAAGCAGATCTTCGCGGAGGGGCTGCCGCTCGAAGTCCTCATCATCGACGACCATTCGCCCGATGGGACCGGGGCGGTGGCGGACGAGCTGGCCGCGGCCGATCCCCGGGTGCACGTCATGCATCGCCCGGGGAAAATGGGGCTGGGCTCGGCCTACGTGGAGGGATTCCGCTACGCGCTCGAGCGGGACTACGACGCGGTGTTCGAGATGGACGCGGACTTCTCCCACAACCCGGACTCCCTTCCGGAATTCCTTCGCGAGCTCGAAAACGCCGACCTGGTGGTGGGGTCGCGCTATCTGCACGGGGTCACCGTGGTGAACTGGCCGCTCAAGCGCCTCGTCCTCTCCTACGGCGCGAACGTCTACAGCCGGGTCATCACCGGGATCCCGATCAAGGACCTCACCGGGGGCTACAAGTGCTTCCGACGCCAGGTTCTGGAAGCGCTCGACCTGAGCCGGGTCAAGTCGGATGGGTACGGATTCCAGATCGAGATCAACTACAAGGCCTGGAGGAAGGGATTTCGAATCCGCGAGATCCCGATCCTGTTCGTCGACCGCCGCGCGGGAGAATCCAAGATGAATCAGCGGATCGTGTGGGAAGCCGCGTGGATGGTGTGGAGGCTCCGGATTCTCGACCTGCTCGGCGCCCTCTAGAAGGCCCCCGTGTCCCTGTCCGTCATCGTCGTCCACTACCAGAGCCGCCCGGCCCTGGAGCGCCTCCTTCGCTCTCTGGGGGCGGCCCGGCCCGCCCCGGTGCGGGAGCTCCTGATCGTGAACAACTCCGGCGAGGCGATCGAGGACCTGCTCGAAGGGCTGCCCTGGCCGGCCCGCGTGATCGCGCCGGGACGGAACCTGGGCTATGCGCGCGGGGTGAATGAGGGCATCCGGGCGGCTCGGGAAGATCAGGTCCTGATCCTGAACCCGGATATCGTGGTGCGGCCCGGGTCCATCGAGGCCCTGGTCGGCTGCGCGGCCGCGCGCCCCCGGGCCGGGATCGTGGCGCCCCGGCTCCTGAACCCTGACGGAACGCTTCAGCTTTCGGCCCGGCGATTCTACACTTGGAAGACCCTCCTCTTGAGAAGGGCGCCGCTCGGGCCCTACGCGGCCCGGAGCCGAATCGTACGCAACCACCTCATGGCGGACTGGGACCACGCGGACACCCGCGCCGTGGATTGGGTCCTGGGAGCCGCGATGCTCGCGCGCAAGAGCGCGATTCGCGACGTGGGGCTGATGGATGAGCGTTATTTCCTGTACTTCGAGGACGTGGATTGGTGCCAGAGAATGTGGCGCCACGGATACGAGGTCCTCTACTGTGCGGACGCCACCATGGTGCACGAGCACGCGCGGGCCAGCGCCCAGCTTCGGGCGCGCTCGATCCGCGCCCACGCGGCGGGCCTCCTTCGATTCGCGGAGAAATGGAGTGCGCTCCTCTACGCCGTGAGCCAGTACAAGCGACGCATCCTCTCCCTGGCCACCCTCGTGGCCGACGTGACGGCCGCCGTGCTCGCCTTCCTCGCGGCCTACGGGATCCGCACGTCACTCGCCTCCATTCTCCAGAAGCCCGTGTTTCCGTTTCCCAGCTACGGCGGGCTCCTGTTCTTCACGGTCACGGTCACCGTGGCGGCCCTGGCCGCGAACGGGCTCTACCGCCGCACCACGTTCGCGGATTCGATCGAGCGCGCGTTCCTGATCGGGCAGGCGGTGATCCAGGCCGTGCTCTTCCTCATGGCGGCGACGTTCCTCTTCCAGACGCCTCGCTACTCGCGCGTGCTGGTGCTCCTGCTCGCGCCCATCCTCTACGGCTCGCTTCTCCTGCTGCGCGGCTTCGTCGGGCGTCTCGGGGAAGGGGCGCGCCGCAGGGGATTCGCCTTCCGGCGCGTGCTCCTCGTGGGCTCGGGCCCCGAGGCGGAGCGGGCGCGCGAGGCGTTCGAGCAGGCGCGGGGCGAAGGCTTCGAGCCCCTGGCGACCGTGGTGCCCGCGGGAGCGGGCGAATCGCCGGAGGCCGCGGCGGTCCGGCTCCGCGCCCTGGTGGAGAGCGAGCGCATCCAGATCGTCTGCGTCGCGCCCGAGCCCGCGGAGGTTCCCTACCTTCTCGCGGCGGCTTCGGCCCTTCGCGATTCCGGCGCGGCCACCTACTGGGCCGGGTCCGTCGCCCAGCTCGCCTCCCAGGAAAACCTCGCCTCGCTCGGGGGTGTGCGGGCGGTCCTGCTCCACGCGCCCAGCCGCGGGCTCTCCGTGCGCGCGCGGAAGCGGGCGAGCGACATTCTGCTCTCGCTCTTCGTCGCGCCGTTTCGCTGGGGCGCCCTGCGCGCGTATCTCGCGAGCCGGGGCGAGGGGACCACCCCGGGGCAGGCGTGGGGTCGTGTCTGGACGGGGCGCCTGAGCTGGGTGGGGCGGAGCGCCTACGAGGCGGATCGCTGGGAGAACGTGCCGGGTTGGGCCCGGCTCGCGCTCGAGTCGATCCGGCCCGGCGTCGTGACGCCTCCGAACGGGGTCTCGGGGGATCCGATGTCCCGGGTCGCCGCGGACCTGGCCTATCTCTCGCGGTTCTCGCTCGCCGAGGATCTGCGTCAATTCCTGCGCGCGACGCGCGGGACCCTCTCGTGAGGCGCCGCGCGGCCGCCGCGATCGCCCTCGCGGGCTGCCTCGTCGGGGGCGGACCCGGGACGGCCGCCGCCAGGACCACGCTCTTCGTGAAGAGCTACGTCAACTCGAACGATGTCCAGGGGCTTGTTTCCTGGAACGGGCTCCTCGCCATGGCGACCCTGGGCGGGATTGTCACGATCGATCCCTCGACCGGCGCCCTCTCCAAGATCCTGCGCTCCCCCTC
>DASQBE010000242.1:0-2133 GCA_035635355.1 Binatia bacterium | reverse complement strand
CTCCGCGCCTACGTTCGCACAGTGCTCCGCCACCGCGCGGAGGTTCGGCACCACGTGCGCGTTCTTGTAGAGGATGGAGGACGCGAGCACCGCGGCGGTGCGATCGTCCGTCGCGGCCACGAGTCGCTCCGCGATCGAGGCGGCGGGCGACGCGCTGACCTTCACGATCTCGATCCACTTCTCTTCCGAGAGCCGGTCCAGCTGGCGGCGGATGGTGTGGAATTCCCCGTCGGTCGTGACGAGCTTGGGCCGCTTCTGAAGCGGCAACGCCGAGATCAGCTTCACGAGGAGATCGTGCGTGTTGGGGGCGAGCCCGATCGATCCCTCCCGGTCGCCCAGGAGCTTCGCGTACCCGCGGCGAACGCGCTCCGCCTTGGCTTCGGCGCGGGACCACTTCTCGTCCACGTACTCCGCGGCGTCCGTCCAGGCTTCCATCTGCCCCTCGAAGCCGACATCGGGCCAGGCCTGGTGCGAGTGCCCGCTCAGGAGCATCCGCTCGGCGACGCGGAAGCGAGCGTAGTGCCGCGCGATCGGATTGGGTGACTTCGCCAGGTCCGAGGCGTGGAGGCTGGGTTGAGTTCCGGTGGGAGCCATGCTCATGGGAGCGGGAGAATACCACACCCCGAGAGGCTCAGAGCTCGGTGCGGATCTCCCAGAGGTCCGGGAACATCGAGCGGTGGAGCGTGGCCATGAGGTAGGCCGCGCCGTCCGAGCCGCCGGTTCCGCGCTTCGTCCCGATGGTGCGCTGCACCATCTTGACGTGGCGGTAGCGCCACTCCATGACGCCCTCGTCCAGGTCCACGAGGCGCTCGCACAGGGAGGCCAGCACGGGGTCGCGGCGGTAGATCTCGATCAAGACGGGGTGGAGCGAGGGCACGGTCTCGACGGGACGGGTCACGTCCCGCTCGAGCGCCTCGCGCGGGATCGAGTGCCCCTTCGCCGCGAGAAACCGGAGAAACGCGTCCCACAGGGTGGGGGCACGCAAACGCCGCTCGAGCCTCGTGCGCGGCTCGCTCGCGGCGGGATACCGGTCCAGGGCCGCCGCGTTCTTCGCGCCCAGCACGAACTCCAGCTCGCGGAATTGATAGGACTGGAATCCGCTCCCCGACTCGAGCCGCTCACGGAAGGAGAGGAACTCGAGGGGCGTCATCGTCTCGAGCACGTCGATCTGGGCCACCACCACCTTGAGGATGGTGAGGATGCGCTTCAGGGTGTGGAGCGCCCGCGGCGCGTCCTGCCGCCCAAGAAGAGAGATCAGATAGTCCACCTCGTGGAGCAGCTCCTTGAACCAGAGCTCGTAGATCTGGTGGATGACGATGAACAGGGTCTCATCGTGCTCCGGCCCGTCCGAAACGGGCTGCTGCAGCGAGAGGAGCTCGTCCAGCTTGAGATAGCTCGAGTAGGTGACCGGCATCAGGCGCTCCGTTCCGTCAGGTGAACCGCGGTTTGTAGGCGTTGAGCGACTCGTAGGGATCGGGCCACGGGAGCGCGAAGCCCAGCTCGTGCGCGGCGTGGCGCGTCCAGTACGGGTCCCAGAGATGCGCGCGCGCCAGGAGGCAGAGGTCCGCCCGGCCCGAGGCGAGGATGGTGTTCACGTCGGCATAGGACGAGATGTTGCCGACCGCCATCGTCGCGATCCCCACCTCGTGCCGGATCCTGTCGGCGAACGGGGTCTGGAAGAGCCGCCCGTACACCGGCTTCTGATCCGGCACGGTCTGCCCCGCCGAGACGTCCACGATGTCGCAGCCGCGCGCCTTCAGCATCCGCGCCACCTCCACCGAATCCTCCGGCGTGACGCCTCCCGGAAACCAATCGGTGGCCGAGATGCGCACCGACATCGGCTTCTCCTCCGGCCAGGCGCGGCGCACGCGGTCGAACACCTCCAGGGGGTAGCGCATGCGGTTCTCGAGGGAGCCCCCGTATTCGTCCTCGCGCCGATTCGTGACCGGCGAGATGAAGCTCGCGAGCAGGTAGCCGTGCGCCATGTGGATCTCGAGGAGATCGAACCCCGCCTGGACGCTGAGCCGGGCCGCCCGCTCGAATTCCAGGAGCACGTGGTCCATGTCGGCGCGCGTCATTTCACGCGGCACCTGGCTGTGGGGGAAGAACGGAAGGGCCGACGGCGCGAGGATG
>DASQBE010000241.1:0-10554 GCA_035635355.1 Binatia bacterium | reverse complement strand
ATCCGCCCCCCACAGCCCGGCATCGAGCGACAGATCCACGGTGGGGGCCCCGGTCCGTCTCGCCTCGATGAGGTCGAGGCGGCCGCGCTCCTCCGCGATCCTCGCGATGCCGATCTCCGGCTGGCGGCCGACGCTGATCATGATCCGAACCGAGTCCTCCGGTGTCGGCGGCCGGTCCGGGAACCCGGGAGGAACCACGACCACCGTCGATTCCGCCTCGAATCCCAGCACGGCGAGGAGATCGATCTCTCCCGTGCGCTTGTCGAAGAGGGTCTTCTCGAGAGCCGCCTCCGCGGCGTTTCGCTCCAGGGAGATCCGGACCGAGTCGGTCGTGCTTCTCACGCCGGCGCGCACCGCGCCGCGCAGGAGCGAGGCGAGGCGATCGATCCAATCGATGTTCCGGCGTTGCACGCCCTCCACCTCGGCCAGGCGGAGGTGGTCGATCGCGAAGTCCGCGGCCTCGAGTCCCACATCGCGAGCCTCGCGCGAGGCCGCGAGGCGCGCGGCGGCCAGGTCGAGGGTGCCCCGCGCGCGAGCGCGGCCTCTCGCGCCGCCGTCCAGGAGACCATAGTCGAGCACGAGCCTCGCCTCGTACTCGCCCAGGTTCGTGACGACGGGATCGTAGAATCCCTTGGGCGCCACGAACGCGCGCCCGACGAAGGCCAGGTCGGGTCTCTTGTTGTGGGCGACGGCCGAGGACTCGAACGCCGCGGCTTGTCCTTCCAGATCCGCCGCGACGATGGCCGGCGCGCGGTGGCGGGCGAGCTCAGCGCACGCCTCGACGGTCAGGGTATCGGGCAGAAGAGGCGCCGAAAGCGCCCCGGATGCCGCGGAAGCGTGCGGCGCGGTCATGCTGAGCTGGAGGGCGATGCACACGGCGCCGAGTTTCCTCATCCAATCAATGCTACTGGAAACAGCGGCCCCAGGTCTCTAGAACGAGAATGGCCCAGAGGAGCTGCGAACGGCCCCGCGCCCCGGCCCGATGCTCGGTCCAGAGGCGCCGCACCTCGGCCATATCCAGGAATCGCGAGACGAACGAGCTCCCCTCCAGCACGCGGAGCTCGAAGAGACATCCCATCGATCCTTCGAGCCACCGCCCGAGCGGCGGGGTGAACCCGCGCTTGCGCCGGCCTAAGATCTGCTCCGGCACCACGCCCCGGAGGGAACGCTTCAAGAGCTGCTTTCCCCTCCCCCAGGCCACCTTGGAGGAGGACGGAAGGTGTCCCATGAATTCCACGAGGTTGTGGTCCAGGAGCGGGACCCGAACCTCGAGCCCATGCGCCATGCTGGCACGGTCCACCTTCGTCAGGATCCCGTCCGCGAGGTAGGTCTTGAAATCGGCGTACTGAAGCTGGGACGTCGAGTCCCAGCGCGCGGAGCGCCGAAAGCACTCGTCCAGGACGGAACGAGCGTCGTACCCGGCCAGGCGCTCCCCGAACGGCCCCCCGAAGAGTCTCCGCCTGGATTCCGCATCGCAGATCGACATCACGTTCGCGTAGGAGGCCTGCGGCCCCTCGGACGCGTCTCGAAAGAGCGAGCGGAGGCGAAGCGGTTTGGGAACCCACTTGCCCTCGGGGGCCCACCGGCCCACGGCCGCGAGAAGGGCGTCGGCGTTGCCCACGGGCATGAGCCGGCGCACCGCCTGGCTGGATTCGTTGTCGCGATATCTCCGGTACCCTCCGAAGCTCTCGTCGCCGCCGTCCCCGGAAAGACAGACCGTGACCCGCTTCCGCGCGCGGGCGCACAGGACGAACGTCGGCACGGCGGAGGGATCCGCGAACGGCTCGTCGAAGTGCCAGGCCATCGCGTCGAGAAGCTCCGACGTGGGCTCCGGCACGGGCACGTCCTCCCATTCCGATCCGTACCTGCGCGCGGCCAGGTCCGCATAGGCGGCGTCCTCGTCGCGGGTTCCCGGAAAGCTCGCCGTGAAGGAGGGAACCGGTTCTTCGAGGTGATTCGTCATGAAGCCGAGAACCGCGGTCGAATCGATCCCGCCGGAGAGGAGCGTCCCGATCGGAACGTCCGAGCCCATCTGGCCCGTGACCGCCTCCTCCAGGGCCTGCCTCAGCCGGGCGACCGGGGCCTCCCCGCCGCGCGCCTCCGGCGAAAAATCCAGATCCCAGTACCGCGTCCGCTCGACGCCGCGCGCCGTGACGGAGAGTGACTCGCCCGCCTCGAGCTTGGAAATCCCGTGGAGGATGGTGCGCGGAGCCGGCACGTACCCGAACGTGAAGAATTCCTCGATCGCGCGTTCGTCCACGTCCCGGGGCACGCCGGGGTATTCGAGGATGCCCTTCAGCTCCGAGGCGAAGACGAGCGCGTTGCCGCCGAGGCGATAGTAGAGGGGCTTGAGTCCGAGTCTGTCGCGGACGAGCCAGAGCCGTCGTTCACGCCGATCCCAGAGCGCGAACGCGAACATGCCCCGCAAGCGGCTCAGGCATCGCTCTCCCATGGCATCGTAGAGCTGAAGGAGCACCTCGGTGTCGGTGCGGGTGCGGAATCGGCGTCCCTCGCGGCGCAGCTCCTCGCGCAGCTCGTCGTGGTTGTAGATCTCGCCGTTCAGGATCAAGACCAGCCGGCCGTCCTCGCTCTCGAAGGGCTGGGCGCCGCCGGTCAGGTCGACCACGGCGAGGCGGACATGGGCCAGGCCGACTCCGTCCTGGTGCCAGATCCCCTGCCCGTCCGGGCCGCGATGGGCCAGGGCGCGATTCATTCGATGGAGAATGGCTTCCCCATCGGCCGGTGCTTCCGCGCCGGGCCCCGGGACGCCGAAGCGATAGAAGCCGGCTAACCCGCACATGGCGTCACCCGCAGCGTGGAGATCCGGGGTGGATGGAACGCGGCGTTCTCCTCATGGGGAGATGTTCGGCAGGGGGGGTTAACGGAGGCTGAACGGTGGCGTGGAGAACTCAGGAGCGCGAGCTCCAGGAAGGGATGAAGAGCTCGAAGCGCGCGCCACCGAGGGGGGACGGGGAGATCACGACGTCGCCGCCGTGGGCCCTGGCGACCCGACGCAGGATGGGCAGGCCGAGCCCGAACCCGTCGTGGGCCCCGCGCGCCTCCGCGCTCCGGTAGAAAACGTCGAACACGCGCTCCCGCTCCGCGGCCGGAATGCCGGGGCCGGCGTCCTCGACGACGACGGTGCCGCGCCCGTCCGCATTGAACACGCGCACGCACACGGACTGGCCCCCGGAGGTGAACTTGAGCGCGTTGGACAGGAGGTTTCGGATCGCCGAGGTGAGAAGGGTCGAGTGGCCGGCGACCAGGACCTCGTCCTCCGCCGCCACCTCGATGTCGCGCGTCCGCTCCGGCGCGGGCTCGCGGAACTCGCGTTCCACATCCCGGACCAGGTCGCTCAGGTTCACAGGCTGGCTCAGCTCCTCCCGCATCCGGGGATCGCGGTCCGAATCGCGCAGGAGGAGAAGCGCCTCCACCAGGTCGGACATGGCGCGTCCCTGAAGCAGGGCGCGGTCCAGCCCTTCCCGGGCGCGTGGCGAGAGGGAGGGATCTTGTAACGCGAACTCCAGCTCGCCGCAGAGGATCGTGAGCGGCGTCCGAAGCTCGTGGGCCGCGTCCCGCGTGAAGTGCCGCTCCGCCGCGAGGACCTCCTGGATCCGTTCGAGGAGGCTCTCGAACGCGCCGGCCAGGGCGGCCACCTCGGTCGGGTCGGAGGCGCTGCCGAAGCGCTTCGGGGGCGCGTCCCCGGTGGCCCGCTCCGCCTGCGAGGCGATGCGCGAGAGGGGACCCAGGGCGCGCCGCGCGATCGTGCGGCTCAGCGCGGTCACGACCAGGAGGAGCGGGATCCCCGTCACGAGGAGCGCGGAGATCAGCGCCAGGATCGCGCGCCGGCGCGCATCGACCGGCGCGGAGGCCACCACCCAGCCGCCGCCCGGAATCGGGACCCGGACTTCGCTCCAGGGGCCTCCGGGGCTCCGATCCACGCCCGGCGAGGAGTCGACGCCCCGGCCGCGCGCGTCCAGCACTCGAATGTGAACGCCGACCGGCGCGCTTTCCGACAGGGCCTCGCGCGCGGCGCGTCCGAAGTCTCCCTCATCCTTCCATTCGGAGGCGATGCTGCTCGCCATCTGGGTCGCCGCATCGAGAAGGAACGTGGATTCCTGGCGCTTCAGGGTATGGGCCGAGATCCAGATCGTGAACCCGGCGAAGACCAGGATGAGGAGGGCGGCCATCGCCTGCTGGAGGGAGGCCAGCCGCCGCACGAGCGAGTGCGCCTTCATGGCGAGATCTCGAACACGAACCCTTCGCCGCGAATGGTCCGGATCGAGCACCCCCCCGCGTCGCTTCCGAGCTTCCGGCGGAGGCGGCTCAAGATGACGTCGAGGCTGTCCGACGCGGGGCGGCCCCGCCCGTGCCAGATGCTGTCCAGAAGATCGGCCCGGCCCACCACGCGTCCCCGCTTCGCGGCCAGGGCTTCGAGAACCGCCCATTCCCGCGCGGTCACCGGGATTTCCTTGCCACCGCGCTCCAGTCGCCGGGCCGTGAAGTCCACCCGGACCACCCCGGCCTCGACGCGCTTCGGCGGGGAGAGCCCCTGACGCCGCGCCAGCGCGCGGATGCGGGCGCGCAGCTCCGCGAGGGCGAAGGGCTTCTTCATGTAATCGTCGGCGCCGGCGTCCAGCCCCTGGACCCGATCGGCCACGTCCCCGCGGGCCGTCAAGCAGAGCACCGGGGTGAGGACCCCCTCCGCGCGAAGAAGGCGGCACAGGTCCAGACCGTCCCCGTCGGGGAGCATCAGGTCGAGAACGATGACGTCGTGCCGCGCGGCCATGGCCTGGCGGAGGCCGGTCGAGAAGCGCGCGGCCACCTCGACGGTCATCCGGTCCGCCTCGAGCGCGCGGGCCAGGAGGCTTCTCGTCGGCCCGCTGTCTTCGATCACCAGAACATTCACCGGGCCGGAGCCTCCGCGAAGGCCTGGACCATGCGCGCCACGTGCTTCGCGTGCTTCAGGTAGAGGTCCACGCGCAGGTTCTCGTCGGGCGCGTGGGCGCGCGTGTCCGGATTTCCGAACCCGGCCGTCGCGACCGGGACCCCCAGCTCGTGAATGAAGGCATGGTTGGGTCCCGAGCCGCCGACCATGGGCACGATCTGCATCGGAACGCCGTACACGGGCCGCGCGGTTTCCGAGACCAGCTGGAGAAAGGGATCGTCGGGATCGGTGCGGCCCGCGGGATTCCCTCCCAGGAACTCGATCTTGATGTCGGGAAACCCCTCATGGTCCAGATGGGAGCGGAGCTGCTTCAAGACCTGGTCGGGGGTCATGTCGGGAACGAGCCGGAAATCCACCTTCGCCGACGCGCGCGCGGGAAGGACGGTCTTCGAGCCCTTGCCCTGGTAGCCCGCCGTGAGCCCGCAGATCGTGCAGGTGGGCTCGAAGACCTCGGCGATGGAGAGCTCCGGCCCTCCCTTCATGCCGCGCAGGAATTCCTTCACGCCGTAGCGCGCCCGGTAATCCTCCGCCATGTCCGGCGCTTGGCCCATGAGCTCGCGATCGCGCGCGGTCGGCGGACGCACGGGATCGTAGAATCCCGGGATTCGGATGCGCCCGTCCTGGCCCTTGAGGCTCGCCAGCGCCCACGTGAGCCGCCAGGCGGCGTTGGGGAATATGGAGCCGCCGATTCCAGAGTGAACGTCGCGGGTCAGACACTCCACGGAGAGCTCCACGTAGCAGATGCCTCGCAGGCCCGCGTACTGGAGCGGGATGTCGCGGTGATCCACGTAGCCGAATTCCCAGAGGCACGCGTCCCCTTTCAACCGCTCGCGGTGCTGCCTCACGAACCCGGGCAGACGAACGCTCCCGATCTCCTCCTCCCCCTCGATCACGAACTTGATCCGGCACGGCAGCGTTCCGGCCTGATCCAGAAGCGCGTCCAGAGCGAGGAGACGAGCGGTCAGATGCCCTTTGTCGTCGCTCACGCCGCGGCCGAAGAGATGCCCGTCGCGCAGGGTCGGCGTGAACGGGGGGCTGGTCCAGAGCTCCAGCGGCTCCGCGGGCTGGACGTCGTAGTGGTTGTAGATGAGGAGGGTGCGGTCCCGAGCGCCCTCGCGCTCGGCGATCACGACCGGAGATCCGCCCGAAGGGAGGATCTCCACGGCGAACCCGCGGGCGCGGAGCATCTCGGCGACGAGGCGCGCGCAATCTTCCATCCCCACGTTCTGGGCCGCGACGCTGGGCTGGGCCGCATAGCGGATCAGCTCGGACAGACTCTCGTCCAGGTGCTGTTCCAGGTATCGGTCGATGGCGGCGAAGTCGGCCATGGACCATCATGATGCGGCCGGACGGGTGCGACTCCAAGCCGGAAATGCGGCTAGAAGTAGGTGGCCGCCGTCAGGGTGAGGCCCGCGAGGGGTGTGGCGTTGTTGAAGCGATCGCGTCGAACCTCGTAGTACCAGCCGAACCGCGTGACGGCCAGAGGGCGCGAGCGGAGGTTCACGCTCGCCGAGAGTCGCGACCTGGAATCCCCCTGGATCGATCGATCGAAGTCCACGGCATCCGCGCGGATCCCCGCCGTGACGCAGGAACCCCGCCAGCCCCGGAACAAGGGGTCGAAGAGCGTCCGGGTCACTTCCACGGACGCGCCGCACTGCTGCTCCGCGAAGAGGGCCCTCAAGCCGGGCGGTACGTCGATGATCGCGTACGCCGCTTCCGAGAAGAGATGGAATCCATGGAACGCGGTGTTCCCGTCGGCGACGACGAGGTGCATCCAGCGCGCGCTGTCGACGTGGACCCCGCCGACGACGGTCTGGTTGTACTGGCCGCTCTCCGCGGCGAGCCCCACCTCGCTCCCCGACCGGCCCTGGAGCGCCACGCGCCAGGCGAGCGCCGGGATTCCGTTCTTGTCCCCGTAATTGTTCCTGCCCGAGGGGAGCCGCGTGCCGCCGGGCGACTCGGTGATCAGGCCGTCGTCGTAGCCGGTCACGAGATCGGCCTCCCACAAGAGCCGCCTCCCCGCTCCGGGAAGGCTCCGCGCGCCGATTCCGAGCTGCGCGTTGGGCACGCCGACGAGCTGGGTGGCGACGAGCGACCGCTCGGCGAAATCGTAGTCGGGCCCGTCGTGCGACAGGTTGGTCCGGCCCAGAGGGACGGGGAAGATGCCCGCGTGCGCCTGACGGGAACGCAGCACGCGCACCCCGATCTCGGCGCGCTCCATCGTGAAGTCATCCGAGTCCCGGTCCCAGCAGCCCTGTCCCGCCACGTCGATGCTGGGGCTCAGGCGCGCGAGCAGGAACCCGTTCACGCGTCCGACCGAAAACCATTCGGGATTCGTCACCCCCGCCTGCCGGTCCTCCGCGAAGCGAAGCGCGCCGTCGCCGCCCCAGGCGAGACCGTCCAGCGAGCCGTGATAGGGGGTCGCGAGCGGGGGGGGCGCGAAGAGATCGCGTTTCGGGCCCTGGACGGCGGCGCGCGCCCCGCTCGTCCACCACGAGGCGAGAAGCAGCACCGCGGCGGCCGCGAGCACGAGCCCGCGCCCCCTCATCGCGACTCCACGAAGTCGAGGAGCGCCGCCTGGTCCTCGGGGGGCATGGCCAGAAAAGCGTCGCGCGCCCCGGCGGCCTCGCCGCCGTGGAGACGAATCGCCTCGTCCACGCTGTGCGCGCGGCCGTCGTGCAGGAGGAAGAGCTGGCCGTTCAGGAATTCGCGCGCCACGCGGAGCCCCCACAGCGGCGCCGTGCGCCACTCGTGTCCGTCGGCGTCCCCGTCGGGGCGGTTGTCGGCGAGGCCGTCCCCCATGTCGTGGAGCAGAAGGTCCGAATAGAGGGCCACGTCTCGGTCGGCCAGGGTCTCGATCTCGTGCGGCCCGGTATGGAACGAGGGAAGGTGACACACCGCGCAGCGCGCCGAGGCGAACAGGGCCTCGCCCCGGACCCGCGACGCGGTGGGAGCCCCCGGCGCCGGGGGAGCGAGCATTCTCATGTACTGAATGACGTTCTCGATCTCGCGATCGGTCAGCTCGGGATCGGCCGCGGGGTCGACCGCCGCGTGCGAGGCGAGCGGGTTGATGTTTTCGACGGGTCGATAGGACGAGGTCATCCCGATGTCCTGGTGATACGCCTCGACGGTTTGCTGGAGCAGATTGGAGACCTGCGCCTTCCGTCCGAACCGGCCCACGTGGAGCCCGGGACCACCGCCCGGAACCGTGGACGGCACATAGGGCGCCGGGGTGACCATGTTCGCCCGCCCGGAAATTCCGTCCCCGTCCGAATCCGCCGGATCCTGGTGCGAGAGGATCGCGGAATCGGGAATCGCCTCGATCAGGCCGACGCCGAATACGGGAGGCGGCATGCGGTAGGAGATGTCCACGCCGGCCGGAAGATGCTCCGGCTCGGCGCCCGGAATCGCCTTGTCTTGCAATTGCGGGCCCCCGATGTCCGGCGCGAGATCGGTGCCCCGGCTGAACCGCGTCAGGATGTTCTCGGGACGTCCCCGCCCGTCTCCGCTGTGGCAGGAGGCGCAGGACACGTTGTTGAAGATCGGCCCCAGCCCTTCGGCGATGGTGAATGATTTCCGGAATTGGGTGTGGCCGGCCTGGAAGTCGCCGAGCTCCCCGTTGTCGAGCCCGGGGAGCGGCGTGTCGAATCGCTCGCCGGGATCGGGCTTGGTGGTGAGCAGCGTTCCGCATCCGATCGTGTGAAGGCTCGCCGCGCAGATCGCAACCATGGCGGCAATCCGCCACCCGTTTCGCCCCAGGAAGCGCACGGCGTGCACGATGGCGGTCACTAGGCTCTGGCCGGTCGGGCTTGCTTCATCTCCGTAATCTCGTTCATGATGCGGCATCGAAACGCCCCCGAGCGTCGATGGGTGGGTTTGGAGCGAAATGGAAAACCGCAAGAGTCGGACCAGGGGGCGGGCTCGGAATTTGCTTCGTAACTCCAGGGGCGCCGCACCGTCGGGGTCCGGACGCCCGCGCTTCCGCAAAACCACGCATCGGAGAACCCTGGAAGGAGCGTTTGCCATGAACTCTCGATGGCTCGGATCGGCAGTCGTGCCGCTTGCCGCCGCGGCGCTGATGGCGCTGCCCGCGACGTCGCTCGGCGCCCAGATCGCCACCCATGAGAAGACGACCCGGTCCATCCCCGCCGGGACGATCGAATTCTCGCCCTCGGTATCGTACAGCCACTGGAACATGAAGCGCGAAGGGTACGGAAACGTGGACTCATTCACCAAGCTCGAGATCACGCCCACGCTGGGCTACTGCGTCTCGAGCCACTACGAGGTCACCGGCGGGTTCATGACGCGCCACGAGTCCCAGCCCGGATCGAGCGATACCGCGCTGGGCGCGACCGCGGGCCTGACCTACAACTTCGCGCCGCAGGGCGGCGTGATTCCCTTCGCCAGCATGGGCTTCGGCGCCCTCTTCTACAGCGGCTTCTCGTTCAACAACACGGCGGTGCTCGCCCCCGTGATCACGGGCGGCATGCGCGTGCTGGTGGGCTCCTCGGCGTCGGTGAACATGAGCCTGGGCTATCAGCACGAGAGCAACGCTCAGGGAGAATTCGGGGCGAGCTCGAACCGGCTGGTCGCCGGCGTCGGCGTGTCGCTCTTCCCCTGGCCGGCGCGCTAGGTCGCGCGGGCCGCGCCCGCGAGCGCGGTGTCCGGCGCGGATGAATCCTCGGCGGGCTGAGGCGTGATCTCGCAGCTTCCGGCGCCGAACGCCACGAGGTAGGCGAGCGCATCGTCCCGGCGTCCCACCTGGACCAGCGTGTCGAGGAGATTGGCCATCATCCCTTTCCAGTCGGGATGGTGCATGAGGGAGCGGCGATCCTCCTCGCAGAGGGACGCCAGCACGTCCTTCATCAGATCCGCGGCCCGCGTGAATTCCTCGGCCGCGCCGGCGAGGTCGCCCGACCGGGCGCGGATCTCGCCGATGAGGTCCAGGCCCCGCGCCGCCAGGGAACGGAAGCCGAGCTCGGTCGCGCGCCGCACCAGATCCCCCAGCTCCTCGAGGGATTCCGCGCCCGTCCCCTCTCCGCACGCCGCCCGCGCCGCCGTGAGGGCCGCGTGGAGCTCGAAGTGCGGCATCTTGGACCATCGCGCGATGTCGCGCGCCTGCCGCGCCGAACGCTTCGCCTCGCCGGGCTTCCCGGCGCCGAGCTCGACCTGGGCCGAGGCCACCAGCGCCTTGATCAGGCTCACCACGTTCCCCGTCGGCTCGCCGAAGGAGACGGCCCGCTTCGCGTGCTCGCGCGCCTCCTCGTGGCCCCCCCGGGCGGAGCTCAAAAGCGCGCGGTTGGCGTGCACCTCGGCCAGCACCGTCGCGGATTCCAGGTCGGTCGCGATCTGCTCCGCCAGCCGCACTTCCTTCTCCGCCCGCTCCAGCTGGTGCAGATCCAGGTAGAGGTCCGCCAGGTTGCTGTGGACGATCGCGAGGGATTGGTTTTTCTGCGCCTGGGAGGTCAGGATCTCGAGCGACTCGCGGTAGAGGCGCTCCGCGCTCGCGTAGTGCCCCTGCTCGAACCGGACCACGCCCAGATTGTTGAGGCAGGAACAGAGGTCCTCGGTGTTTCCCAGCTCGCGGCAGAGGGAGAGCGAGGCCT
>DASQBE010000240.1:0-4518 GCA_035635355.1 Binatia bacterium | reverse complement strand
CCAGGGCTCTTCGGAACCCGCCGGCGGATCCGGAACCTGGGCCAGGGAGAGATACTCCGCGAAACGCCGCGCCGAGAGATCCTGGGCCCTGCACGCGAGGAGCGCCAAGAGCGCCCTTCCCGCGGGATCAGGACGCCGGGTGCCGCGGGCGAAGTGGGCGGGGATCGCCGCGCGTCGCAGCGCTTCCTCGATGTGCGCGCGGTAGGAGGCGGGAGCTCGAAGCAGGATCGCCATTCGGTCGAATCGGACGCCGTCCGCGGCCTCCGCCTGGATCCTCCTCGCGATCTCGACGCACTCACGCGCCTCGCCCGGCCACGAGGCCAGCGCCACGCTTGGGTCCAGCGCACGCGGGGCGGGACCCGTGTCCTCGAAGAGGTGGCGCTGGAGCAGGGCGAGGGAATTGGAGGCCGCGCTGCCGTCCGGCGACGTCTCGGGGACACCGAGCATCTCCCGGTACGCGAGGATCGATGCACCGTCTCCCGCGGCCGCGGTGGCCAGCCCGCGGGGCGCGCGGCGCATCAGGGCGGCGACCAAGTCGCACTCGATCCACTCGTTCAAAGGGACGTCGAGGAGCAGAACCGCCACATCCGAAAACCCCTCGCCGCGCTCGATCGCGGCGCGCGCGACCCGGAAGATCTCCGCCCGATCCGCCAGCTTCATCTCGGCCAGCTCCCGCTCGGTGCGTTCCAGGATTGCGGCCAGGCCGCCGTCGCCCCCCTTGGTCGCTTCGAGCGTGACGCCGGACAGCCCCGCTCCGCGGAGCTCGTGCCAGGTGCGCACCACCGCGTGTGGAAATCCGGGACGACGGGCGATGGCGGCGAACCGCCCGGCCTCTCCCGACTCGAGGAGGTGATGGACCGCCCGCGTGACGACGGCGACCAGGGAGAGGGAGGTCGCCGAAGCGGTTCCGTTCCTGGCCAGCTCGGGAAGGGCGAGCCGCGCGGCGAATCGATCCAGCGTGAACCGTTGGAGCCCGAAGCGCGTGCCGCTCTCCGCCACGCCCGCCCGGACGATCTCGGTCGCCGCGTGGCCGTGCGGCGCCAGGATCAGGGCTTCGGAGTCGCGTGGCAGCCGGGACAACCAGTGGCGCGCCGCCTCCAGTCGGGTCGCGGCGGCCGAGGACACGACCAGCTCCAGAGTGTTGCTGCGCGGGGTGGAGGTCCTGGCTTTGGGCACGTCCTCAGAGTGGCACAGTTGAGCGGCGAGTCAACGACCTACGGGGCGAGCCACTCCGCGACAGCGTCGATCTCCTCGGCTCCGACCTCGTGGCCCCCCTCGGCCCAGCGCAGAACGACGGTCGCGCCCGCGTTCCGGAGCCGGTGCGCCAGCGCTTCGACCCGCTCGATCGACGCGAAGGGATCGCGGCGGCCGGCCGCGATCAGCACCGGCTTGCCCGTGAGCTCCGGCGGCTGGGGCGGCTCGATGGGGAGAAGGGCGCGGAGCAACGCCGCGCCCGCGAGGAGACCCGGGTCGAGCAGCAGCAGCGCGGCGCCCGTATTAGCGCCGTTGGAATAGCCGAGCGCGCGCACGCGCAGGGGGTCGAACCCGTAGCGCCCCGCGGCGTCGCGCACGAAGCGGCCCAGATCCCCCACGCGGCGGATGAGGTCCGCCTCATCGAATACGCCGACCTCGAGCCGGCGGAAGAACCGCGGCATCCCGTGCTCGAGCACGGGCCCGCGCGGGGAGAGCAGATTCGCCCGCGGCGCGAGGCGCCTCCCCAGGGGAATGAGGTCGTTTTCGTCGCCGCCCGTGCCGTGCAGGAGGAGAAGCGTCTCCTCGCCCTGCCCCGGCTCGAAGCGATGGATGAATCCCAGGTCCTCGGCGCTCACGCGCCGCCCGCGACCTTGGTGGGATGCGGGTCGGTGAGCGCGGGGAGCGCGGCCTCGATCCTGGGTCGCTGCGTCTCGAGCCACGGGGGAAGGACGAGGGATTCGCCCAGGTGGGCCGGGTCTTCATCCACGGCGAAGCCCGGTCCGTCGGTCGCCAGCTCGAAGAGAACTCCGCCCGGCTCGGTGAAGTAGACCGACTTGAACCAGAATCGATCGATGACCGGCGTCGGACGCCGGGATGCCGCCTCGACGCGCTTCCGGACGGCCAGCTGGTGCTCTTCGTCGCCCACGCGCCAGGCCAGATGGTGGACCGATCCCACGCCCCAGAAGCCCCGCGGAGAATCCGGGGCTTCCGCGAGATCGAGGAACGCCCCCGACCCGCCGTCGGCCACCGCGTAACGGTGCCAGCCGTTCTCGGTGCCGGCATGGCGGAACCCCAGCACCTCGGTCAGGAAGGCGGTGGTCGGGGCGAGATTCTGCTCGCGCAGCCGCGCGCCGTGGAGCCCGCGAATCTGGTGCTCGCCCGCAACAGGACTCGATTCCGCGGGCGTGAACGTGCGGCCCGCGGCGGGCTCGGATTCGACCAGGGCGACGTCGAGCCCGTGCGGATCCCGAAACCGGAGCGCGTTCTCTCCGAAGCGGGCCTCGGCCGCTCCGATCGGGACGCCGTAACGTTCGAGCCGCGCTCCCCAGAAGGCGAGGCTTCCGCGTGGGACCGCCAGGGCCACCTCGTTCGCGAGGCCATGCCCGGGCCGCGCGGGGGCCGCTTCGGCCCAGGGAAAGAACGTGAGGTCGGTGCCGGGGTGTCCCTCGGCATCGGCGTAGAAGAGGTGGTATGTTCCGGGATCGTCCTGGTTGACGCTCTTCTTGACCAGCGCCATCCCCAGAACGCCGGCGTAGAAGTCGAGGTTTTCCTGAGCTGGCCCCGCGATCGCGGTGACGTGGTGGAGCCCCGAAACGGTCTTCATGACGTCCATCCTTTCCGACCGGGGCATTTCGGTCGATCCGCTTTGGATGCGAGACCGGAGCTCGTTGATTCACGGGCGGGATCGGTCAGCGTGCCACCACGAGTTTGATGTTCCGCTCCATTCCTTCGGCCGCGACCCGAACCCAGTAGATTCCTGACGCTCCGACCGAGCCGTTCGCGAGCCGTCCGTCCCAGCGAATCGTGTTCCGCCCGGCCCCGAGCTCCCCATCATAGATCTTCCGTACGAGGCGTCCCTGAACGTCGAAGAGGTCGGCGCGGACATGCCGGGCTGCATCGAGGGCGATCTCCCACGACATCCCACCTCGCGTGGGAGATGATGCGAGGGATCGAACACCGAGGGTGGCGCGCGAGGCACGTGTCGCCTCTGTCGCGAGCGACCCGCTCGAGACGCCGGAGTAATATTCGAAGTCGTCGAGAGCCGCCTCGACCTCTCCCGCGATATGGTTCTCCACGATGATGCGAAGCCGGACGGAGGAGCCCGGTGAGGCGAAGTAGTCGCTCACCCGAATCTCGATGCGGTTCCAGGGGTCGCGGATCGCCTGATACGTGCTCACGGAGGTCCAGGAGAGCCCCCCATCGTTCGAGATCTCGGTGGTCAACGTGGATGCCAACGGCCCAGCGGCCTGATGCGAGTTCCAGAACCAGAGCCAATAGGCGATCCGCGGATCGGAAATCGCGGAAAGATCGAGCGGCGGGCTGATCAGCGTCGTCTTCCCGCCGCGTACCGATTCCTGAGTCACCGGGCTCCCGGGCGGGGCGTTGCCCGTGACGAAGCACATCGTGCCTGGCGCGGGAGAATGGTCCGCGGAGGGCTGCGCCTCGAAACTGCCGTTCATCGTGCCGATCGGCACCGCGCGGATCCACCGTCCTGCGATCGCATCATCGTCCGGCGCGCCCAGCGTCCAGCCTCGGTCTGTCTCCGCGTCGTCGTAGAAGGGAGGCGTCTGGAGGGTGAAGTCCACAGTCAGCGTGGGGTTCACGGTCAGGTTGATCGGAACCCCGGCGGGAACCAGCCCCACGTAGTCCGCCCGGATGGTATACGCCCCCACGGGCATTTTGCTGAGGGAGTACTTGCCCATCGCATTCGTCGCGATCGCGACGGCGGTGCCGACAAGCGTGATGTTGGCGCCTGTGATGATCGACTGGTCCGAGGCGCGCCGCACGATGCCCTTGATGTTCCCGGTTCCGGTCTTCGAGATCGAGACGTTCGAGGTCTGATCGCTACCCTGGGCAATCGCCAAGACGGCGGATTGCGTCCCGTAACCGAATTTCGATGCTTCGATGGTCACCGCCGGTCCCGAGCTCGGCCCAAGCGCGAAGGTCCCGTCGGCCGCGGACAACGTGGCGGGGCCGTTGGGAAGCGCTCGTACCGAGACCCCTGCCACGGGCTTCATGCCGCTCCCGGCATCACGAACGGTTCCACGAACGATCCCGTATGTGGTCTGAGGACGAAACACGTACAACCCCGTGGAGCGGTCCGTGGCCGTGAGGATCCCGGAAGGATAAAAGGGCGTGCATTCATAGGCGCCCGAGTAGATGCCGTCATCGCCCGGCCACGTATCGTAGAACCCGACCTCGGCGGGCTGGGCCGGGTTCGAGATGTCCCACATGCGAACGCCCGCGGTGTAGTAGGAAAAGAAGGCCCGGGTTCCGCGAACGAACGGGAAGTGGACGATCGACCCGGGTAGATCGTCGAACCGG
>DASQBE010000239.1:0-15663 GCA_035635355.1 Binatia bacterium | reverse complement strand
CTCTGTGGATTCGGCCGTCGCGGCGCTCCGCCAGGGCGTGCTGGACTACCTGACCAAGCCGGTCGACGTCCGGCGCCTCAAGACGGTCCTTGCGAACGTGCAGCGGACGCTCGCCCTGAAGGAAGAGATCGGCGCGCTCCGCGAGGAGCTGCGCGAGCTGGGGCGGTTCGGCCGCCTGATCGGAACCTCTCCCGTGATGCAAACCGTCTACGACCTCGTCGTGAAGGTGGCACCGACCGACGCGACCGTGTTTCTCGTGGGCGACAGCGGGACGGGGAAGGAGGAGGTCGCGGCCACCATCCACGAGCTGGGGCGCCGGCGGGGCCAGGCCTTCCTGCCCGTGAATTGCGGCGCCGTGCCGTCCAATCTCATCGAGAGCGAGCTCTTCGGCCACGAGCGGGGAAGCTTCACCGGGGCGACCCAGCTCCACCGGGGCTATTTCGAGCGTGTCTCACGGGGCACGCTCTTCCTCGACGAGATCACCGAGATGCCCCTGGAGTTACAAGTAAAGCTGCTCCGCGTTCTCGAGACGGGAACCCTTCTGCGCGTCGGCGGCGACGAGCCGATCCCCGTGGACGTGCGCGTCATCGCGGCCAGCAACCGCTCGCCGGAGACCGCGGTCAAAGAGGGCCGATTCCGGGAAGACCTCCTGTATCGCCTGAACGTGTTTCCGATCGTCCTACCGCCGTTGCGGGACCGAGGCGGCGACATCGATCTTCTCGCGGAGCACTTTCTCGCCCAGATCAACCGGGAGGAAGGCGCCTCGAAGAAATTCAGCGCCGCGTCGCGCCGTCGGATGGCCGACTACAGCTGGCCGGGGAACGTTCGCGAGCTGAAGAACATGATCCGCCGCGCGTTCATCATGGCGGACGACATGGTGGAGATGGACGCTCTTCCCAGCAGCCCGTCGACGTCGACGCCCTCCGTCCAGGCCACCGCCTCCGATCCGGTGCAGGTGGGGACCTCCCTCGCGGAGATCGAGCGCCACTTCATCCTGGCGACCCTGGAGCGGTTCGGCGGAGACAAGCGCAAGGCTGCGGAAGTTCTCGGGATCAGCCTGAAGACGATCTACAACCGGCTCAATAACTACTCCGCCGCGGTCTGACCCGCTCGCCCCTCCTCGGGGCGTTCGTACCGCAATGTACGTTCTACAAAAGGCTGTTCGCATCTGTAACACCTACCCGCGCCTCTGGCGCTGAGGGCCACTCCCCGGCGCCGCCGGACCCACCCGGCGACCTGCGACCCTCTTGTTCCTGCGTAGTTATATAGAGGTGATACGCCACCCGGACAGGGCGGTCACGCGGTTGCGGCGCGGCGCGGGTGACGCGCCGGCCCGGTGGCACGATAGCTGCGAATGCCTTCTGCTCGGCCGCGGGAACGATCGCGGTGCCGGGTCTTTCGAGGCGAAGTTCTACGCCAAAGAAATCGAGAAGGGCGGAATTCTCGTGGGGGTCTACGCGCACAACGACCGTATCGAGGTGGCGCAGGACACCCTGAGCGCGGCGGGCGCGGACAAGGTGACCCACTGCTGAGTTCCGACCCCATGGATGTTCGCGCGCGCGGCGCGCGAGGCAGGTAGGAGCGAGCAGGTGCTGGGGACCAGGACGTCAAAGCCTGACCCAATACCAACCGGCAGAGTTTTTGGTCCGATCCTTTGGCTCTGCTCGCAATCCAAATCGTGGCGTCCGATAGGATGCCACCGGAGACATCGATGAACTGGGACCGGATCGAAGGCGGCTGGAAGCAGTTCAAGGGGAAGGCTCGCGAGCAGTGGGGCCGGCTCACCGACGATGACGTGAAGGTCATCGAAGGACGGCGCGACAAGCTCGCGGGGAAGATCCAGGAGCGCTACGGCATCGAACAGGACGAAGCCGAGCGCGAGATCGAGGAGTGGCTCGAGATGCTCGAGGTGTCTCAACCCTAGAACCCGACCACCGCATTCCAACGACCCTGGGGCCCTCCACTGGCCTTCCAACGGGACTGGGCGGTTCCCCACCCACCCCACTCCCATTCATGGAGGGCCCCTTTATTTTTCGAACGGATGGCCCCACATGACCGCCTCCCACACAGGCCCACGATCCTTTTCCCACCGCATGGAGCAGCTCTCCGCAACGGTCTCGGAATGGACGGGGAGCGCGGGCGCATTCCTGCTGGCCCTCGCCGTGGTCGTGGTGTGGCTTCTCTCCGGACCGGTGTTCCACTTCTCCGACACCTGGCAGCTCGTGATCAATACCTCCACCACCGTCGTGACCTTTCTCATGGTGTTCCTGATCCAGCGCGCCCAGAACAAGGCGGCCCGGGCGATGTCGCTGAAGCTGGACGAGCTGGTCGCCGTGACCGGAGGCGCCAGCAACCGCCTGATCGACGCGGACCGGATGTCCGAGGCGGAGCTCATGACGTTGAACCGGCATTTCCAGGAGTTGGCGCGCATGGCGAAGCGCGAGAGCACGCTGACCAAGTCCCACTCCATCGAGGAAGCACGGGCCCGGCACGAGGGGAAGAAGGGGCGCGAGGGATCCGCGCGGGGCCGCAGGGCGTGACGCGGGGCGAGGTCCTGGTGGTCCTGAGCCCGACCCCGACGCGGTTTCAGCCCGAGACGATCCTCACGGTCCTGGACGGGGCGCTGCGCGGCGCGGGTTGGCCGTATCGTGTGTTCGAAGTCCCGCCCGGGCCCGACGTCCGCTCCGAAATCGTCCGCGAGGTGAAGCGCAGCGTCGCGAACGGATGCGGGCGGGTCGTGGCCGTCGGCGGGGACGGGACCGTGTCCATGGTCGCCGAGGGGCTCGTGCGCTGCGACGATCGGGCGGGGCCCGCGGTCCTCGGGATCATCCCGGCGGGCACCGCGAACGTTCTGGCCCGGGAGCTGGGACTCCCGGTCTCCCTCGAGGCCGCCGTGGCGGCGGTGATCGGGAACGAGGAGACGATCACCCTCGACGCGATCCGGGTCGACGGGAGATTCTTCCTGACCCAGATCGGCATCGGCCCCGATGCCTTGATGATCCGCGACACCTCGCGCGAGGCCCAATCTCGAATGGGTCGAGCCGCCTACGTCGTCAATTTTCTGAGGCGCGCGTTCCGCCACCGGGCACGCCGGTTCGAGATCGAGATCGACGGCTCGTCGTTCCGGGCGCATGCCTGGGAGATCGTCGTGGCCAACGCGGGCACCCTGGGCTCGCCGCCGTTCACCTGGGGACCGCGCATCGATCCAGCCGACGCCGTGCTCGACGTCTGCATCTACGACGCGCGCGGCGCCGCGGACTACGCGCGGCTCGCCTGGAGGGTCCTGCTCGGCCGCCACCGCAAGGACGCGAACACGAGGTTCCTGCAGGTGCGCGATCACGTCGCGATCCGGAGCGACCGTCCGGTCCTGATCCAGGCGGACGGCGAGGTCCTGGGGAACACCCCGGTCACCGTCCAGGTCGCGCCGGGAGCGGTGCGCGTCCTGGTCCGCCGCCACGTCGACGCGCCCGCGAATTCGGCCGGGCCCAAGGAGTCGGTCGCGCACGACGTGGAGACGATGCTGGCCATGGAGCACAGCCGCACCTGGCTCCTCCAGGGCTGGCTCCGGCATCCGGTGGCGGCGCTCCAGGCGCTGGACGCCGCGTTCTTCCTCCGCTGGAACACGCTCTCGCTCGGCGGTTTTGCCGACCGGATCGCCTGGCTCATCTCCAGCACGATGCGCTATGGAGAGGGATGGGTGTTCGTTCTCTGTGTGATGATCGCCGCCGATTTCCGGACCGGCCTCGAGACCGCCGTGGATGCCGTTCCCGTGATCGGCCTCACGATGCTCACGGTGAACTATCCGCTGAAGCGCTTCTTTCGGAGAAGGCGCCCGTTCATCGCGTTCGTGAAGGCGCGCGTGTTCGGGACGCGTCCGCGCGACTTCTCGTTCCCCTCGGGGCACGCGGCCGCCGGATTCGCGGGGGCCGCCATCCTGGGCGGTCACGCCCCGGCCTTCTCGCCACTGTTCTATGCCCTCGCGGCCATCGTGAGCCTCTCGCGCGTCTACCTCGGCGTGCACTATCCGAGCGACGTGATCTTCGGCGCGTTCCTCGGGGGCACGCTTGCGGTGTTCTATCGATTCCTGCTCCACGCCATCCTGCCGGGCCTGCGCTGACGGGGCTGGTACGGCGCATGCAATGCACCCTGGCTGAGGGGGCATTCCTCGAAGGGGCGAAGGAGAAGACCCATGACGACCGAGACCCTTTTCTGCACTTCCGGATATGGCGCGGCGCGGCCGCTCTCCGTTCTGATCGTGGATGACGAGCCCGATTCGGCCGATTCCATCGCGATGCTCCTGGAACGGTGGAATCACTCGGTCCGGGTGGCATACGACCCGAGGCGGGCCCTGGAGATCTTCCAGGAACAGCGCCCGGACCTCGTCATTCTCGACATAGCGCTCCCGGGCATGGACGGCTACCAACTGGCGGTCCGGCTCCGCGCGGAGGAGCATCAGGCAGTGCTCGTCGCGCTCACAGGCTACTCGGACCGGAGGAGAGCGCTCGCGGCCGGGTTCGACGAGTTCTACGAAAAGCCGCTCGACCCCGAGGTGCTGCGCGAGCTGGTGGCCAGGGTGGCGACCGGGCGCAGCGTCGCGGGCACTGACCCCCGTAAACCCACTTTTTCATAGGGGCGAGATATGTTGACACTCCTGCAAGTCTGCTTTGTAATTGTAACAATGGCGGTCGTTGCCATTGCCGTGGCGGTCGTCCTGGTCATGCAACAGTTCCGCAAGGCTTCGTACGAGTTCGCCCGACTCTCGGAGGAAGGGCGCGAGCTCATCGACCGTCTCGACCTGGTCGCGCGCGACGCGGGTGAGATCGTGGGGACGTTTCGTGAAGTGGCGCCCCGCGTGCGACGCGTCGTGGAGCACATCGAGGCGATCGGAGAACGAACGGTGAGCCTGTCGGACGCTGTCATTCAGGAGGTCGAGGCGCCCCTCCGCAACGCCATCGCCGTGGCACGGGGCGTGCGATTCGGGACCCGGCGACTCCTGGAGCACTGGATGGAGCGATTCACCCACCGAGCCGGGGCCAACGGCGGCTCCTGATGTCCTACCCCCTGCCTTGTCACACCTTGCCCCTATAGCCTAGACTCCTACGTGGCGCGCCTCCGGCCCAGCGCGCATGGCTACTCGGCTTCCCCGGCGCACCTGCACCACTGCGGGGCACGCATGAGATCAGTGCCGCGTTCGCGGATGTACGACGTCCTCGCAGTCCTCGGCGTGACGGTGGCTTACGTCGTTGCCGGCAAGGCCGGGCTGAGCTTTGCCTCCCTGAATCCGAGTGCCTCCGCGGTCTGGCCCCCCACGGGGATCGCCCTCGCGGCATTCCTCATCCTCGGCTACCGGATCTGGCCCGGCGTCTTGATGGGGGCCTTCCTGGTCAACATCACGACCGCGGGGACCCTGGCCACCTCGCTCGGGATCGCCGCCGGAAACACCCTGGAGGGCGTTCTAGGCTGCTATCTGGTGGGCAGGTTCGCGGGTGGCCGCCACGTGTTCGACCAGCCGACCTCGATCTTTCAGTTCACGGCGCTTGCGGGCGCGCTCGCCACCGCGGTCAGCGCGACCATCGGCGTGACGACGCTCTCGCTCGGCGGGCTGGCGCCCTGGAGCGCCTTCGGACCCATCTGGGTGACCTGGTGGCTGGGCGATGCCTCGGGGGCGCTCGTCGTCACCCCCCTCATCACGCTCTGGGCCCTCGACCGGCGCGCGCCCTGGCGGCCCCGGCGCTGGGCCGAGCTCGCATGTCTTCTGGTCACGGTGGCGGCCTCGGCCCTGTTCGTGTTCTCCGGCTGGTCCGTGTTCGACCGGAGCCATTACCCCCTGGAATTTCTCTGTCTTCCCCCGCTCCTCTGGAGCGCGTTCCGGTTCGGGCAGCGCGAATGCGCGTCCACCCTGGTGCTCCTGACGGCGATCGCCATTCGTGGAACGCTGGAAGGGCATGGTCCGTTCGCGGGGCGCTCGCCGAACGAATCGCTCCTTCTCCTCCAGGGGTTCATGGCGGTCCTCTCGGTGACGACCCTGGCGACCGCCGCCGCCGTCGTGGGCCGGCGTCGCGTGGAGCACTCCGTGCGGCAGCTGAACGAGGACCTGGAGCGGCGGGTCGCCGAGCGAACGGACCAGCTCTGGCAGACGAACGAGCAGCTGCGCCACCAGATCATGATGCGGGCGGAGGCGCGGACGAAGCTCGAGCGCAGCGAGGCGCGGCTCCGCGAGGCGCAGCGCGCGGCTCGTCTGGGCAGCTGGGAATGGGACGTGGAGAACAACTCCATCTGGTGGTCGGAGGAGCTGTACTCCATCTACGGGCTCCACCCGGCCTCTTTTTCCGCGAGCTACGAGGCGTACCTCGATCGCATCCATCCCGAGGACCGCGCGAACGCGCGTGCGGTGGTGGCCGCCGCCTTGCGCGAGAAGCGGCCGTTCGCGTTCGAGCACCGGATCGTCCGGCCCGATGGAACGGTGCGCGTGGTGCTCGGCCAGGGGGACGTCCTCCTGGACCACCATGGACGGCCCGCGCGGATGGTGGGCACGACCCAGGACATCACCGAGCACAAGGTCGCGGAGCTGGAGCGCGCGACGCTCTCCCGCGAGCATGCGGCGCGGGAGGAGGCGGAGAAGGCCAACCAGCTCAAGGACGAGTTCCTGGCGACGCTCTCGCACGAGCTGCGAACCCCGCTCAACGCGATCGCGGGATGGGCGAACCTGCTCAAGGAGGGGACGCTCGACGCGGCCACGACGGAGCGAGCGGTGGAGACGATCGACCGAAACGTCAGGATCCAGAGCCATCTCATCTCGGACATCCTCGACATCTCGCGCATGACGTCCGGCCGGCTGGACGTGAGGTTCCAAGCGGTCCCGCTCGCCACGGCGATCGAGGGCGCTCTCGACACCATGGGGCCCATGGCTCGCGCCAAGCGAGTGGATCTCCTGCGCGAGCTCGGCCCGGTGAGCGGCCCCGTGATGGGCGACCCCGACCGGCTTCAGCAGATCGTCTGGAATCTCCTCTCCAACGCGATCAAGTTCGCCCCCGAGGGCGGCCACGTCATCGTCCGCCTCACGCAGGAGGGCTCGTTCGCGCGGATCCTCGTCGAGGACGACGGGCCGGGCATCGAGCCCGAGTTCCTGCCCTACGTCTTCGAGCGCTTCCGCCAGAGGGATTCGACCGGAACGCGCTGGCACGGCGGGCTGGGACTCGGCCTCGCGATCGTGAGGCATCTCGTCGAGCTTCACCGCGGAACCGTCTCGGCCTCCAACCGCTCGGAAGGGACGGGCGCCTCTTTTCTGGTCACGCTCCCACTCGCGGGCGCTCTGGATCCGGGGCGCGCCGTCGAGCCCTTTCTCCCGGGGACGGACGAGCAGGACGGGAGGGACGTCGCCGTTCGACTCCTCCACGGCCGACGGATCCTTCTCGTGGAGGATGACCAGGACTCGCGGGAGCTGATCGCGATGTTTCTCACGGGATGCGGGGCGGATGTCCAGGCAGTGGGATCCTCTCCAGAGGCCGTCTCCGCATTCGCGGCGCGCCGGCCGGACCTCCTGATCAGCGACATCGCCATGCCCGGGGAAAGCGGGTACGCCTTGATGGAGCAGCTTCGCGCGCTCCCACGGGATCAGGGAGGCGAAGTCCCCGCCGTGGCGCTCACCGCGTACGCGGGACAGGAGGACGTGATCCGGGCCCTGCGCGCGGGCTTCGACGCGCACATGGCGAAACCGGTCGAGATGCGGGATCTGGCCGCGAGGCTGGTGGAGCTCCTGGCCCGAGGGGGCGATGTCGGAGGAAGGATGACATCCGAATCGGGGAACCCTCGACAGCGGCGCGCGGTCTAAAGGGAAGCGGCCACTGGGCCGAACCCCTACACCAGAGACAGCAAGCCATGAAACCCCAACCCTTTCTCCTCGCCCTCTTCGCGTTCGCGTTTCTTGCGGCCACCCCGGTCCCTGCTCCCAGCCTCATCGCTTCATCCGACATGCTGGGCCTGAGCGGGAGGCTCCGCGCGATCATGGGAACGCCCGATGCGCTGGAGGGTTATCCCGTGCTCCAGCCGCTCCTGACGGGACCGACTCCCGAAGGCCGCCCTGCTGGGCCCTGGCCCAAGCTATCCACGCCTGAGGGAGACTCGTTCACCGTCGTGCCGCTGGTCCCTCTCGCCGAGGCGGGGAAGAAGGGCTTCGGGTCGTACCGAGTGGGGAGATGGCCCCAGGGAGGATCCACGCCCGCCGCGGCCCGCTACGCGCTGCCCAAAGGGTTCATCGACGTGACGCCGGAGAATCAGGGGACGAACGTTTCAGCGAGCTTCACGATGCGGGACTTCCTGACCCACGACCAGGGGAACGTCTGGCCCAAGGTGCTGGTCCTCCGTCCCGCGATTCTGGACAAGCTCGAGCTCCTTCGCGCCGAGCTCGATCGGGAAGGGCTCCCCAGCCGGCTTCATGTCATGTCGGGATTCCGGACCCCGCAGTACAACGCCCAAGGCGTGGGGAAGGGTGGACGCGCCGAGCTGAGCCGCCACATGTACGGCGACGCGGCGGACGTGTTCGTGGACGCGGATCAGAACGGAAGAATGGACGACCTCGACAAGGACGGAAAAATCACGGTGGCCGACGCGTACGTCCTGCGCGCCGCGGCAGAGCGGGTCGAGGCCGAGTACCCGGCCTTGGTCGGCGGGCTTGCGGCGTACCCCGCGACCAGCGCCCACGGTCCCTTCGTCCACGTGGACGCCCGCGGGGTCAAGGCACGCTGGTGACCGGCTACTCGTAGCGCAGGGATTCGATCGCGTCGAGGGAGGCGGCGCGGCGCGCGGGCCAGACGCCGAAGAGGATCCCCACCGCCGCCGAGAACAGAAACGCCAGCAAGATCGAGGAAGCGCCCACCGAAGTGTTCCAGCCGAAGGCAGTCCGGGCCAGGATCGCCGTGCCCGCGCCGAACGCAATCCCGACCATCCCCCCCAGAAGGCAGAGCACCATCGCCTCCATGAGGAATTGAAGCAGGATGGTCTGCTGCGTGGCCCCGAGCGCTTTGCGGATGCCGATCTCTCGGGTCCGCTCGGTCACGGAGACGAGCATGATGTTCATGATCCCGATCCCTCCGACGAGCAGGCTCACGGCGGCGATCCCCGCCAGGAGATACGTGAACACCTGGGTGGTCTCTCCCAGGGTCGTGAGGAAGTCGGATTGGTTCCGGATCTGGAAATCATCGTCCTGCCCCGGGCGCAAGCGGTGCTCCCGGCGAAGGATTCTCCCCACCTCGGCCATCGTGACCGGGATGTCGTCCTCCGTCGGGGCCAGGACATTGATGGAACGGAGCCGATCCGTGCCAAGGAGCCGGTACCGGGCCGTCTGGATGGGAATGAGAACTTGGTCGTCGGGATTGGCGAAGCCGGACCCCTGGCCCTTTGGGGTGAGCACGCCGCCCACCTGGAACTGCACTCCGTTGATCCGGACCTCAGCCCCGACCAGAGCGT
The DNA here is from genome assembly GCA_035635355.1 of Binatia bacterium. Taxonomy (GTDB): domain Bacteria; phylum Eisenbacteria; class RBG-16-71-46; order SZUA-252; family SZUA-252; genus WS-7. The sequence continues at coordinate 6,198 of DASQBE010000239.1, read as the reverse complement.
CGGGGGAGGCGATGCCCAGATCCGAGAGCACCTGCTGACCCAGCACCGCCACGTTGCGGCGCGCCGCGTCCTCGGGATCCGTGAACATCCGCCCCGACGACAGCGTGAATTTCCGGACCTGCAGGTAGTTGGCGGTCGTTCCCACGATGTTGGTGTTCGTGTTCTTGTTCTCGTATTGCACTTGGAGCTGACGCGACATCTCCGGCTGGACGGCCGCGACGAAGTTGGCCCGGTCCTCGATGGCCCTGGCGTCGTCCAGCGTGAGGGGCGCGCGATCGGTTCCGGAGGCCACGCCCCCGGCCACGCGCGCCTGGCCCGGCATGATCGTGAGGAGCGTGGTGCCGAGCGAGGCGATCCGGTCCTTCACCGATTGTTGCGCCCCACGGCCCAGCGCGACCATGGCGATCACGGCGCCGACGCCGATGACGATGCCGAGCATCGTCAGGAACGAGCGGAGCTTGTTCGCGCGCAGCGAATCCAGCGCCACGCTCAGGGTCTCCCCGATCTGCATCCTAGGGCCCACCACCGCGACCTCCTCCCCCACCTCCACCACCGCCTCCGCCCCCACGCGCTCCACCGCCTCCGCCCCCACCCGTGGGCACTCCGGGGACTCCGCTTCCCATCCGCTGACGAAGGCGGTCCTGCGCCTGCGTGCGCGAGGCCTGCGCTTCCGCCACGCCGAGGAGGACCACCTGCTCGCCCAGCTTGACGCCGTCCAGCACTTCCGCGTAGTCGAAATCGCTGAGCCCCAGGCGAACGACCCTCGGCTCGAGGCCGGCGTCGGTCTTCACGAATGCGACCTGCGCGCGGTTCGCGCGTCCCTGGGCGCTGCCCGTACTACCCGTGGCTCCGCCGCCTCGTCCCGCGCCTCCGCCTCCACGCGCGCCGCGCGCGCCTCGCCCGCCGCCGCTCGCGCCGCCGCGGCCCCGCCAACTCCCGCGCGTGGAATCGCCGCCCGCCGCGGGATCGGAAGCAGCGAACCGCGCGGCGCGCGCCGCCGCCATGGTCTTCATCTGCCCGTCGACCTGGGCCTTCACCTTGTCGGGGTCGAGCCCCAGCGCTTGGGCCACGACCGGGAGCTCGCGCACGCTGCGGACCGCGTCCACCGGAATCGCGGGGGCGTTGTCCCGCTCGTCCACCAGCATCGAGACCTCTCCGTTCATGCCGGGCAGGAGAACGCCGCTTTCGTTCGACACCGAGATGAGCACGGGGAAATTGGTGACCGATTGTGCGACCACCGCCTGCGGCTCGATCTTCTCGACCAGCCCGTTGAAGGTCCGCTGCGGGAACGCATCCACCGTGACCGTGGCGGATTGTCCCGTCCTCACGTTGCCGATGTCGGTCTCGCCCACCATGGCGCGCATCCGCACCTTGGACAGATCGGCCATCTGGAGGAGGCTGGTGCCGCCGCTCGCGGACGAGGTGGCCGAGGAGATGACGGTTCCCTCCGAGACCGGCTGGATCAGGACGGTGCCGGCGATGGGCGCTCGGATGGTCGCGTCCTGGCGGCGCTGCAGGGCCAGATCCAGGTTGGTGCGCGCCGTGACCAGCTGGGCCTTCGCGTTCGCGTCGTCCAGGGTGGCCTTCTCGTGCTCGTCCGCGGTGATGATCAGCTGCGCGAACAGGCCGTCGGACCGCTGCTTGGCGGCCTTGGTCACGGCCACATTCGCCTCCGCCGCCTGAACCGCGGCCTGCGCCTGGCTGTACTGGTTCTGGACGTCGCGGGGGTCGATCTGGGCCAGCAAGTCGCCCTTCTTCACGACCGAGCCCACCTGCACCGGCATGTGCGTGATGAGTCCCGAGGCCTTCGACTTCACCTCCACGAGGTCGATCGGCTCGACCGTCCCGGTCGCGTCGATGGTGAGCGCGATGTTCCTGGTCTCGATGGGCGCCGTCATGATCTGCGTCTTGTTCTTGCCGCGCCCGGCCCCGCGCACCAGCACGAACGCGACGGCGGCGACCACGAGCACCGCGAGCAGGACGAGCGGACGGCGCCAGAAGGGAGTCGCCATGTCAGAGCTCCCGCCCCACGAGAGCCTCGATCTGGGCTTTCGCGATCCGCTGGTCGTAGCGGGCCCGGATGAGATCGCTGCGCGCCTGGTTGAGCTGCGTCTCCGACGTCAGGACGTCGAGCAACACGGAGGCGCCCACGGCGTAGCGCTGCTGCTGGACGCGCAAGTCCTCCTCGGCCGCGTCCACCGTGGCGATCTGCGATACCACGCGCTCCTGCGCGGCGTGGAACGCGCCGAGCTGCGTCGTCAGATCCTCGATGGCGGACAGCCGCGCGTCGCGGAGCGACGCCTCGGCGTTGGTCTGGGCCACCTTGGCCTGGGTGACGCGCTCTTCCCGCTGGAATTGGTCGAAGAGGGGCAGGGAAGCCGTGAACCGGAGCTGCCCGGAGTAGGAGAAGTCGCGGTTCACGAACTGGGGGTCGTTTCCCGAGCCGCTCCCGTTGCGCGAGTAGCTCGCGGTCAAGGAGGGGATGTAGTCGGTCCAGGCGCTCCGCTGCGCGGCCTTGGCGGCGGAGAGCTGGGCCTTCGCCTGGCGCACCGCGGGGCCGTCCAGGGCCAGCGGGCGGAGCGCGTCGTCCTCGAGGGTAAGGCCGGGGCGCTCCTCCACGTCCGCCGCGGCGGTGAGCGGCTCATCCGATCCCACCACGCGCGTCAGCGCCGCGTTCGCGGTCTCGAGATCGTTCCGCGCGGTCACGATGACCAGCTGGGCGGTGCGATACTGGATTTCCGCGCGCAGGGAATCGGAGCGCGTCGCCACCCGCGCGTTCACGCGGGCGATCGCCGTCTTGCGCTGCAGCTGCGCCTGGTCCAGCTGGGCCGTGGCCGCGAGCTGCGACTCGCGCGCGGCGAGCACGTTGTAGAATTGCTGCTTTGCGGTGAGCGCCGCGGCGAACTGCTGCGCCAACTCGTTCACGTCGGCCGCGGTCTCCAGCGCGCGGGCCTGGCGGAGGTCGAAGAAGCGCTGCCCCCCCGTGAACAGGGCGACATTCGCGGAAAGCCCGGCGTTGGAGGACCACGGGGTGGAGGGCAGCGTGACGACCTGGCCGTTCTCCACCCGGGTCAGCGCTCCCGATGTGTACTGCCGCGTGGCGCCCGCCGAGAGGCTCACGCTCGGAAGGAACGCGCCGTAGGCGGCCCTCGTGGCGGCCGCGCTCGTGCGCACGTTGCCGTGAGCCTGGACGACCGCCAGCGCGTTTCGCTGCGCCAGCGTCACCGCCTGCTCCAGAGTTATGGCGCGAGGCGCCGGGGGCGGAGCGGGCGTTTGCCCCAACGCCGCGACCGGGGTCGCGATCATCGCGATGAAAACCAGAGGGCTCAATCGTCTCACGTGTCCGACCTCCCTGTAGTCTCGCCGAGCGTCCCTTAGCAAGAAACGCAGCCTGGTCTGGAACCGCTCTGCTCTATTGTCGCAATGTATGGGCCGGCAAGCGGTTACAAAAACACGCTCCGAGGCCGGCTCTTCCGGGAGCCCCCGCGTGGGGGGCTACCTGGAGGCGGTTTCTACACGAATAGAATACGCCCGGGATATGGCAGAGATGTGGCGGCCCATGGGTAATTTCGCTTCCCTTCGGTACGCCACACTCGTGCACCTGGGTGCCACATCTCTGCAAAACTTCATGCGTAGACTAGAGTGGGTCAGGGCGAGGCAGCCACGAACTGGCCCGCGCGCCCGCAGCAGCGCGTCCGTCCCCGATCCCTGGAGCGTGACCGTGACTCAGCAGCGGATTCTCGTCGTGGAAGACGATGCCCGGATCGCCGACCTGATCTCGAAGAATCTCGAGGCGGCGGGCTACGAGTGCCATCAGTCCGCGGACGGAGGGCGCGCGCTCGCCGATTTCGCGCGGCTCAAGCCCGCCCTCGTCGTCCTCGATCTCGGATTGGGCGGCGTGGACGGGCTCGAGGTGACACGCCGCATCCGGAAGGAGAGCGACGTGCCCATTCTCATGGTCACCGCCCGCTCGAGCGAGAGCGACAAGCTGCTCGGGCTGGAGCTGGGGGCGGACGACTACGTCACGAAGCCCTTCAGCACCGCCGAGCTCACGGCCCGGGTCCGCGCGCTCCTGCGCCGGTCCACCGGCAGCATGACCGAGCGCGTCCTCGAGATCGGGGAGCTTCGGATCGATCCCAGCCGGCGCTCGCTCGAGCGGGATGGGGCCTCGGTCTCCGTGACCACGCTCGAATTCGACCTGCTCTACTTCCTCGCGTCGCGCGCGGGCCGTGTGTTCACCCGCGAGGCCTTGATGGAGCAGGTGTGGGGGAGCGACCGCGTCGTCGACGACCGATCGATCGACAGCCTCATCAGCCGGGTTCGCCGCAAGGTCGAGAAGGATCCGTCCAGCCCCCGGTATCTCCAGACGGTCTGGGGCGCCGGCTATCGATTCACCGAGTCGGCCGAATCCCCCGAAGCCGCCGAGCCCGAAGAGCCCGCCGAGTGACGAGGCTCTGGCGGGGGAAGAGCATCTTCTGGACGATCGCCGCGATCTTCCTGCTCACCGCAGCCGTCGGCACGATGCTCCAGGCGCTGGTGGTCTCGGCCGTCCTTCAGCCGCTGGAGGAGCGGGAGGCGCGCGCGCGGGGCGAGCTGGCCGCTTCCGCCCTCGCCACGGCCATCGCCGGGGCTCCGGGCGTCCTTCACGGGGCGGAGCTCGACACGCTGCTCGCGCGGCACCGCGAAGCGATCCGCCCCGCCTGGATCGTCTTTCGCTCGAGCGACGGCACGGTGGTCACGAGCCCTCCCGGACGAATCCCCGCACGTCCCCCGGGAGCGGGAATGGACTCCTTGCTGAGGCTGCCGCCGGGTCCCCGCGGGGACGCGCGGGGCCGCCTCGAGATTCTCGGCCATTGCTCGGTGGTGCGCGGCGCGGAGGTGCTGGGACAGGTCGATGTGGTGCGCCGGATGTGGCCCCGGGGCGCCCTGGGCATGCTCGAGCCGCAGACCTCGCTGCTTCTCTTTCCGGTCGCGATCTTGGCGTCCGGATTCGCCGGCCTCGTGCTGGTCCGGCTCCTCGTGCGCCGGCTCCGGGCCATGGAGCTTCTCGCGACGCGGGTGGCGGAGGGGGATCTCTCCGTGCGCATCGCGGACCGGAGCGGGGACGAGATCGGCAGGCTGGCCGAGCAGCTGGACCGGATGACCGAGCGATTGGCCACCGCGCGGGACCAGCTGACCGAGAACGAGCTTCAGCGCCGGCAGCTCTTCGCCGACATCACGCACGAGCTGGCCACGCCGCTCACCTCCATCCGGGGGTACGCGGAGACGCTGCTCGATCCCGGCGTTCCCGTGTCGCCCGAGGAGCGCACGCATTACGTGCGCGGGCTCCTGGACGAATCGCGCCGGATGGATCTTCTGATCCGGGACCTCTTCGAGCTGGCGAGGCTCGAGGCGGGCGCCTCGCCCCTATCCCGGGAGCGCATCGACTGGGCCGCCCTCTGCCGCAACACCATCGACCGGTTCGAGCCTCGCTTTCGCAAGGCCGGGCTCACGCTCGCGTGGGCGGGCCCCGAGGGAGAGGCGTGGATCATGGCGGACGGGCGCCGCATGGAGCAGGTGCTGGAGAACCTCCTCGTGAACGCGCTCCGCTACGTCCCGAGCGGGGGACGGGTGGAGGCGCGGCTGGACGCCGCCACCGAGGGGCATCCGAGGCACCGCCTCGCGGTCCGCGATGACGGCCTCGGCGTTCCCGAGGAGGAGCTCCCCCTCGTGTTCCGGCGCTTCTATCGGGGCGCGGTCTCGGCGCGACGGGGCGGGGGCGAGCCGGGCGCGGGCCGCGATCCGGGCGGGTCGGGCCTTGGGCTCGCCATTGTCCGAGAGATCGTGGAGCGACACGGCGGCACCGCCCACGCCGAGTCCAGGTCCCCCCGTGGGCTCGTGATCCTGATCGAGCTTCCGGCGCTCGGGCGTCCCTGATGCGCGGAACCGGGCTGATATACTCGGGCGCGATGCCGGACGAAACGCGGGACCCGATTTGCGGCATGCGCGTGGCCGTGGATAGCCCGCACCGCGCGACGCGCGATGGGCGCACGTACCTCTTCTGCGGCCCGGGTTGCCTCCGGAGATTCCTGGCTCCGCCGGCCGACCGCCCCCTCGAGACCGTCGCGGCCAAGGCCGGCTGGACCTGTCCCATGCACCCGCAGATCGTCCGAGACGGCCCTGGCGCCTGTCCCCTCTGCGGGATGGCCCTCGAGCCCA
>DASQBE010000238.1:0-4772 GCA_035635355.1 Binatia bacterium | reverse complement strand
CTCGCGATCCTGAATCGGATCGCCAGCGCCATCGACACGCAGATGCTCCACCGGAGCGACGCCAAGGACCAACAGTCGAGGGCGACCGATCGAGGCGAGCTCTTTCTCCTCACCGACATGACCGCCGACGGCGGTGGAAGGGTGCTTCTCCGGCGTTCGTTCTGACGTTCGAGCTTCACCCTCCTGCGACCGCGGCGAGGTCTCTCCTCCCCGAATGCTCATGAACGGTCCGAATCGACATATCGCCAGGGCCTCCCTGGCCGCGCTTCTCCCCCTGGTCCTCGTGGCGGGCCTCGGGCGCGCCGCGGACCTCGTCACGTCCGCGCCCGGCGACTCCACGGCCGGGGCGCCCCTGGCGCTGCGCGCCGAGTGGACCCTGGACCGGGACGCGCTCGAGGCCCTGGGCATCGGAAGACCCTCCCGCCTCGCCTACGATTCCGACGGGAACCTGCATGTGCTGGACGCCGAGTCGCGCCGCGTCGTGAAGCTGGATCCGCACGGCCGCGTCCTGTACGAGGTGGGAGGCTACGGCGTCGACGAGACCAGCTTCGAGCTGCCGGTGGACATCGCCGTCGACCGGGACCAGACGCTCCTCGTGCTGGACCGGAGCCGGGGAGCGCTCATCGCCTACGATCGCGCGGGGCACTTTCTCGGCCAGAGGCCCTTCCAGGGCGACGCCGACGAGGAGTCGCGCGGCGCCGGCGCGCGGTTCCTCCTCGACCGCTTCGGGAAGCTCTGGCTCCTCTCCGAGCGGGCGCGCGACCTCGTTCCCCTGGACGATCGGCTCGAGCCCGCCCGCGCCACGCGCTATCTCGTCCCCGAGGATTCCGTCATGGCGCCGCTCGCGGTGGCCTCGGCGCCCGGGGGCGATCTCTGGATCTACGACGCCGCCCGCGGGGCGTTGCGCCGCTTCGATCCGAGCGGGAAGCTGGTCCTGACCCACGTCCTGAACCCCATCCCTTCGCGGGTGTCCGTCTCGGACCTGGCGGTGGACCGCGCCGGCTATGTCTACGCCGCGGATGCCGTCGGCCAGCGGGTCCTGGTCCTGGCGCCCGACGGAACCCAGGTCCTCGACCGTCCGCTCGGCGGGGACCGCGTGCACTGGCGTCCCTCGGCGCTGGCGCTGGGACCGCACGGGCAGGTCGCGCTCGCGGACCCGGAACGAGTCGAGATCCAGGTCCTGACCCCGGAACGGGCCACGCGCCCATGATCCGACGCCGGGCCGCCTCGCTCGCGTTCTGGCTCCTCGTCGCATGGCCCGCGGCGGTCTCGGCCCGGCCGATCGACGTGGTCCACCCGGGGGGCGTCCCGTCCGAGAGCGACACCCTGGTCTTCGACTATCCGGTGCTCCAGTCCCCGTCCCTTCTCTCGCTCCGCGCGCCTTCCGTGCTCGTATCCGAGCCCGCGTCCGCCGCCGCCGCCGCCGACTCGGCCGCGCGACCTCCGGCCACCACCTGGATGCGCCGCGACGATCCGCCCGCGGGCGCCACGGCGCCGGGCGGGCAGGCGTCCCTTCTCTTCTCGGGGTCCAAGTCCCTGAGCGTCGAGATGGGGCGGGGCCGGGACGCCTCCCTTCACCAGACGCTGGATCTCACCGTGCGCGGCCGCGTGGCGGGGGACGTGGAGCTGACCGCGAGTCTCAGCGACCAGCAGCTTCCCTTCGAGCCGGACGGAACCACGCGCGAGCTGCAAGACCTGGATCGGCTGTTCCTCTCGGTGCGGGCGCCGCAGGGCGAGGTCACGATGGGGGACTTCAGGCTGGACGTGGGCCCCGGGGAATTCGCGCGGCTGTCGCGGCAGCTCCAGGGCGTTCGGGGACAGGCCAAGGTGCTGGGCTCCACGTGGGATGTCGCGGCCGCCAGCGCCAAGGGACAACGGGGCTCGATCGAGACGAAGGGCGAAGACGGGAAGCAGGGCCCCTACCCGCTCATTCCCTCCGTGCCCGGTGAGGTTCCGGCCGGCGTGGTGGCCGGCTCGGAAGTGGTGTGGCTGGACGGAATCAAGCTGAAGCGCGGCGCGGACCAGGACTACGTGATCGACTACGGCGCGGGCGCCATCACGTTCACCACGCGCCACCCCATCACCGCGGAGAGCCGGCTCGCGTTCGATTTCGAGCGTGCCAGCACGAATTTCCGGCGGAGCCTCTACGCCGCGTTCACGCAGGGGGCGATCTCCTCGGCCGGCCGCTGGTACGCGACCTACCTCAAGGACGGCGACGATCCCAAGAGCCCCATCGATGCTTCCCTCACGCCGGAGAATCTGCGCGAGCTGGGGAGCCTCGGGGATTCGGCGGCGACGTCCTCCGGGGCGCGCTACGTCGGGACCGGAAAGGGCGACTACGCCTGGGACCAGTCGGACCCCGTCCATCCCCACTGGATCCACCTCGGGACCGGACGCGGCGATTATCTGGTGGAGTTCGCGTCGGTCGGTGTGGGGCAGGGCGCCTATGCCGACACCGTGGCCACGGACGGGGCCCACTTCTACAACTACATGGGCCGGAACCTGGGCTCCTACGCGCCGGGGCGATCGCTTCCCTCGCCGGCCGAGCAGCGTCTCTTCGATCTCGGCGGCTCGGTCCAGGTCCTCCACGCCCTGAATCTGGAGGCGGAGGGAGCGCGCTCGGGGCTGGACCGGAACGCGCTCTCTTCCCTCGACGACGGCGACAACGGCGGGAACGCGATGCGCGTCGGCGCGCGGCTCGACCCGAGGGCGCTCTCGGTTCTGGGGCACGGCTTGGGTCTCCTCCGCGCCACCGGCTCCTTCCGCTCGCGCGACAGCCGCTTCACGACGATGGACCGTGTCGACAACGTCTTCGAGAACGACCGCTGGAATCAGGCCGCTCAAGCGGGAGGGGAGACGCGCGGCGAGCTCTCGCTCCAGTACGACCCGGTCACCGCCCTCTCGCTTCGCGGCGAGGTGGGGAAGCGGGATCTCAGCGGAGGCTCCCGCTCGCTGAGGCAGGCGCTCGCCCTGGACTGGCACGGGCTCCTCGTCGGCGGGCTTCACTGGGACGGCTCCCGGAACAGCCTGGGGGCCTCCTCTGGATCGCGCGACCGGCTCGACTTCGATCTGGCGAGGCAGCGCGGCTTCGTCACGCCCCGCGTCCACTTCCTGGACGAGCACATCCTGCGCCAGGAAGGAGACTCCATTCCGGAGCGCCAGAGCCGCGAGTGGTCCATGGGCCTCGGCGTCTCGCCCGCCTCGCGGGTGAATCTGCGGGCCTCCTACGGCGAGCGCGTGGACCGTCGCGGCGACCCCGCGCTGACCCTGGTCCCCACGCGCTCCGCGACCTGGGAGGCCGGTCTCTCCGCGCACGCCCGGGCCGCGCTCTCGGTCGAGATGGGGTGGACGCGGCGCCGCGTGGCCGACCCCACGTCGACGAGCGCGAGCGATCTGGCGCAGCTCGCGCTGCTGGCCGGCGCGCCCGGCTCCCCGTTCACCTCGGAGCTCCGGTACGACGCCACGCAGCTCCGCGAGCCCCAGGTGATCCGGCGCGTGGTCCTGGTGGACTCGGGAACCGGCTCGTACGACGCGTTCGGGAACCCGCTCTTCCGGGGGAATTATCAGGTCGTGACGGAGACGGGCCTCCCCGAGCCGCGAACCCACGCCAACGTGCAGCTCCGGCTCGATGCCTACCCGGGGCGGGCGGCCGGTGCCGCCAGCACGCCTTCTCTCTTCCGCGCCTTGGGCGCGAGCACGTTCCTTCGCCTCGAGACCCTCTCCTCGCTTCCCCTCGGGGATCCGCGGCATGCGTTCGACCCGCGCGACTACCTCGATCCCTCGGCCACGATCCGGGGCAACGTGAACGCGCGACAGACCCTGGAATACGCGCCCGTCGGGGGGCGATTCGATTTGCGCGCCGAAGGCGGCGTGCGGCGCGACCGGACCGGCGAGTTCGAAAATCTCAGGGTGTTGCGCGATGCCGCCGACGCCACGCTCCGGGTACGGAACCCGCTCTGGGGCCGCTTCCGTCTCACCACGTCCGCCACCACCGACGGCTCGACCGAGACGGCGCTCCGGAGCGATACGGGGGACCGGTTCGGCTCGCGGATCCGGGGCCGCGGGCTCGATCTCGAGCTCTCCCGCGCGCTCGGACCCACGTGGTCTCTCTCGCTCATCGGACGCGGCCGGCAGGACCGTGACGTCACGCGCGGGGGATTACAAGAAACGGTGGCGGCCGGGCCCTCGGCCCGGTGCGCCTCCTCGGGCAAGCTCCGCGTCGACGGGCGCGCGCTCTGGGCGCGCACGAGGCAGAGCGGGCTCTACCAGCCGGGCCTCTATTTCGTTCCGCCTCTCCTCGGGAATCATCTCGACTACGACTTCCTCGGGGATTACAGGCTCCGGGATCAGGTCTCCATCGGGTTCTCCTGGACCGGCCAGGTCGCGACGGGGCGGGGGAGCGTGTACAACGGCCGGTTCGAATTGAAGAGCTACTTCTGATGCGGCGCGCCCTCCTCCTGGCCCTGATCTCCCTCGCGTGCGCCGCCACGGGGGCACGCGCCGCGGAGCGCTACCGCCTCGAGGTCGCGCCGGGCGCCGATTCGCTCGTGGCGGACTCGGCATCCTTCTGGACCCGCGCCGACCTCCAGGCCCTCGCCGCGCGCGCGCGCGACCGCCTCCTCCTGCAGGGCCGGATCGGCGCCGCCGTGCGGCTCACCCTCCTGCCCGGCCTCGATGGCGACAGCGTGGACGTGGCCCGGATCTCGGTCGAGCGCGCCGGATCGCCGACGCGCCTCGTCCCCATCGTGCGGGGCGGAGAGGATCTGGTGCCG
>DASQBE010000237.1:0-7298 GCA_035635355.1 Binatia bacterium | reverse complement strand
GCACGGCCCAGGTGGACGTGACCTGGCAGACCGCCGACAGCACGGCCACCGTCGCGGACTCCGACTACGTCCCCGATTCGACCACGGTGTCCTTCGCGCCGGGCGCCACGACCGGGACGATCACGGTGCACGTGAACGGGGACCTGACCCCGGAGGATCCTGAGACGTTCCTCGTGCGCTTGTCCAACCCGGTCAACGCCGGGATCGACGACGGCGAGGGCGTGGGGACGATCTTGAACGACGACAACGTGACCGGCGTGGACGGTCTCTCCCTTCGCGAGGTGTCGTTCGCGGTTCAGGGAGGCAATCCGGCCGGAGACGGCGTCTCGTTCCGGATCGGCCTTCCATCGGCGACGCGCGCCGAGGTGTCGGTCTACGACATCGCCGGGCGCCGCGTCGCGCAGCCTCTCAGCGAGTTCCTCCCGGCCGGTTACCGCACGGTTCGCTGGAATGTCCGCCGGGGCACCGGCGCGGCCGGATCCGGCGTCTATTTCGTGCGATTCTCCGCCCAGGGCAAGACCATGATCCGGAAGTTCGTCCTCCTCCGGTAGGGCCTTGTCCCGGCACATGAGGGCCGCCCCCCTTCGGGCGCTTTTCGTCTCCGCCTGGCTCCTCGCCGCCTCCGCCGCGTGGTGCGAGGAAGGGCCGGATCCCATCCAGCGCGCCCAACAGTTGATGCAGGCGCTGGAATCGGGGGAGGGCCGCAGCAACGCCGACTCCACGTCGAAAGATCTCGCGCGAGCCGATCTGGGATTGCGTTCCTACATCGCACAGCATCCCGAGAACACCGCCGCCACCGTTCTGCTCATGGAGATCTACGGGACGCGCGTGGCGCTCGACACGCACAAGCTTCTCTGGACCGGCACCCCGGGAATCGTCTACGAGACCGAGCCCTATTCCACGATCCTCGACCGGGCCATCCAGACCGCCCCCCAGGACGCGGCCCTTCATTACTGGCGTGGCCGCCTCGACGCGGTGCATCCATCGCTCCCCAACCGGGAGCCGACCGTGAGCCCGCTCCTGCCGCGGGCCATCCAGGAGCTTCGCCGTGCGGTCGCGCTGGACCCGAGCGTGGAATCCTATCGGGCCACCCTGGCCTACCTCCTCCTGGCCGCCGGCGATTTCGATCAGGCGCTGGCCCTGTACCAGGGGCTGGCGAACGGCACGCATCCGATGTACCTCCTGTTGCGCGACTGGAAACGAATGCCCGAGATCGAGGGCAGCGTGAGCCACCGGGAAGGAGCCTTGGGCATCTCGGAGACGCTTTCCGCGCTCACGGGGTATGCCGGCGGGCGGTACCGGTACCTCACCTACCGAGGTCCCGCCGTGGATTTCGAAGCCCGGTGCCACAAGCGATGGCCTTCGTTCCGCCTCGTCGCGGGCGGCCCTCCCGGCCATGGGGCAGGGACCCGGATGGGCCAGCACCTGCACTGGAATGGGGACGCGCTCGAGCCGGACGTGCCCGGCGGGAAGGACCCCGGGATCGGAGGCGGGGGGATCTGGGTGGAGGCGGAAGAGCGCCTTGCGGACCAGGATGCCGCGAAGCGTCCACCCGGGATCGCGGCCGGCGAGGTCTACTGCGCGGTTCTGCTGAGGAACGAGCGAGATCTGCATTGAATTCTGCTATAATCACGCGATGGAACTGCATCGAATCGCCGCAAGGAAGCATCCGAACCGCATGCCCAAGAGCCGAGTGAGCGCCTCATCGCCGAACACCCCGCGCCGATGTATTTGTAGTCCGCGGATCCGTTTGGCCTAGGCCGACCCGGCCGGGCCCGATCCGCCCAACTCCCGACCATCCCGAGTCCATCGTTCCCCTGGCGGCGCCCGCACGAGGCTGGACGCCAGGCCATCCCTGGAGATTGGCACCATGATCCCGAGCTCGAAGCGCGAGACGATTCCATGACCCGATCGATTCTGCGAGGGCGCGACGCAGTTCGGGCTGGCCACGCGCGCGGCGCGACGTCGCTCCTCAACCTGATCGGCGGCACGCCGCTCTTCAAGCTGCGCCGCATCGGCTCCGAGCTTCGGGGCGCCGAGATCTACGCCAAGCTGGAGTGGAAGAACCCCGGCGGCTCGGTCAAGGACCGGGCGGCCCTCGCGATGGTCGAGCAGGGCGAGCAGAGCGGGGCCCTCACGCCCAAGCAAGCCATCCTCGACGCGACCTCGGGAAACACCGGCATCGCGTACGGGATGATCGGCGCGGTGAAGGGCTACCCGGTGACGCTCTGCCTCCCGGCCAATGCGAGCTCCGAGCGGATCCGCATCCTGCGCGGGTACGGGGTCGACCTCAGGCTCACCGATCCGCAAGAGGGCTCGGACGGCGCGATTCTCGAGGCTCGACGGATCGCCTCCCAGGAAGGGGATCGCTACTTCTATCCGGATCAGTACTCGAATCCGGCCAACTGGCAGGCGCACTATCGGACGACCGGCGTGGAGATCCTGGATCAGACGGGCGGGCACATCACGCACTTCGTGGCGGGGCTCGGGACCTCGGGCACCCTTATGGGCGTGGGGCGCCGGCTCCGCGAGGAAGTGGCTCGGGTCCGGATTGTGGCCCTCGAGCCCGACTCGCCCTTCCACGGCCTCGAGGGGCTCAAGCACATGGAGTCCGCCATCGTGCCCGCGATCTACGACCCCGCCTTCCCCGACGAGCGCCGGACGGTGGCCACCGAGGCGGCCTATCGCATGGTGCGCCGCGTCGCGCGCGAGGAGGGCCTCCTCATCGGCATCTCCTCCGGGGCGGCGCTTCACGGCGCGCTGGAAGTGGCGCGCGAAGCTCTCGAACAGGGACAGACGCCCCGGATCGTCACCATCTTCCCGGACAGCGGAGACCGTTATCTGAGCGAGCGGTTCTGGGAGGAGCCTTGATCCGCGTGCCGAGAGACGTCGTGGAGGAAATCCGGGCGCAGGGCGCGGGCTCGTATCCCGAGGAATGCTGTGGCGCGCTCATCGGGGAGGCCATCGACGGGTTCAAGTCCGTGGTCCTGACGCGCCCCTTCGTGAACCGAAACCCCGATTCGCGCGAGCGCCGCTATTACGTGGGGCCGGACGCCTACCGCGAGGCCGAGGTCTGGGCGCGGTCCCAGGGCCTCGACGTGGTGGGGATCTATCACTCGCATCCGGACCACCCGGCGCGGCCGTCCGAGTTCGACCGCGAGCACGCGTGGCCCTGGTACTCGTACGTGATCCTGAGTGTGGAACAAGGCGAGCCGAGCAGCATGACGTCCTGGGTGCTGGCGGACGAGCGCGACCGTTTCGATCCGGAGGAGTTGGAATGTCCGTGAAGATCCTGATCCCCACCCCGCTGCGCGGCTTCGTCGGCGGGGCCAGCGAAGTGGAAGTCGAGGGCCGCACCGTCGGCGACGCGCTACAACGCCTCGTGGAGCGGCACGGGCAGCTCAAGAAGCACCTCTACGCCGAGGACGGGAAGCTTCGCTCGTTCGTGAACGTCTATGTGAACGACGAGGACGTGCGCTACCTGAGCCAGGGCGCGACCGCGCTCGCCGAGAAAGACGTGGTGAGCATCGTACCCTCGGTGGCGGGCGGAGCCGGCCCTCCGGCGACGGCCACGCCGCTGCCCCTCAGCGCCGAGGAGATCCGCCGGTACAGCAGGCACCTCATCATGCCCGAGGTGGGGCTCCAGGGTCAGGTGAAGCTCAAGCAGGCGAGCGTTCTCCTGATCGGCGCCGGCGGGCTCGGATCGCCGCTCGCCCTCTATCTCGCGGCCGCCGGCGTGGGGAGAATCGGGATCGTGGACTTCGACGTGGTGGACGAGTCCAACCTCCAGCGCCAGATCATCCACGGCACCTCCGACGTCGGCCGGCCCAAGCTCGATTCCGCGCGCGCCAGGCTTCGCGAGGTGAACCCGCTCATCGAGATCGAGACCTACGAGACCCGGCTCACCTCGGAAAACGCCATCGATCTGTTCCGCACCTACGACATCGTGGCCGACGGCACCGACAATTTCCCGACACGATATCTGGTCAACGACGCGTGCGTGCTCACCGGGAAGCCGAATGTCTACGGGAGCATCTTCCGCTTCGAGGGGCAGGCGTCCGTGTTCGCGACCGAGGGGGGCCCGTGCTACCGGTGCCTCTACCCGGAGCCGCCGCCGGCGGGGCTCGTGCCCTCCTGCGCCGAGGGCGGCGTGCTGGGGGTTCTGCCCGGCATCGTGGGCACGATCCAGGCGGCCGAGGTCATCAAGCTGATTCTCGGCGCGGGCGCACCGCTCATCGGAAGGCTGCTCCTGTTCGACGCCCTGGCCATGAGCTTCCGAACGCTCAAGCTGAGGAAGGATCCAGGCTGTCCGGTGTGCGGACCCAACGCCACCATCCGGAAGCCGATCGACTACGAGGCGTTCTGCGGCATCGAGGCGGAGCTGACCGGGGCCGGGGAGCTGGAGTTGGCGCCGACCGAGCTGAAGAGCATGATCGTGGGACGCGAGGACTTCGTCCTGCTCGATGTCCGGGAGCCCCAGGAGTGGGACATCTCGCGCCTGCCGGGCGCGACGCTGATCCCTTTGAGCAGGCTCCCGTACGCGCTGGGGGAGCTGAGCACGGCCGACCCGATCGTCGCCTATTGCCGGAGCGGGATCCGAAGCCGCAAGGCCCTTCAAATTCTTCAAGATAACGGATTCCGGAAGCTGCGGAACCTCACCGGGGGCATCAACGCCTGGGCCGAGACGGTGGATCCGTCCGTGCCCCGGTATTGAGCGGGGCCGAACTCAACTCTGGTTCCAGCCGGGGCGCCCTGCTACCCTTTGGCGTCGCGATGAACCTGCCCCGGCGGCTCCTGCTGCCCTTCCTTTGTGCCGTCCTCCTCGGCGCCTCGGCGTCCGCACCTCCTCGAGTCGTGCCCTGGGGAGTCTATCTCGGCTACGTCGATTCCGCCGCGAAGCCCGGCGACAATTTCTACGCGTTCGCCAACGGTTCCTGGCTCAAGGCGGCCGAGATTCCCCCCGACCGCACGGCGGCCGGAGTCTCCCTCGAGCTGAACAAGCTGAACGAGGAGCACCTCCGATCCCTGATCGCGGCGCTGCACACCCGGACCGATCTCACCGCGGAGGAGCAGAAGCTTCGCGATTTCTACGACGCGTTCACCGATGAGTCGCAGATCGAGGCCAAGGGGCTCAAGCCCGCGTCGGAGGATCTCGCGCGGATCGCCGCCCTCACGACGCTGGAGGATGTCGCCCGCGCGATGGCCACCCCCACGCTGCCCGTCGGCGGCCCGTTCGGCATGGGGATCGACGCGGACGACAAGGCCCCGGACACCTACATCGTGCGGCTGAGGCAATCGGGGCTCGGAATGCCGGACCGCGACTATTACCTGCGCCAGGACGAAGGGATCGCAAAGACGCGCGAGGCCTACAAAGGCTATCTGGCGCAGATGCTCACGTTCGCGGGCGTGAAGGACGCGGGTCCGCGCGCCGCGGCCGTATACGCGCTGGAGCACGACATCGCGGTGGCGTCATGGCCCGCCGCGGACCGGCGCGACGCGGAGCGCGTGTACAACCCGATGCCTCTGCCGAAGCTCGAAACGCTCGCTCCCGAGTATCCCTGGGAGGCTGCCTTCCAGGCGGCCGGAATCTCCCCCCGGTCGTCGCGGGGGGATCGCATCGTCGTGGTCTCGGAGCTGAGCGCATTCCCGACGATCGCGAAGATCTTCAGATCCACGCCCGTCCCGGTCTGGCGCGACTACATGACGATCCGCTACCTCCATGGCTTCGCCGCCTACCTGCCGCGGGCCATCGACGATGCGGACTTCGCGTTCCATGGAACGGCGCTGCAGGGGCGCGCGCGGCAGCTCGATCGCGCCACGCGCGGCGCCCGCGTGCTCGACACCCAGATGGGCGAGGCGCTGGGGAAGCTCTACGTCCGGAGCTACTTCTCGCCCGAGGCGAAGGCCAAGGTGCGCACGCTCGTCCAGAACCTGCTCCAGGCGTACGAGGAAGATCTCAAGACCCTCGCCTGGATGACCCCGGTGACACGCCAGAAGGCGCTGGAGAAGCTCCACCACTTCACGGTGAAGGTGGGCTACCCGGATCAATGGCGCGATTACTCCGCCCTGGAGATCCACCGCGACGATCTTCTGGGCGATGTGAAGAACGCCGCGGCGTTCGAGTGGAACCGCCAGGTGAAGCGGATCGACGATCCGGTGGACAAGACGGAGTGGGGGATGACGCCTCCGACCGTCAATGCCTACTACAACGAGCTCGCGAACGAGATCGTCTTTCCCGCGGGAATCTTGCAGCCCCCTCAGTTCGACCCCGCGGCCGATGATGCCGTCAACTACGGCGGGATCGGCGCGGTCATCGGGCACGAGATCAGCCACGGGTTCGACGACCAGGGCTCGAAGTACGACGGCAACGGCGTGCTCCGGAGCTGGTGGACGGAGGCCGACCGGAAGAATTTCGACGAGCGGACCGGCGCCCTGTCGCGCCAGTACGACGAGTACGAGCCGCTCCAAGGCCTCCATATCAACGGAAGGCTCACGCTGGGGGAGAACATCGCGGATCTGGCCGGCCTGGTGATCGCGAACAAGGCGTACCACATCGCCCTGGCCGGGAAACCGGCCCGGGTTCTCGACGGGTACACAGGCGATCAGCGGTTCTTTCTCGCCTTCGCCCAGAGCTGGCGCGCGAAGGTGAAGGACGAAACCACGCGGCAGCGGCTGCTCTCGAACCCGCACAGCCCGCCCGAATACCGGGTCAACGGCGTGGTGCGAAATGTGGACGTCTGGTATGCGGCCTTTCCCAACATAGGTCCCAAGGACAAGTTTTACGTCCCACCGGAGCGGCGCGTGCATCTCTGGTAACCCGCGCTCTCGCGGGAGCGGTCCGCAAGGACCGCGAGAAGGCAAAGCCGGCATGGCAGCACGAACGAGCACCTGGTTCCGCCGCGCTTCGGTAGCGCTGGCTCTGAGCCTGGCCCTCCTCCCGGGCGGGGCGGCGGCCCAGACCCAGGACCCGGGCGGTCCGCCCACCGAGCACGCCCTCGGGTACGAATACATCTCGCCCGCCCCCGGATCGACCCAGATTCTCGAGAGCCAGGACATCATCCTCCGTCCCGGCGGCGTCGTGGATGGCGCCTCCGTCGGAGCCGGGCTCGTGCGCGTCCAGGGCACGGCCTCCGGGGGGCATGATGGGACCCTCACCCTCTCCGATGACGGGCGGACCCTGACCTTCCAGCCGGCCGCGCCGTTCGCGCCCGGGGAGCGGGTGAGCTGCGCCGTGGACCCTGGACTCCAGACCGACACCCAAGGCAAGGTCGTCCCGATCGTCTTCAGCTTCACGATCG
>DASQBE010000236.1:0-3399 GCA_035635355.1 Binatia bacterium | reverse complement strand
TCGTCCGGAACTTGTACATGCGGAACCGGCGGCCGCGACGGCCGACCCGCTCGGATCGATAGATGACGGGGCCCGGTGACGTGATCCTCACCGCGATCGCCAGGACCGCGAATACCGGCGCCAGGAGCACGAGACCCGCCGCGGCGCCCGCCAGGTCCACGAGGCGCTTCACCAGCGTCTCGGGGCCGGCCAGGTCGAAATGGCGGAGTCGCATCGGCGGAAAGCCCCCCACGCCCCCGCTCTCCGGACGGCGGACGATCATGCGCGGGTCGGCCGAATGGAGCCGCACCTGCGCCCCGGCGTCGAAGCAGGCGAAGGCGAGATCCATCATCTCGGAGCCCGAGCGTCCATCGGGATCCAGGATCACCTCGCCCACCTCCAGGTCCTCCACGATCGCGGCCGCGCGGTCCCGATCGAGGGTGGAGAGCAGGTAGTGGACCACCGGGCGCGCTCCGGGCCTGTCGTTCTTCTGGAGGTCGCCCGCCAGACGCATGGACCGCGGCGTGTCCCCCCGCACGAGCAGGAGTCCCTTCCCCAGCCTCGGGTAGACGCGCCGCGCGATCGGCCGGACCAGGAGGAGCCGAAACGCCGCGAGCACGGCGATCGTGGCCGGAAGGGAAAGGCCCGCGACGAGGCGGCTGTCGAAAGGCACCGGCTGCTTGAGCCAGAACGCGAGCGCCTGAACGATGGCCCAAGCCAGGAGCGCCGCCGTGCCCACGCGGAAGAGCTGCGCCGCGCGGGAGGTGGTGACGTTGGGCCAATAGGCGCCGCGTCCGCTCAGCGAGGCGATCCATACCCCGGCCGAGCACGCGAGGAAAACGGCGCCGCCGGAAGAGCCGGCCATGCGCGCGAAGTCCACGGCGGGGTAGCGGAGAAGCGCCGGAAGGAACGTTCCGAGAACCACCGCCGCCATGTCGCCCGCGATCGCGAGGCCGAGGAGGAGCCGGTGGGCGCCTACCGCGACCGGCTCAGGCCGGGTCCACCCAGCGGGACGCTCGAGGTACGTCAGCCCCGGGAGCGGGCTCCAGGAGGTTTCCGTGGTCGCTTCTTCGGGGTTCAGCTCGAGCCTCCGTTCAGTCCAGGACCTGGGCGGGCTCCGGCCGCGCCTTGCGCACGGGCTGTGGAGCCGCGCTCTCGAGGCGCCCCTGGATGGTCTTCATGATGGCCTCCATCCCTCGGGGATAGGGCGAACGCCGCGCGAGGAGACCCGGCACCGGATCCGCGAGCGCGGATTCGTATTCCGACTCGGAGCGGATCCACCGCAGTCTTCCCTCCTGGGCCAGCCGCTGGTCGATGTGGGGCGTGGGACCGGTGAACACGCTCCACGCCGGCACGCCCAGCACCGCGGCTTCGCGGTTCATCGTGCCCCCGCCGCTCACGACGAGATCCGCCGCGGCCACGATGGCGGGACCGTCCAGCACGGTCGGATAGAGATGCACCCGCGGCCGTCCCGAGAAGAGCTCGTGCAGCCACTCGAATTGCTCACGGTCCCGTGGCAACAGGAATATTCGGCTGTCCTCGCCCAGTTCTATATCCCGAACGATGCGGAGCCAGAGATCGGAGCTCTCGTCCACCCGCTTGGCGTAATGGGCGTTGTGGGCCGGGGGCCTCGCCACGACCACGTAGGAGCCGTTGGAGACACGGAGCGAGGCGCGCGCGGCATCCCGGTCCAGATCCTGCCCGTCGATGTAGAGGTTTTCCTTGAGGCCCTCGAAGAAGTGCGCCACCTCCCGCATCGGGGCGGGAAGCTCGGCGCCGCAGAGGAGGTCGGGAAGGAGGAGCGGACGGCAGGCCAGCGCGAAGGGGCGGTGCTCGGCGTGCTCGTAGTCGAGGAGGCCGATCGCGGGGATTCCCAGCCAGTGCGCCGCGACGCAGGCGCTCCGTGAGCTGGAGATGAGAAGGCGCGGGCGTCCCTTGCGCAGGGCCCACCCCGCCAGCTGGGCCGCGCGTCCGAGCCCGAAGACGATCTTCCGGAGCCTGCCCTTGAGGTTGCCGCCCCCGACCACGTCCACGGGAATCCCGCGACGTTCCGCCAGCTCCAGAGTCTGAGACTGAGGCTTCGCGGTGCAGACCGTGGTCCAGCCTGTCCGCTCCAGCTCTCGACGTATGGGTTCGAGGAACAACACATGAGGCGTGTTTTCGAAGTCAAACCAGACCGCACCACCGTGAGCCACCATCCACCCCCCATCCCTGGTCCGCCACGTGCATCACACCCTCGCCGGTTCCGGAACCCTCCCCAGCGTGAGTGCCGCGCTCATCCCCAGTGCCATCCATGCCTGGACCCAACGCGTGTATTCCTGTTCGTTCCTCCTTCCCTTCTCGATTCGGTAGGCGAAGTAGCCGCGGCCCTCGATCCAGAGCCGCTCGAGGCTCTGGCGCGCGATCTGAAGCGCACGGTCGCCCGCGGCCCGACGGTCGGGCTCGGGCACGCTCCCTCCGGCCGCCATCGCCGCGTAGCTCACGATTCCCTGCGCGGCGGAGTGCGCATCGTAGGGGCTGCCCATGGGGCGGAACAACCTAGCACCCCCGTCGGGGTCGAAAAAACCCTCATAGGCCTCGAACCCGAGGCGAAGGGTCTTGTCGGGAACCATCCAGCCCCACTCGCGCAGATCGAGCAGCGCCTCGAGAACGAACCCCGTGTGAAAGGAATCCACCCAGGCGCCGCGCGCCTCCTCGGAGTAGGGCCACGTTCCGTCGGGCCGCTGCGACGAGAGCGCGAACTGGAGAAGGCGCGTGGCCTGCTCCCCCATTCGGGCCGCCTCCGCCGGCGAGACACACGATCCCGCGCGTCCCGAGGGCGAACGCGAGACGCGCGCGAGGAGGCGTCCGGCCAGCATCGAGACGTTGACGATGCGCGAGGAATCGCCGGCGGTGTAGGAGATCGCGCTCCCGCGAGAGCCGGTCGGCGCGTGATTCAGCTTCTCCGAGAGGTAGAGGGCCGCCCCGCACGCCAGCTCGCGAGCGAGCGATTCCTCCTCCCGCGGCGCGCGCCCCTGGTCCGCCCATGCCATCAGGTGCCAGCCGACCGTGGCGGTCACCACCGCGTTCGGGGTGCCCGCCGGAGCCCACAGGAAGCGGGACTGCCAGGGGAAGGGGTAGCCCCACGCCGCCCGTCTCCCCTCGCGTACGGCGAGCGCGCGGAGCACGCCGAGAAGCTCCCTCCCCAGCGAAGCCGCGCGCTCGGGTCCGAGCGAGCCGCGGCCCCGGAGCACGGCCCCCAGGAAAAGGCCGAGTCCTTTCGGATTGATGGACGCGGGAGGGCGGACGAGCGCACGGAATGTGGACGAGCGGAGGGCCGCCTGCGTGAACGCCATGCGCGCGGCGGGACCCAGCGAGATCCCCATTCTCCCCAGCGGGGCGAGAAGGCCGTCGTAGGGATCGGGCCCCGCCCAGCCCTGG
>DASQBE010000235.1:0-9130 GCA_035635355.1 Binatia bacterium | reverse complement strand
GGCGGCTGGTGGCCCGCCGCGCGAGCGCGCGCCGGAAGACCGTGACCTACCACTGGCGTCAGGACACGGCCCACCCCGCCTACCTCATGTCGCTCGTGGTCGGAAAATTCGTCGAGCTCAAGGACCGCGCGGGCAAGGTCCCGCTCCTGGGCTACGTGCCGCGCGGGAGCGAGGCGAAAGGAAGCGAGCTCTTCAAGAAGACACCCTTCATGATCGAGACCTTCTCCAAGGTGTTCGGAGTTCCCTATCCCTATCCCAAGTACGCCCAGTCCACCGTGTACGACTTCACGTTCGGGGGCATGGAGAACACGGGCGCCACGACGCTCACCGTGCGCGCGCTGCAGACGCCCGAGGACGCGATGGACCAGACCTACGAGACCCTGATCTCCCATGAGCTGGCGCATCAGTGGTGGGGGGACCTCGTGACGTGCCGGGACTGGTCCGAGGGATGGCTCAACGAGGGCTTCGCCACGTACTCCGAGGTCGTCTTCTGGGAGGCGGAGCACGGCCGGGACGAGGCCGATTACGCGCGCCTGGAGCAGATGTGCTCCTACCTCGTGGAGGACAACGGAGACTACCGGCGCCCCATCGTGGAAACGCGCTTCCGGCATCCCTCCGACATCTTCGACCGCCATCTCTACGAGAAGGGAGCGACGGTCGTTCACATGCTCCGCGCCACCCTGGGGGACGCGGTCTGGAGGCGCGGGCTCAAGCTCTACCTCGAGCGCCACGCGTTCGGGGGTGTGGAGACCGGGGACTTGAGGCGCGCCTGCGAGGAGGTCTCCGGCCGGAACCTCTCCTGGTTCTTCGACCAGTGGATCCACCGCGGAGGGCATCCCGAGATCCGGGTGACCCGCGAGTGGGACGCGGGGTCCAAATCGCTCCTGCTCACGGTGGAGCAGGTCCAGGAGCCGGACGCGGTGACGCCGGCGGTGTTCCGCCTGCCCATGATGCTGGAGCTTCTGGTGGGGGAGCGCCGCTTGAGGCTCCCGATCGACGTCCAGCAGCGCAAGGAGACGATCCAGATTCCCCTGCCGCAGAAACCGCGTTATGTCGCGCTGGATCCCGAGCACGACTTGATGAAGCTCATGGAGTTTCCGCGCTCCGCCGAGGAGCTGCTCCACGGTCTCGCCGAATCCGACTTCGTTCTCGAGCGCATTCGCTGCGCCCGCGAGCTCGCGTCCTCGGGGCACGAGGCCGCGGTCGAGGCGCTCACGCGGGCCGCGCGGAGCGACCGATTCTGGGGCGTGCGAATCGCGGCCCTGGCGTCGCTGGGCGAGATCGGGACGCGCCGCGCCGACCTCGTGGAGCGCGTCGCGAACCTTGCGAAGGGACAGAAGCCGCGTGTCCGCCGCGCCGTCGCCTGGGCGCTGGGCTGGATCGGCGGCGACGAAGCGCTGAAGCACCTGCGCCGGATGGTTTCCTCCGAAGAGAGCAAGTACAACGCCGGCATGGCGCTCCTCGGCATCGCGCGGGCCAAGCGGGAGGACGCCTTCGAGACCCTCCGGGCCGAGCTTCCGCGCGAGAGTCACCGCGACGTCCTTCGCCAGCTCATCTTCGACGGGTTCGTCCTGCTTCGGGATCCGCGGGCCGTTCCGATCGTCCTCGAGTACACACGCCCCCTCTACAAGAACGAAGCGCGGGAGGCCGCGACCAAGGCGCTGGGCAAGCTGGGCATCCTGGAGGACCGCGTCGAGTCGCGGTTGATCGAGCTTCTCCGCGATCCCTGGTTCCGCGTGCGCACGGCGGCCGCCCGCTCCCTCGGGAAGCTCAAGTCGGGACGCGCCGGAAGCGCGCTCCGCGAGGCGCTCCCCGGCGAGCCGATGGAAGGCGTGCGGAGCGCCTTCGAAGGAGCGCTCGACGATCTGAGGGACGCCCGCTAGACTGAAGCACGCCGCGAGCGCCCCCGCGCTCCCGCGCCGAACCCATGGCACTCACGACCGGCACCCGCATCGGACCCTACGAGATCGTCGCGCTCCTCGGCGCCGGCGGCATGGGCGAGGTCTATCGCGCCCGCGACGAGCGGCTCTCGCGCGACGTGGCGGTCAAGGTCCTGCCCGAGAGCTTCATCTCCGATCCGGACCGCATGCGGCGCTTCGAGCAGGAGGCCCGCGCCGCCGGGCAGATCAACCATCCCGGCATCATGGCCGTCTACGATGTGGGCACCTTCGAGGGGACGCCGTACATCGTCTCCGAGTACATCGAGGGCGAGACGCTGCGGCAGGCGCTGGACGCAGCACCCATTCCCGCCGGGCGCGCGCTGGAGCTGGCCACGGAGATCGCCCTGGCGCTGGCCGCGGCGCACGCGAAGGGCATCGTCCATCGCGACTTGAAGCCCGAGAATCTCATCCTCCTCCCGGACGGGCGCGTGAAGATCCTGGATTTCGGGATCGCGAAGATCACGAAGGACGGCCTGGGGAGAGTGAGCGACACCGGCCCTACGCTCCAGAACCTCACCGTCACGGGGCAGCTCCTGGGAACCGCGAGCTACATGGCTCCGGAACAGATCCGCGACCTCGGCGTGGACCACCGCACGGATCTCTTCACCCTGGGCGCCATCCTCTACGAGATGCTGGCCGGCGCGCCCGCGTTTCCCGGTGAGACCATCGCGGATCGCATGAGCGCGATCTTGAGGGGCGATCCGCCGCCCCTGCCGCGGGAGGTCGAGACGGCCTATCCCGGGCTGGGGAAGGTATTGCGGCGCTGCCTCGAGAAACACGCCGATGCCCGGATCGATTCAGCGCGCGACCTGGCGCTGGCGCTGGAGCTGGTGCGAGAGGGTGGGGGCCGCGGCGAGGCTTCGGGGAGCGCGTCCTCTGCGGCTTCCGGAGCGGACACCAGCTATCAGAGGCTCACGTTCCGGGACGGCGAGATCAGCGGGGCGCGATTCGCCCCCGACGGTCAGACGGTGGTGTACAGCGCGGCCTGGGACGGGCAGCCCTCCGAGATCTTCGTGGTCCGCGTGGAGATGCCCGAGTCCCGCGCCATCGGACTGAAGGCGGATCTTCTGGCCGTCGCGTCCACGAGCGAGCTGGCCGTCCGGCTGGACACCATGGACACGGGCGGCTTCGTCGAGCTGGGAACCCTGGCCCGCGTCTCCATGATGGGAGGGATTCCCCGGCACGTCGCGGACCGGGTCACGTTCGCGGACTGGAGCCCGGATGGCAAGGGCCTGGCGGTGGTTCGGGATCTGGGCGGGGTCTTTCATCTGGAGTATCCGATCGGGCACAGGCTCTACCAGTCGCACGGTTGGCTGAGCCACCCGCGCGTTTCTCGCGACGGGAAGAAAGTCGCGGTGCTGGAGCATCCGACGCGGGGGGACAACGGCGGCAACGTGGTCGAGATCGACGCGGAGGGACGGGCCCGAACGCTTTCGACGTCGTGGTCCACGGCCTGGGGAATGGCGTGGTCTCCCCGCGGAACCATCTGGATCTCGGGGCAGCGCCTTGGAAGCTCTCCGGCCATGCACGAGAACAGGCCCGACGGGACGCTCCGGGTCCTTCAACGCCAGACGGGATTTCCCTATTTGACCGATGTGTCCGCCTCCGGCGCGATGCTCTTCATCCAGGCCACGCCGCAGATGAAGATGGAGTGGCATGGGCCGGGCGAGGATCCCCGGGACCTTTCCTGTCTGGATTGGTCCCTTGGCCGGGACATCTCGCCGGACGGGAAGTGGGTGCTGTTCGATGAGACCGGCTTGTCCAGCGGGGGAGCGCCTTCGGCGTACATGAGAGCCACGGACGGATCTCCGGCGGTTCGTCTGGGGGATGCGAAGGCGGGCGAGTTCTCGCCGGATGGCCGCTGGGTCCTGGCCAACAAGGACGGAACCTTGATCCTCATCCCGGTCGGGGCGGGCCGGGAGCAGGCTCTCCCCACGGCGGGGTTGAGGGTGCACGATGCGACCTGGCTCCCGGACGGGAAGGGCCTTTGCCTCTCGGCCACGGAGTCGGGAAAGGCGATCCGGCTCTACGTCTACGACCTCGAATCGAAGAGCGCGCGTCCGATCAGCGACGAGGGTGTGGGGCTTCATCTGGGTCGCGTCTCGCCGGACGGCAAGGGTGTCCTCGCCAAGGATTCGTCGGGCGACCACGCCATCTTTCCGCTCGATGGCGGGTCCCCGCGGCCCCTCGAGGGAATTCTCCCCGGAGAGCGGCCCCACCATTGGTCCCCCGAAGGAGACGCCGTCTTCGCCTACGAGCGCGGGAAGCTCCCGTGCTCGATCCACCGGGTCGAGGTCGCGACCGGGAAGCGCGAGTTCTGGCACGCGGTCTCCCCGCGCAGCCCGGGTGGAGTATCGGGCATCAACTCGCTCTTGATCGGGCGCGACGGCCGCTCCTTCGTGATCAGCTACATGAGGGTCCACGGCGAGCTCTACCTGGCCCGCGGGCTCCAGTGAGCGCCGCCCCCGTGCGCGGCCGCGCGCTCATCTTCTGGGACCCCAAGCGTCCGGGGCAGAAGCTCGACGCCATCGACACCGATCAGATCACACCCGCCCAGGACTGCGTCTCCGAGAGCCTCGCCACGCTGGACAAGCGCTGGATCGAGGGCGCCTTCCGCTACCTGATGCCCGACTTCCGCGGTCGCGTTCGGCGCGGCGAAACCTTCCTGATCGCCGGCGACCGCTTCGCCATCGGCTCCTCCCGCGAGATGTCCCCCGCGGGGCTGAAGGCGATCGCGGAGGAGTCAGGGCTCACGATGGTCATCGTCTGCGGCGCGGGGATGGGTGACATCTTCCGGCGCAACGCGCTGAATCTCGGGCTGCACGCCGTGCAGAGCCCCGAGGCCGTCCGGGACGCCCAGGACGGCGACGAATTCGAGTTCGATCCCGCGACGCGGGCGCTCCGGAACGTCACGCGCTCCAAATCCTACGAGCCGATCCCGCTCTCCACGAAGGAGCAGGAAATCCGCCAGGGCGGCGGCATCTTCGAGACGGGGCGCCGGGAGTTCCGCGCGGGACGGAAGGCGATGGAGGTCGCGTTTCCCGATGCCGCGGCCGCGCGCTCCATGTCGAGCACCGAGCAGATCGTCTGGGCGCATCGCGTGGACAAGAGGGCGGAGGTGAAGCCCGGCGATACGATCGAGCTCTTCGCGGACTTGCTCCCGGCGTCCGACGGCACCGCGCCGTTCGCGATCCACACGTATCGTCAGATCGTGGGCGGGGGCGAGGCGGAGCCGCTGCGCGTCGCGATCGCCAACGATCATTTCGTCTTCACCGGGAAGGAAGCCGACGAGAAGCAAACCTCGATCTCGCGCGAGTTCGCGGAGAAGCACGGGATCCGGGCCCCCTTCTATGCTCCGCCCGGCACCGGGATCTTCCATTTCTACTTCCCCGAGCAGGGGCTCATCCTCCCCGGCGGGTTCTACCCGGGCGCCGATTCCCATAGCCGCGCGTACGGCGCCTACGGAGCGCTGGGAATCGGAGTGGGGAGCACCACCCTGGGGTTCGGCTGGGCGCTGGGCGCCGTCTACTTCACGGTGCCCCGCCAGCGGCGGGTGGTCTTTGCGGGGAAGCTCCAGCCCTGGGTGAGCGGGAAGGACATCGTGCTGAAGCTCCTGCACGGCTGGGGCGCGAAGCAATCGCAGGGCATGAGCGTGGAGTTCGTGGATTCGAGCCGCGAGCTCCCGATCCCCTATCGGAACACCATCGCCAACATGATGGCGGAGGCCGAGGCGATGAACGGAATCTTCGCTCAGGACGACGTGACGGAGGCCTGGTACCGCGAGCGGGGCTTTAAGCTCCGCTACCCCCGGGTGGCTCCCGGGGAGGACGCGCGCTGGGAGATCGACGAGACATTCGATCTCGCCGGGGTGGTGCCGATGATCGCCAAGCCCTTCAGCCCCGGGAACGCCTTCGCGGCGGAGGAGATCGCGAGAGAGCGCATCACGTTCACCAAGGCGATGATCGGATCCTGCACCAACGGCGGATACGACGATCTCCTCCAGGCGGCGCTGGTGTTGCGCGCGGCGAGGGCGCGGGGGATCGAGCGGGTCGCCCCCGGCGCCGAGTTCGTCATCTTCCCGGGCAGCGGCACGGTGAAGAGGCTGATCGAGCGACCGGATCCGCGCCTCGCCGGGGAGTCCATCGCCTCGGTGTTTCGCGCGGCGGGGGGCGAGGTGCGGCAGTCGTGGTGCGGCCCCTGCTTCGGGCAGGGACCCGACGCGCTCTCGAAGGGCGAGCGCGCCATCACGAGCTTCAACCGGAATTGGCAGAACCGCATGGGCCTGGGTGGCGAGGGCTACCTCGCAAGCCCGCCCGTCGTGGCCGCCTCCGCGCTCGCGGGTTACATGGCGCCCCCGTCGGAGCTCGGCCTCACCTGGGATCCCGTCGCCTTCGGGGTGTAGTCAGGGGTCCAGGCTCTTCAATGCCTTGAGGGTCGGGGATCGCAGCGGAAGCCCGCGGAGCTGTCGGCGCGTGGCCCAGACGCGCTCGGGGTCCGGTTTCGCCCCGCGTGGCAGCTTCAGGCACCAGACCTCGTACGTCATGTTGTGCGAGAACGTCCGGTGCTGGAAGGTGGTGCTCGGACCGGATGGCTCTGCCGCGCGCCTCAGATGCCGCGCCGCCAACGCGCGCGCGGCGCTCCGGGGCGAGGCCGAGGCGCCGAGCACCGCATAGGGGAGCGTCCAGGAGGCCTTGGCGTCGGCTTCGTCCGGGACGAGGAGGACGCGGTCCCCCGCGCTCGCAAGAAGCAGCAGCCGTCGCTCCGCGCGGGGCGCCTTCGGGGTGGAGGCTTCCGGGTAGCGGCCGGGATCGCCGCTCTTCCGCGCGACGCAGAGGCGCGCGGCGGGACAGCGGGTGCAGAGCGGATCGCGCGGGAGGCAGACTAAGGCGCCCAGCTCCATCACGGCCTGCGTCCAGTCGCCGGGGCTCGGGCCGAGGGTCAGGGACTCGGCCCACGCGCCGACCTGGAGGCGGAGCGCGGCCGAATCGCGCCGGCCCCGGAACCCGGCGATCCGCGCGATGACGCGAATCACGTTCCCGTCCACCGCGGCCCCGGGCGCCCCGAAGGCGATGCTCGCGATCGCGGACGCGGTGTAGCCGCCGATCCCCGGGAGCTCCTCAAGCGATACGCGGTCACCGGGAATCCGCCCTCCGTGCTCGCGCGCGACCATGCGAGCCGCCGCGTGCAGGTGCCGCGCGCGGCGGTAGTAGCCGAGGCCCGACCACGCGGCGAGCACGGCCGGCTCGCGGGCCCTCGCGAGCGACTCCACATCGGGAAAGCGCCGGAGGAATCGCTCGTAGAAGGGGACGACGGTCTCGACGCGCGTCTGCTGCAGCATGATCTCGCTCACCCAGACGGCGTAGGGATCACGGGTCCGCCGCCAGGGGAGATCGCGCTTCGCTCCCGAGTACCAGGCGAGGACGGCCCGGCGCAGGGAAGGAGGCGGCGAGGGTCTCACGCCGAAGCCGCCAGCCCGGCGGCGCGATGCCCGCTCTGGACCGCGCCCTCGATCGTGGGGGGCAGCCCCGTGTCGGTCCAGTCGCCGGCGAGGAAGAGACCGTGCACCGCCGTCTGCGTCGGGGGGCGTAACGCCTGCACCCCGGGCGTGGCTCGGATGGTCGCGCGCCGCTCCTTGTAGACGCGCGCGCGAAGGAGCGTCGCCCCGCGCGCCGCGGGGAACGCCTCGGCCAGCTCCCGCGCGGTCTCCTCGAGGATCGCGGCACCGGGACGCTCCTCGTCGGCGAAGGCCGCGCTCCGGACCGTGCCGACCGCGTGGCCTCCCGCGGGCGAGGAGCCACGGTCGAACGCCCATTGGGTTCGCGTGCCGAGCAGCCCCACGAACCGCGAAGCGAGAACGGGGCGGTCGTAGGTGTGCACCGTGGAGACGATCGGCGACCAGGGGACTTGCGTGATCCCGTGGAAGGCGCCGAAGTGCTCGGGAGCGAGCATCCATCCAGCCCGGTCGTGAGGGACGGCGAGGATGACGCACGGCGCCTCGAGGCGCTCGCCCGCGAGGAGCGAGAGCCCGGCCGTCCGGCCGGACTCCACGCGGACGCCGAGGACGGTCGCGCGATAGCGGACCTCGCCTCCGCGCGCGCCGACGAATTCCTCGAAGCCCGCGAGGAGGTCTCCGAGCCCGCGCCCCGGGAGCGCGAGCCCGCTGGATCGGGCGGGGCTCTGGAAGATGCGGTCGAGCACGCGGCCGAAGAGGCCGGCCGCCCCTTCGGACGGCGACTCGTTGAGGGACGCGAGTGCCAGGGGATGCAGGATCGCGTTCAGGTCCTCGTTCCCGCCGATCTCGCGCAGCCATGAATCCACGGTGAGGTTCGAGCCGTCCCCGTTGCGGGCCGCGAGCGCGCGCACCCGCCGGGGGAGATCGAGCGCGAGGAGGCGGGCGGGAACGCCCAGCCTTCGGCACGTGCCGATCGCGGCCAGCCAGTGGAGCGGGGAAGGAAGGTCCGGGCAGCGAAGCGTGAAGGATCCCCGCCCGCGCTCCCAGATCTCGAGACGGAACGTGGGATCTACCTGAAGCGCGTCCTCGGTCCCGAGGCGGCGAAGGAGCCGGCGCGTCTCCTCGTAGAAGGCGGCGAGGACATGCTGGCCGTTGTCCTGCACTTCGCCCGTCCCGGGGTCGGTCCAGGAATAGGCGCGGCCCCCCGGGCGCTGCCTCGTCTCCAGCACGAGCACGCGCGCGCCGCGCTCGGCGAGCGATGTGGCCGCCGCGACCCCGGCGAAGCCGGCGCCCACGACGATCGCGTCGAAGCGACCGCTCATCGCAGGGCGTGGGCCGAGAGGATGGAGCTTCCGGCGATCCAGGCGCGCTCGAGGAATGGAACGCGGATCTCGCGGTGGAACACGTCGTAGCCCGAGGCTTCGATCCGCTCGAGAAGCCTTCGATAGATTCGGCCCATGATCTGGGCCGCCAGGATCCGTTTCCGGTCGAGCGTCGCCGCCTCCTGCTCGGCCGCGTCGAAGAATCCGCGAGCCCGCTCGGCCTGGAATCGCATGAGATGGTGGAACGCGGGGCTTCGTTCCCCGCGCTTCAGGTCGTCCACCGAGTAGCCGCACGCCTTCAGATCCGCGAGCGGGAGGTAGATCCTCCCGCGCTTCAGGTCGGAGCCGATGTCGCGGAGGATGTTCGTGAGCTGGAGGGCCAATCCGAGGTTCTCGGCATAGACGCGGCCCCGCTC
>DASQBE010000234.1:0-14824 GCA_035635355.1 Binatia bacterium | reverse complement strand
ATGTGGGAGCCGTTCCGCTCCTCGGACACCCTTCGAGGCGGCGTCTGGCTGTCCTCCTATCAGCCGCGCTCGTTCACGGAGGAGCACCAGGAGGTCCTGCGCCCGATCGCGGCCTTGCTGGGCTCGGCCGTGGAGCACTGGCGCATCTGGGATACGGGGCGCCGCCGCGCGGATCGGCTGGACCGCATCGACGCGCTTCTGGGCACCCTCGCCGAATCCCTCGACATCCGCACCGTGTTCCAGCGCCTCTCGGATGGGATGCAGCCCATCTTGCCGCACGACATGATGTGCTTGACCGAGCTGGACATGCGTACCAGGACCATCCGCATCGCCGCGTCCGCGGGGCAGACGGACGTCCAGCCGCCCGCCTTTCCGGTCGAGCTCACGGAAGCGGAGCTGGCGCGCCGCGTCGACTTCGAGATCGTGGACGACATCCCGCGCGACCTCGTCCCCGACACGGAGCGGCACCGTCTGATCATCTCCTCGGGCATGAGGTCCTGGCTCCGGGTCCCGGTCTGGCTCTCGGGCGAGATCCGGGGAGGGCTGAGCTTCTTCCACCGGGAGCCCTCGCGCTTCAATCGCGAAGACGAGGACGTGGCGCGCCGCCTCGCCGACCGGATTGCCCTGGTGCTGTCGCACGAGCGCCTGGCCCACGAGGCCCGGACCGCGGCGGAATCCCGCGAGCGTGCCGAGAGGCTGGAGGCAACCGTCGAGACGCTGGTGCACGAGGTCGCGTCGCGGGGCCGGGGCAGGATCGTGGGGGTGTCGTCTTCCTGGAAGGGCTCGCTGCTGGCCGTGGGGCGGGTTGCGTCCTCGGAGACCACGGTCCTCATCACCGGGGAATCGGGAACCGGCAAGGAAGTGATCTCGAACCTGGTCCACCAGGGCTCGTCGCGCGCCGGGAAGCCGTTCGTGGCGATCAACTGCGCGGCGCTCCCGGAGCAGCTTCTCGAGTCGGAGCTCTTCGGACACGAGAAGGGCGCGTTCACCGGCGCCATCGCGACCAAGGTCGGGCGGATCGAGCAGGCGGCCGGCGGGACCCTGTTCCTGGACGAGATCGCCGAGATGAGCCCGGCCGTACAGGCCAAATTCCTGCGCGTCCTCGAGGAACGGGAATTTCAGCGTGTCGGAGGGACCCGAACGCTCAAGGCCGACGTGAGGGTGATCGCCGCCACGAATCGGGACCTCCCGGCCAGCATCGCGAAGCAGGCGTTCCGCGAGGATCTCTATTACCGGCTCAATGTGTTCCAGATCGACATCGAGCCTCTGCGGAAGCGGCCGGACGACATCCTCCCGCTCGCGGAAGCATTCCTGGAGGATCTGGGAAGGACGATGGGCCGCCCCGCCGCGGGGATCTCCCGGGACGCGCACGCGTGGCTCCTCGCGTATCCCTGGCCGGGAAACGTCCGCGAGCTGCGGAACGCGATCGAGCGCGCCATCCTCCTGTGCGACGGAGGGTTGATCACGCGCGATCACCTGCCTTCTTACGCAACCCATTCCACCCCCCACGGAGCGAACGGCTCCGGCGGAGCGGCCGTCACACCGCCTTCCGAGTCCGCCCCCGCGGACGGAATGAATCTGGAAGTCCTGGAGCGCAACCTGATTCGAAAGGCGCTCGTTCAATCCAAGGGCAACAAGACCAAGACCGCGCGCGCCCTGGGCCTGACGAGAGCCCAGCTGTATTCCCGCCTCGAGAAGTACGGAGTCGAGTAAGCCGCCTTCCCGCCGCACACGATCCTCCGCCGTAGGGAAACCGACAGCCTGTAGATTCCGCCGCAACGCCGGCGACAATCCTCGCGTCACCCGCAGCGCACGCCGCAACCCCAAGTCCAAGAGGCTCAGGGGGTCTCAGCCGACTCACCTCCGGGCCGGCGCATTGGCACGTAGCTTGAGATAGAGAGCCTCCAGTGAGAGGCGATGAGCGACGCGGCCCGGCGCATCCTGCGTCCGGCGCGCGCTGCGCCGTCGCCATCCGAATCCAAGGAGGAACGTATGAAAGGCAGCAGCAAGAACGCGTGGGTCGTCGCGGGAGCCCTCTTCGTGTCCCTCTTCATCGTGGGATGGGCCTCCAGAGCCTCGGCCGAGCAGGACACGTTCGGACCACGGAGCGAGATCTCGCTCATGGGCGGCGTCCAGGCACTGAACAAGAACGATACCGCGCTACCGGATCACTTCCTCGACATCCCGGCCGTCGGGACGTTGACGTACCACTTGAGCTCGAGGCTGGCCGCCGAGGGCGAATTCACGTGGATGATTCCGGTCAAGCAGAGCGTGGATGTCGGATCGGGCACGAAGCAGGATCGGAAGTCGCCCGACGTTCTCGCCTACCAGGCGAATCTCCGGGCCGACTTTCCCGTCTCGAGCGTGAGGCCGTACCTGGCGGCCGGAGCCGGCGCGGTCACGTTTCTTTCGAATACCGACGCGGATCGCCTGCCCCAGCTCCAGAAATCAGAGACCGCCTTCGCGGTCAACTTCGGCGGCGGCGTGAGCTATCCGCTGGCCGAGCGCTGGGCGCTTCGCGGAGATGTCCGCGAGTTCGTCGCGTTCCCATCGCATAGCGCCGCCGGCCTCTCGAATTCGACCGGCGCCGACCAGATCTGGATGGAACGCGGCGCGGTCGGGCTGTCGTACCGCTTCTAGGCTCCTCGAGTCATTCCCCCCTCAATACCTGCCACGGACGCCGGGCCTCCCTCAGGCCCGGCGTCGCTCCCGGCGACCACCAACCCATCGTCCGCAAATCGACGCACTGTCGATCCACGCGCAGTCCATCCGACATCCGTCCTCCCGTCCCGTTTCATCCGTGATGGGGCAAGTCCAGCGGGCGCTGCGGAATGGCGCGACGTTCGCGCGCTCGTCGTGGATGGCACGCCTCTTGAGATAGGGATGAGCTCGAGAGGAGAGCAAATGAGCCAACTCAACGTGGAACGAATCATCGGACTCCTGGCCACGGACGAAGCGCTGCGCCACGAGTTCACGACAGATCCGAGCAGAGCACTCCAGAAATTGATCGAGCGCGGAATGGACCTGAACCCCTGCGAGCTGAGATCGCTCGCGCGCCTCAGCCCGACGGAGCTGGCCCGATTCGCCGAAATCATCGATTCCCGCTTGCAGAAGACCGATCTCAAGAGAGGTGCGCCATGAGGCTCACGATCCTGACAGGAATACTCGCGCTGGCGCTCCTGCCGGCGCTCGCCTCTTCCGCGCTTGCCGCGGGCGAGCATCCCTTGACCCTGGACGAGGCGATCCGCATGGCCCTGCAAAGGAACGAGGGGCTCCTGATCGAGCGTGAATCCATGGCGGCGGCTGCGGCGGCCGTGAGCGGCGCGAAGGGCGCCTACGATCCGGTTCTCGGCCTGGACGGGGCCTGGGCCAAGACGACCGCGCCGGTGAACTCGTCCCTCTCGGGGACGTCGCCGGCCCAGATCGGGCCCGAGTCGAAGTCGGCGGAGGGTGGCGTCGAGCTTCAGCAGCTACTGCCGACCGGCGGGGCCCTTTCGCTCCGGGCGCGCGGCTCCCGAGAGACGACGGAGGACCCATTCACCCTCCTGTCGCCCGCCTACCAGACGCGCGTGGGCGCCGAGCTGCGGCAGCCCCTGCTCCGGGATCGCGCCACCGACGCGGCTCGATTGTCCGTACGCGTGGCGAGAGCGGGGCGCGATGGCGCCACCGCTTCGCTCCGGCGCGTGGTCACCGAGACCGTCGCGGCCGTCGAGCAGGCGTACTGGACCCTGGTCGCCGCGCGGCTCGAGGTGGACGTTCGCGACCAGGCCGTCCGCCTGGCCCAAGCACAGCTCCATGAGACGGAGTCCCGCGTAGAAACCGGCGCCGCGCCCCGCACCGAGCCCGCCCAGCCTCGAGCCGAGCTGGAGCGCCGGCGCGGGGAGCTCCTGGCCTCGAGCGAAGCGCTCTCCCGGGCGGAGAACGCCCTGAAGCTCCTCATCCTGGATGGCGCCGACGACGCGCTCTGGTCGGACCATCTCACGCCGACGGAGGACGCGTCGGTCGAGGTGGTCCCCGTGGACCTTCCGGCGGCTCTCCAGCGGGCGCTCGGCGACAGGCCGGAGCTTCAAATCGCCGATGCGGTCGTGAAGAAGCGCCGCGCCGAGTCCGCCTTCGCGCACGACGGAATCCTGCCGAGTCTCGATGCGGTCGTCTCGTACGACCGGTTCGGCCTCGCGGGCTCCTTGAATCCGGGGAGCCCGGTGGCGGGACCTCTTCCATCCGATCTCGACGGGACGCTGGGGAAGTCCTTCGAGTCCCTGGGCCGGGGCGACTTCGACGCGGCTCGAGTCGCCCTCGTGCTGGGGCTGCCGATCGGCAACCGGGCGGCCCGGGGAAACGCCTCGGTCGCGCGCCACCTCGAGCGCGAGGCCGAGGTCGACCTGGTCCGCGTACGCAAGACGATCCGCGCGGAGGTGCTCGACGCCGCGGCCGCGCTGGATACCGGCGGTCAGCGGATCGAGGCGGCGCGCGCTGGCCGGGAAGCGGCGGAGATCCAGCTCTCGGCCGAGCGGGACCGGTACGACGCGGGGCGCTCCACGAACTTTCTGGTGTTGACGCGGCAGAACGATCTCTCTCGCGCGCGGCTGGACGAGATCTCCGCGCTCACTTTGTACCGTAACGCACGCACGGAAATGGCCCGCGCCACGGGCTCGCTGATCGAAGAGCACGGACTCGACGTTGGTGGGAAGGCTCACTAGGAGGTCGTCATGAAAAAGAGAATGGCACTCATGTTGGCGGTCATGGTCGCGTTCATCGCGACCATCGGCTTCGTGAAATTCACGCAGATTCGCGCGGCCATCGCGGCAGGCTCTTCTTACCAGCCGCCCCCCGAGGCCGTGACCACGATCCTCGCGCGCGAGGAGAAGTGGCCCGCCACCCTGAGCGCGATCGGGACCGTGGCCGCCGTGCACGGGGTCACCGTGAGCGCGGATCTTCCCGGGATCGTGGAAACGATCGCCTTCGATTCCGGCAGGAGCGTCAGCGCCGGAGACATCCTGGTGCGGCTGGATGTCCGCCAGGAGCGGGCCCAGCTCGCCGCCGCGGAGGCCCAGCGCGATCTCACGAGCTTGAACCTCGAGCGGTCCAAGCAGCTCTTGCAGAAGGGAGTGGTCGCGCAGGCGGACTTCGACCAGATGGCCGCGGAAGCCAAGCAAGCGGCCGCGCGGGTCGGGGAGATCCAGGCCACGATCGAGCGCAAGGAGATCCGCGCTCCGTTTTCGGGGGTCCTGGGCATTCGGCAGGTCAACCTCGGGCAATACCTGGACGGCGGCGCCGCGGTGGTTCCGCTCCAGTCCATGGATCCGGTGTACGTGAACTTCTCCGTGCCGCAACAAGAAGCCGGGGCGCTGAAGCTCGGTTCCGTCGTGCGCGTGTCCGCCGACAGCATCCCGTTGGCGGGTCCCGCCGGCAAGATCACGGCCGTGAACTCGGTCGTGGACGAGGCTACCCGAAACGTCCAGGTCCAGGCCGCCTTCCGGAACCCTCACGGGAAGCTTCGTCCGGGCATGTTCGTGGAGGTGGAGGCCGGAATGGGCGCCGGCTCGTCCGTGGTCGCGCTCCCCGCCTCGGCGGTCAGCTACGCGCCCTACGGGAACTCGGTGTTCGTCGTGAGCGACCTCAAGGGCCCGAATGGGAAGAGCTACCGGGGCGTGCAGCAGCGCTTCATCCAGCTGGGCGGCGGGCGCGGGGACCAGATCGCGGTCCTCACCGGCCTCAAGCCAGGGGAGGAAGTCGTCACCTCCGGTGTCTTCAAGCTGCGCAACGGAGCCTCGGTTCTGATCAATAACAAGATCCGGCCGGGCAACGATCCCGCGCCGAAGCCGGAGGACAGCTGATGAAATTCACCGATCTCTTCATCCGACGTCCGGTCCTGGCCATGGTCGTGAGCCTGGTCATCTTGATCGCCGGGCTCCAGTCGATCCGCTCGCTCAGCGTGCGCCAGTATCCCCGCAGCGACATCGCGGTCGTGACGGTCACCACCGCGTACGTCGGCGCCAACGCCGACCTGGTGCGGGGGTTCATCACGACCCCTCTGGAGCGCGTGATCGCGAGCGCCGACGGCATCGACTACATGGAATCCTCGAGCGCCCAGGGCGTGAGCACCATCACCGTGCACCTGAAGCTGAACTACGATACCAACGCCGCCCTGACCCAGATCCAGGCGAAGGTGGCGCAGGTGAAGAACGATCTGCCGCCCGAGGCCCAGGCGCCGGTCATCGAGATCGCGACGGCGGACAACCGGTTCGCGGCGATGTACCTGGGATTTTCCTCCAAGGACCTGGACCAGAACCAGATCACGGATTACCTCACGCGGGTCGTGCAGCCCAAGCTGAGCGCCATCCAGGGGGTGCAACGGGCCGATATCCTGGGCGGACGCACCTTCGCCATGCGGATCTGGCTCAAGCCCGAGAAGATGGCGGCCATGGGCATCTCGGCCTCCCAGGTCAGCGATGCCCTGGCGAAGAACAACTACCTCTCGACGCTGGGCCAGACCAAGGGATCGATGGTCTCGGTGAACCTGGTGGCCAACACCAACCTCCAGACGGTGGACGACTTCCGGAAGCTCGTGATCAAGGAGGACAAAGGGGTCGTCGTCCGCATCGGTGACATCGCCGACGTGTCGCTCGGCGCCGACAACTACGAACAGGATGTCCGGTTCGACGGCCAGGGCGCCACGTTCATGGGCCTCTGGGTGCTTCCCGCGGCGAACTCGCTCGAGGTGATCCACCGGGTCCGCGCCGCGCTCCCCGGCATCCAGGCGCAGCTTCCGGTCGGGATGAAGCTGGGGATCCCCTACGACTCCACCGAGTACATCCAGAGCGCCATCCAGGAGGTCTTGAAGACGCTCATCGAGACCCTGCTCATCGTGATCCTGGTCATCTTCCTGTTCCTGGGCTCGGTGCGGGCGGTCATCATTCCGATCGTCGCGATCCCGGTCTCGCTGATCGGCGCGGTGTTCCTCATGATGATGGCGGGATTCACCATCAACCTGCTCACCCTTCTCGCCATCGTGCTCTCGGTCGGGCTGGTGGTGGATGACGCGATCGTGATGGTCGAGAACGTCGAACGGCACCTCCGGACGGGCGCCACTCCCATCCGGGCCGCCATCGACGCGGCCCGCGAGCTGATCGGGCCGATCATCGCCATGACGATCACGCTGGCGGCGGTCTACACGCCGGTCGCGATCCAGGGCGGGCTGACCGGGTCCTTGTTCCGGGAGTTCGCGTTCACCCTCGCGGGTGCGGTGATCGTGTCCGGGGTGGTGGCGCTCACGCTGTCGCCCATGATGGGATCCAGGCTGCTTCGCGCCGGCGACACCGAGCGCGGCTTCGCGGGCTGGATCAACCGGCGATTCGACGGCATCCGGGATGCCTACAAGCGGACCCTGACCGGGACGCTCCAGTACCGGCCGGTCGTCTACGTGTTATGGGCGATCGTGATGCTCCTGATCGTGCCGTTCTACCTGTTCTCGCAGCGTGAGCTGGCGCCCCAGGAGGATCAGAGCGTGGTCTTCGGCGTGATCCAGGCGGCGCCCAACTCCACCCTCGACCAGACCAAGCTCTACTCGTCCCAGGTGGAGCGGGTGTATCGGTCCTTCCCCGAGTACAAGAACACGTTCCAGCTCGTCTTCCCGAACGGAGGGTTCGGCGGCATGGTCACCAAGCCCTGGGCCGATCGGAAGAGGACGACGAAAGAGCTCCAGATGCAGGCGGCCGGAGCGCTCTCCCAGATCCCGGGGATCCGCGTCATCTCCATCGTCCCGCCGCCGCTGCCGGGCGGGGGAGACTTCCCCGTGGACTTCGTCATCGCCTCCACGGCCGAGCCGGAGCAGCTGGTCGCGTTCGCCAACGAGCTCGTCGGAAAGGCGTTCAAGAGCGGGATGTTCATGTACGCCGACGCCGACGTGAAGTTCGATCAGCCCCAGACCGAGGTGGTCTTCAACCGGGACAAGGTGCGGTCCCAGGGCGTCGAGATGAGCGAGGCGGGTCGGGATCTATCCACGCTTCTCGGCGGGAACTACGTGAACCGGTTCAGCATCCAGGGCCGGAGCTACAAGGTCATTCCTCAAGTGAAGCGCAGCGAGCGCCTCACCCCGGACCAGCTCAAGGATATCTACGTCACCGGCACCGAGGGCAAGCTGGTTCCGCTCTCCACGTTCGCGTCCCTGAAGACCACGACCGAGCCGCGGGAGCTGAAGCGCTTCCAGCAGCTCAACGCGGTCCGCATCCAGGGCGTCATTCCGCCGGGGGTCTCCCTGGATCAGGCGCTTCGGTTCCTGGAAACCCAGGCGGGCCAGATCCTGCCCCAGGGGTTCACGGTCGACTACGCCGGCGAGTCGCGTCAGCTCCGCACGGAGGGGAGCCGGTTCATCAGCATCTTCCTGCTCTCGGCGGTCCTGATCTTCCTGGTCCTCGCGGCGCAGTTCGAGAGCTTCCGGGACCCGTTCGTGATCCTGGCGGGCTCCGCGCCGCTGGCGATCTGCGGCGCGCTCTTCTTCTCCTTCGTGGGCCTCACGACCCTGAACATCTACAGCCAGGTGGGGCTCATCACGCTGGTCGGTCTCGTGGCCAAGAACGGGATCCTCATCGTCCAGTTCGCGAACCACCTGCGTGAGACCGGAATGGCGAAGCTCGAGGCGGTGATCGAGGCGGCGGGGACGCGGCTGCGGCCCATTCTCATGACGACCGCCGCCACGGTATTCGGCCACCTGCCGCTGGTGTTCGCACACGGTCCTGGGGCGGGGGCGCGGAACAGCATCGGCATCATGCTGGTGAGCGGCATGATCCTCGGCACCTGCTTCACGCTCTTCGTGGTCCCGTCGATCTACATGCTCGTCTCGGGCGCGCACGCGCGGGTGACCGTGCGTGAGGCCGAGGAGCCGGAAGCGGTCGCGGAGGCCGCGACCATTTCCTGAACGAGTGGAGAGAGGAGGATCACGACATGAGAACCGCGGCGAGAGTGGCTGGAGGAGTCGTTGGAATCACGGGAGTGTTCCAGATCATCCTGGGCTTGCTCTTCTGGACCGGGCACGCGCAGAATCTGATTCCGGTCCACATGCTCGTGGGCACTGCCTTCGTGCTCGCCCTGTGGACGGTGGCCGCGTTGGCCGTGCGGGCTGGCGTGTCCGGAGGACTGATCGCCCTCACGTTCGTCTGGGGGGTGGTCGTCCTCCTCCTGGGCATCGCGCAAGCGCCGCTCTTTCCGGGACCCAACCACTGGATCGTCCGGGTCCTCCACCTCCTCGTGGGTCTGGCCGCCATGGGCCAGGCGAGTGGGCTGGTCCGGCGAATCGGGGCGCAGCCCAGGCGGAATCTCGCGGTCGCATGATCTAGTGCCCAGGCGCACCTTGGAGTGTATCGTGTGAAGCGTGGATCAGACGACTCCGGTTGAACCGCCTCTCAGCCCTGAATCCTACGCCCGGTTCGCAAAGCGCGACCTGGACAAGATGTCGTGGCTGGCCCCCCTCGTCAACAATCGCGCGGGCGACCTCTTCAACCTCGAGCTGCGGCACGAGCAGCTCTTCTTCGTTCGAGGCGATCAGCTGGTAGAGAACATCGGGTACAGCGAGAAGGGGAAGCGCTTCAGCGAGGAGGACTTCGGGAAGAGCATTCACACCTTCGGCGATCTCAAGAAGTACGGGTACTGGTTCGTCGGCCGGACCTTCGATCCCGGCATCATGAGGGAAGCGCTGCAGCGGCAGCGTGACGGCTACTATTATTCGATCCTCAGCAACCAGTGCCAGGACTGGGCCGATCGCCTCAAGCGAGCCGCCGAGCGAATCGAGCGTCAGCGGGGCATCGCGGCCCCCAAGCGAGGGCTCGTGCCCCCGGGGGACTCGGAGCGGCTGGTGCTGCCTACCGAGCCCGCCTCGATCGGGATGGGTCTCCTCGCGGTGGCTCTCGGCGCCGGCGGGTTGTTCGCCCCCGCGATCGCGGGTGGCTCGTTTACCGTCGTGCTGGGGGTGCTCCTCCTTGCGGCCGGGCTCTCGAATATTGTCTACGCGCTCCACTCGAGGGACTGGAGGAACCTCCTTGCGGAGGTTCTGCCGGGTCTCGTCTACCTCGCCACGGCCGCCCTTCTGTTCTCGAATCGCGAATTCGCGAACATGGCCGGCAGCGTCATCATCGCGATCTCGCTCGCGGTCCACGGCGCGATCAATCTCGTTCTGGGCTCGTTCAACAGGCCGCGCTCCCATTGGATCGGAAAGGTTGCGTCTGGAGCGGTCATGCTCGGCTCCGCGGCCGTGATCGTGGCCCGCTGGCCCGCGAGCGGCGAGCGACTGGTCGGCGCCGCGGTGGGCCTCTCCTTGCTCGTGGGAGGCCTCGGCACGATCTGGCTCAGCTGGAGAACGAGGATGAGCGCGCACACCTAGATTCGAGACCTCTCCCGCGTGCGGAGAATCCCGCACGTTGTCGATTCGCCGCCAACCGATCGCCCCAGTCCTCGCCCCTCACAACCGGATCACTCTCTCCAACCTCCTTGCCGCTGCTGGACGTAGCAGGGGAGCACGCTGCCTGACCGCGCTGGCATGTTCCTTGTTGTTAGGAGAGGTAGGTGATGACCGGAGTCGGGCAGGAACAACCCACAGCAGGAGGATTCGGGATGAACCCCGTGGAACGAAAACTGAAGCTCACGATCCTCGCGGCGACGGGAGGGATCGGTCGCCAGCTCCTCGAGCAGGCTGTCGACGCGGGACATGACGTCACGGCCGTCGTGCGAAGCCCCAAGAAGTTGTCGAGACCGGTGCGCACCGTCGTAACGGATCTGGCGTCACCGGACCGTGCGGCGCTCGAGTCCGCGGTCCGGGGAGCCGACGCCGTGCTCTCGGGCCTTGGCGCCCGGTCGGCGGCCGAGGCGGGCGTCGCCTGGCGGGGCACGTTGGCCGTCACCCAGGCCATGAGAGCGGTCGGTGTGCGAAGGATTGTCGCCGTCAGCGCCGCCCCGATCGGGACCGTACCGTCTCCCGGCCGGCCCAAGCCACCGAAACACGACCCCGGCGATGGGTTCCTCATGAGGCATCTGCTCTCTCCGCTGACCAAGGTCGTGCTCCGCGCGCACTACGCGGACCTCGCGCGGATGGAGGACGTCCTTCGAGAAAGCGGCCTCGATTGGACCGTCGTACGCCCTCCCCAGCTGACCCACAAGCCATGGACCGGCGAATACGCCATCGCCTACGGGCAGAACCTCCGCGGGGGCTTCTCCGTATCGCGGGCCGATGTCGCCGACTTCATGCTTCGCGCGATCTCGCAACAAGGGACCGTCCACCAGCCCATGGGAATCGCTTCCCAGGGTCGAGCCACCCAGACCATGCCGTGGCAATGGCACACCACGGCTC
This sequence comes from Binatia bacterium, assembly GCA_035635355.1. Lineage (GTDB taxonomy): Bacteria > Eisenbacteria > RBG-16-71-46 > SZUA-252 > SZUA-252 > WS-7. Next base: position 3,486 of record DASQBE010000234.1, on the reverse strand, counting down.
CAAACAAGACACACTGAGGGAGACGAACATGAATTGGGCCGATACACCAGCCGCAGCGGCCTTGATCGAGATTCTGGAATCGGAGCCCCGGCCGCCTCAATTCGAGCTTGACAGGGCGCGCGTGTTATGTGACTATTTAGTCACGTTACCGCTTCTGCTGGGATTGGCCGGACGGTCGAGCCCTCGGGCGGGAGCTACCAAGGAGGTTTCGCCATGGCTCCAGCTGTGAAGGACGAGTTGGCGTTGAACATCGAGCAAACCATCGAGATCAAGGCCGCCCCCGAGAAGGTCTTCGAGGGCTTGATCACGCGTCTCTGCGACATGGGGGGCGAGCCGGGGAAGCCGAATCTGAAGCTGAAACTGGAGCGGAAGCCCGGCGGCCGCTGGTACCGCGACCTCGGGAACGACAGCGGCCACCTGTGGGGCTTCGTCCAGTCGATCAAGCCGCCGACGCTCCTCGAGATCTTCGGACCGCTCATGATCTCGAATCCGGTCAACTGCCACCTGATCGTTCGCCTCACGCCGACGCCGGCGGGCACGAAGCTCGTCTTCAAGAACGAGGTCTTCGGCCCGATCCCCGAGGAGTACAAGGAGGATATGAAGCACGGCATGGGGCAAGGTTGGGCGCAGATGCTGGACGCGCTCAAGCGCGACGTGGAGGGGTGAGACGAGAAGCGGTCACGCGAACGGGTGCTCGCGGAGCTCCAATGAGCGAGGACCTCGATCGGGTCTGGAAGGCGTTGGCGGATCCGACGAGGCGCGCGATTCTGGACCTGCTTCGCCGCAAGCCTCGAACCACGACCGAAATCACAGCCAAGATCCCGGACCTTTCCCGCTTCGGGGTCATGAAGCACCTGGCGGTGCTTCGCGGGGCCGGATTGGTGCAGGCGACCGAGCAAGGTCGAAGCGTCGTGAACAGCCTCAACGTCGTGCCAATCAGAATGATCTACGAACGATGGGTGAGCGACTACCAGGACCTCTGGGCGCGCAGGCTGACCGCGCTCAAGAGGTCCTTGGAACTGGAGGAGGACATATGATGAACGTGCAGGAAGCGATCGGCAAACAGTTCGGATACATGTACCAGCTCACGGCCGCCAATCTGGAGGGCATCACCCCGGAGCAGTCCCTGGCGCAGCCCTCCCCCGGCGGGAATTGCGCGAACTGGATCCTGGGCCATCTCACCAACGTTCAGAACGGCGTGATGCGGGCGCTCGGGGAGAAGCCGGTATGGGAAAGCGACGAGCTCAAGCGGGCCGGGTTCGAGCCGATCGCGGGCCGGGCCGCAGCGATCGATTGGAACACCCTCAGGGACCGTTTCCTCGGCTCACGCGAGCGCTGCCTGGCGGCCATCTCGGCCCTGTCCGATGAGAAGCTCGCCGAGTCGGTTCCTCATCCGTTCGGGGGCACCAGCACCCGGGGCGAGCTGCTGAACCTCCTCGCGTTCCATCAGGCTTATCACGGCGGGCAGCTGGGCATGTCGCGGCGGATCGCGGGACTCGAGGGCGCGGTGAAGGGACCCGGGCAAGCCCAGGCACACAAGGTCTGAGCGGCCGGGGCGACGGGGTGAGCCGTGCATTCGCTTGGCTTTCCCCTTCTTGCCGCCCATCTCTTCGGCTCCCATGAAATCCTGCTTCTTGAAGCCCGAGGGGACCTCGAAGAGGCTCTTGCCGAGCGGCTTGCGATCGAAGCTTTCTAGCCTGAGGTCGAGGGTGGTGTCGCCGTGGTCGAAGCAACGGCTGACGAGCGGATAGCCGTCGACGCTCGTGTCCCACTGGAACGCCCGTGAGGATCCGTCGCCCTCGCCGCCTTTCACGCGGATTATGAAGCTGCGGAGGTAGCCCTGCATGGCCAGCATGGTGTTCCGCTCGTCCGGCGTCATCTTGAAGTCCGCGGAGGTGGTGCCCCAGTACTCGCTGCGCTTCTCGTCGCCGACCATGGCCTCCACCTTGGTGCAGTCATAGCCCTTGATGGTTTGCTTTTCCTTGGTCCAGACGTAGGTGGTGGGCTTGGGCTTCGCGTTCCCCATCGTACCCTGCATCATCTGCTCGGCCATCTTGCGCTGCTCCGGAGGCATCTGCGCGAGCTGCTTCTCCATCTCGTCCATCGGGTCGCCGCCCTGCGTTGCCTGACGGTCCAGATCGAAGTAGGTCTTGGTCGCGTCGTCCACCACGCGGAGGACGCCCTCTTTTTCCAGGAACAGCATGCGCGAGGACCGCGAGCCCTTCATGATCACCGCGACTCGCCCCTTCTCAACCGAGAACTGGGCGGTGGCCGGAACGCTCCTGCCGTCGTTCCGCTCGGTGCCGGAGTAGTAGGTGTTGAACTGGGCGGACGCAGGCGCGGCCACGAAGAGCAGGGCCAGGGCCATCGCTGTCGAAGAACGCACGCTTTGTTCCTCCTTCGGGGTGGGGGCTCGCGAAGGGCCTCGCGACGCCCGAGCAACTCTACTCCGCTCCAGGCTCCGGTCAAGGGGCCAGGTCAGTGGGTCGCGGGGTGCAACTCCGTCCGGGCTGGATTCCTCTCCGGGGTCCTCAACAACACGATCAGCGGCAGCGAGGCCAGGGTGATCCACATCATCATCCGGAAGTCCTGGAGGTAAGCGAGCGTGGCGGCCTGGCGGCTGACCTCCGCGTTGAGGGCCGCGATGCCCGCCGGCGAACTCAGGTGGTAGACGCCGGCCTGGGCGGCGTGCCGAAGGGCCACGTTCGTGGGCGTGATGAAGCCGGCCAGCGCCGCATGGTTCGCCTGCATCCGCTGGGCGAGATAGCTGATGACCACCGAGATGCCGATGCTGCTGCCGATGTTCCGCATGAGGCTGAAGAGCGCCGCTCCCTCGTTCCGGTCATGGGCGGGCAGCGTGGAGAAGGATATGGTGGTGAGCGGCACGAAGATGAATCCCAGGCCCAGCCCCTGGACGACGCCCGTGTGGACGATATCCCAGCCCGAGATGCCGGCCGTGAAGTGCGTCATCTCCCACAGCGAGAACGCGGTCAAGAGAAGGCCGAACGTGATCTGGTAGCGCGCGTCCACTCTGCGGGACAATTGCCCGACGGCGATCATCGCGATCATGGTGCCGACGCCGCGTGGCGCCAGCACCAGCCCGACGTCGACGACCGGATAGCCCATGAGATCCTGCATGAAGGGTGGCAGGAGGGCCATGGTCGCGAGCAGGACGACGCCCACCATGAAGATGAATACCAGGCCGACGTTGAAATTACGGTCTCGAAACAGCCGCGGTTCGATGAACGGCTGGTCGCTCGTGAACGTGTGGCTCAGGAACAGGTAGAACGCCGCTCCCGCCAAGACGGCTTCCATCACCACCTCGCGGCTATGGAACCAGTCGAGCGACTGGCCGCGGTCGAGCATCATCTGGAACGCGCCGAGCGCGACGCTCAGCAGCGCGAACCCGAACAGGTCGAAGCGACGGGTACGGTCGGTCGGCGTTTCGCGCACGAACGCGGCCAGGCCGAGCCAGGCGAGAAGGCC
>DASQBE010000233.1:0-9551 GCA_035635355.1 Binatia bacterium | reverse complement strand
AACACGGCGCGATCGTGCCAAAAGTCGTAGGCGCGTTCAGGAAGCTTCGCTTGCGTTACATCGGCGCAGATCCACTCGACCGCGGACGCCCGATCGCCGAGCCGTGCTCTTGCCGTTTCGAGCGCGGTTTCTGATAGATCGAGAACGGTAAGGTTGGAGTAGCCGCGGTCGAGGAGGTCGTCGACGAACGTCGATGCTCCTCCGCCCACGTCAATCACGGCAGCGGCTGGCGGAATCCTCGCAGCATCCAGGAAACGCAGGGATCGGTCGAGGTGTGGCCGGTACCAACTGACGCGATCCGGGGCTTTCCCGGCGTAGACCGCATCCCAGTGCTTCTTGCCTCGCGATTTCATCCCATCAGTCACCGGATCTCGACCGTCGAGGTGGCGGTCCGAATCGTGGCGATCAGGGCGGGCCTTGGCCCCCGCGTCACGTCGAGATCGAGACCGAGCGCGACGAGGTTGTCACGGACACGGCGCGGATCCGGATGTTCGGCGACCAGAGCGACCAGCTCTCCCCCCGCAGGCGCGGAGCTCGCGGGGTGTGGGCTGGATCCCCACTCGATGAAGAAGGGTATCAAGCCGTCGTCGAGAAGGGTCGTTGGATCCGTGAATCGCCAACGGAGCGTCACACCATCCGCACGCGTCCGATGCCCGGATGCGATGGGTCCAAAGCCCACCCCGCTTCGTGCTCCTCCGGCGGTGACTTGTTCGAGGTCCGCCGTATTCGCCGCCCACGCGACGAGCCGCGGGCTGGGGAGCGCATCGATTCCGAACCAGCGAGGAGCCGGCGGCGCTTCTTGCTCTGGATCCGGGCCGAGGATCTCGAGGTAGCACCTCGGCCCGAGCGCAAGCAGCGCGTTTCGTGTCCCGCGGTCGAGATGTCTGCCTCCGGGCGCGGGGCGCACACCCAGACGCCGCTCGACATCCGCCACGGTGGATTCGAGATCCGAGGTCGCGAACACGAGGTGATCCACGCGTTCCAGCAAGGGGTCCATCACCTGGGCCCGCGACCGATGTGTTCCAGGACGGATCGAAGCCGCCGGTCCGGCTCGCCTTCGACCACGACGACGTCCACGCCGAAATCGAATGGATCCTCCCGCAATAGCTCGCGTAGTTTCTCGTCGACAGCCCTCCTGAGCTCTCGATCCTCGCCCGACGCCGACATCGCGATTCGATCCCGCGCCTCGATCGGGACGAACGCGATCAGGTCGAGGGTCTGAACCGCGGCGCGCACGCGGGGAAGCCATTCATCGAAATGGAACGCATCGGCGTCATCGCGTACCGAGATGTACGCGAGGATGTCCACGGGACAGCGATCGAAGAGGACATTCGGCTCGCCCCCGCTCAGGCTCGCGATGGAGTGTGCGAGCTGGGCCTGGAAGTCCTCCAGAGAGGGTGGGTGAGAGAACTCGTATCCATCCTCCGCCATGACATGGTAGGGCTCGTCCACGGTCGTGTAGCTCGGCAACGCCGCGGAGAGCCGCTCGACGAGCGTCGACTTGCCTGCCCGATGGCTTCCTGAGATCGCGATGCGCGTCACCGAAGATCCGCGACTTCCCGGTACCGATAGCAGAATGTTGCATGGTCGTTCACCATTCCGACCGCCTGCATGAAGGCGTACGTGATGGTGGAGCCCACGAACCGAAATCCCCGCTTCCGGAGGTCGGCGCTCAGAGCGTCCGATTCCGCGGTGCGCGCGGGGATCGGGTGCCGCGCCGTCCTGCGATTCTGGATCGGCTTGCCATCCACGAACCGCCATACGTACCCGTCGAAGCTCCCGAACTCCTTGCTCACCTCGAGGAACGCGCGAGCGTTCGAGACCGTGGATTCGATCTTGAGGCGGTTTCGCACGATGGCGGCGTTGTTCATCAGCGAAGCCCGTCGCCGGGCGTCGAAACGGGCGACCCGCGCCGGATCAAAGTCCGCGAAGGCTTCCCGGTAGCCCTCCCGTTTCTTTAGGATCGTGCTCCACGAGAGGCCCGCCTGCGCGCCTTCCAGGATCAGGAACTCGAAGAGACGGCGATCGTCGTGCACCGGCGCGCCCCACTCCTCGTCGTGGTAACGGCGCATCAGGGGGTCGTCTCCCGCCCACGAACAAACACGTTGGGTTGGCTTCATCACCGCGGTCTCGGCCTCGTGATCCGATACAGCACGTGCTGCCGGAGCGGGTGCCCCTCCGGCAACAGCGGATGGTCGAAATCGTCGGCCGGGTTGCACGTCATGCCGATCTTCTCCATCACCCGGCGCGAGCGCGTATTGGCCGGTACCGTGATCGATACGATCTCCTCCAACCGCGCCACCTCGAAGCCGAAGGCGAGCACGGCCCGCGCGCCTTCGGTCGCGTACCCAAGCCCCCAATGCTCGGCGGCGAGGCGCCATCCGATCTCGATGGCCGGCGTGAAGTGTGCTTCGAAGCGGGGCGTCGTGAGGCCCACGAACCCCGCGAACGGCGCGATGCCGGGGATCTCCACGGCCCAGAGCCCGAAGCCGTGCTTGTCGAAATGGCTCTGGATCCCGGCGACCTTGGCGTCGCTGTCCGTCCGTGAGAGAGGCGTCGGCAGGTACTCGCTGACCCTGGGATCCGCGTTCATCATGGCGAAAGGCTCCGAGTCCGCGGGGAGCCACCGCCGAAGAAGAACGCGGTCGGTTCGGATCTCGCGCGGAAACTCCCGCATCCTGCTATTTCTTCCCCGCCTGGTCGGCGGGCGCCGCGGGAGAGGATAGGATGGCCACGACGGCGAGTACGATGATGGCTCTCACGGGGGGTGATTCTAAGGTAACATCACCGCGCATGCGACTTCCCATCTACCAGATCGACGCGTTCGCGGACGAGGTATTCCGGGGGAACCCGGCCGCCGTGGTTCCACTCGAGAAATGGCTCCCGGACGCCACGCTCCAGGCGATCGCGAACGAGAACAATCTCGCCGAGACCGCCTACTTCGTGCCGGAAGGGGACGCGTGGGGACTTCGGTGGTTCACACCGTTGGTCGAGGTGGATTTGTGCGGGCACGCCACCCTCGCTTCGGCCCATCTGATCTTTTCGCGTCTTCGACCGGACGCGAGCTCGGTCCGCTTCCAGACGCGCTCCGGGCTGCTCACGGTCACCCGGGAGGGGGACCTCCTGGTCTTGGATTTTCCCGCCTTGCGCCCGAAGCGCGAGGCCAACGAATCCACCCGCAGCGCGGTCGACGCCGCGCTGGGAAGCGCGGCCCTCGAGCTGTGGCGGGCGCGCGACCTGCTCGCGCTCCTTCCCTCGGCGGCGGCGGTTCGGGCGCTCAAGCCCAACCTGGATGCCATCGCGCGCCTCGACGCGTTCGCGCTCATCGTGACGGCACCCGGCGATGAGCCCGGCGTCGATTTCGTATCGCGATTCTTCGCGCCCGCGAAGGGTGTGCCCGAGGATCCGGTGACCGGCTCGGCCCATTGCATGCTGACCCCGTTCTGGGCCGACCGCCTCGGACGCGCGCAGTTGACCGCGCATCAGATCTCCGCCCGCGGCGGCAGGCTCGCGTGCACGGACCGCGGGGATCGCGTCACGATCGCGGGTGAGGCCGTTCTCTACCTCGAGGGCAACATCGAAATCTGAAGACAGCGCCCGCTCGTTCTGCTATAAACCTTTGTTCTCGCGTGGCTTCACCATTCACCGGGCGATGAAGCGCCTGCCAACTCGGGCGGCCAACCCCCTCCTGGAAAACCGAACCTAAATCGAGGGAGAAACGATGTTGGGAATCAGGACCAGAGGTCGGACGGTACTCGCGGTGGTCATGCTGGCGGCGCTGTGCGTGGTCGCCGTGCTCGCCCCCGCCTCGACGGCGTTCGCGCAGGAGCACCAGGGAGGCGAGGCGAATCTCGCGCTGCCGAACCTCCACACGGTGACCTTCGCGGGCGGGCTGGACGGGCACAACCTTCTCCTGTTCGGGCTCGTCATCTGCGTCCTGGGCATGGTGTTCGGGATCGCCTCCTACTCCCGAATCCGGAGTCTCCCGGTCCATCAATCCATGGCCGAGATCTCGGAGCTGATCTACGAGACCTGCAAGACCTATCTCCTCCAGCAGGGCAAGTTCCTGATCTTCCTCTGGATCTTCATCGGGGCCATCGTGCTGGTGTACTTCGGCTCGCTCGCGGTGACGGGCGTCGACGCCGCGGGTCACGTCACGCGCGGGTTCCCGCCCCTCAAGGTCGGCGTCATCCTGCTCTTCAGCCTCATCGGAATGGCGGGTAGCTACAGCGTCGCGTGGTTCGGGATCCGCATCAACACGCTCGCCAATTCGAGAACCGCGTTCGCCGCCCTGACCGGCAAGCCCTACTCCTGCTACGCCATCCCGCTCCGGGCGGGCATGAGCATCGGCATGGCGCTCATCTCGGTCGAGCTGCTCATCATGCTCATCATCCTTCTCTTCATTCCGGGCGACATGGCGGGTCCCTGCTTCATTGGGTTCGCGATCGGCGAGTCGCTGGGGGCGGCCGCGCTCCGGATCGCGGGCGGAATCTTCACCAAGATCGCGGACATCGGCTCCGACTTGATGAAGATCGTCTTCAAGGTCAAGGAGGACGACGCGCGGAACCCCGGCGTGATCGCGGACTGCACCGGCGACAACGCGGGCGACTCGGTGGGTCCCTCGGCCGACGGCTTCGAGACGTACGGCGTGACCGGGGTCGCGCTCATCACCTTCATCCTGCTGGCCGTGAGCAATCCGGTCGTCCAGGTCCAGCTCCTGGTCTGGATCTTCGTCATGCGCGTGATGATGATCGTGACGAGCTGGCTCTCGTACCAGGTCAACGAGACGATCAGCAAGGGCCAGTTCGGCAACGCGGACAAGATGGATTTCGAGTATCCCCTGACGCGCCTGGTGTGGCTCACGTCGTTCGTCTCCATCGTGCTCACCTACGCGGTGTCCTACGTTCTGATCCGCGGCCTCGGGGACGGCTCGCTCTGGTGGAAGCTCTCGACCGTGATCACGTGCGGCACGCTCGCGGGCGCGATCATTCCCGAGCTGGTCAAGATCTTCACCTCCATGAACTCGAAGCACGTGGCCGAGGTCGTGACGTCCTCGAAAGAGGGCGGCGCGTCGCTCAACATCCTCTCCGGCCTCGTCGCCGGCAATTTCAGCGCGTACTGGCTGGGCCTCACGATCATGGTGCTCATGGCGATGGCGTACGGCGTCAGCACGTTGGGCCTCGGGGCCCTGATGATCGCGCCCGCCGTCTTCGCGTTCGGGCTCGTGGCGTTCGGGTTCCTGGGCATGGGCCCGGTCACGATCGCCGTGGATTCGTACGGTCCCGTGACGGACAACGCCCAGTCGATCTACGAGCTCTCGCTCATCGAGACGGTGCCCGGCATCAAGGAGCAGGTGAAGTCCCAATTCGGCTTCACCCCGGACTTCGAGAAGGCGAAGCACAACCTCGAGGAGAACGACGGCGCGGGGAACACCTTCAAGGCCACAGCCAAGCCGGTGCTCATTGGAACGGCGGTCGTGGGCGCCACCACCATGATCTTCTCGATCATCGTGGGGTTGACGGAGGGGCTGAAGCCCGAGTACGTGGCCAACCTTTCGCTGCTCCACGCGCCGTTCTTGCTAGGCCTCATTGCCGGCGGCGCCATGATCTACTGGTTCACAGGCGCTTCCATTCAGGCCGTGACCGCCGGAGCCTACCGAGCGGTGGAGTTCATCAAGCGGAACATGAAGCTCGAGGGGGCCGCCAAGGCCTCGGTTTCCGATTCCAAGAAGGTCGTGGAGATCTGCACGCAGTACGCGCAGAAGGGGATGTTCAACATCTTCCTCGCGGTCTTCTTCGGAACGCTGGCCTTCGCCTTCATCGAGCCCTTCTTCTTCATCGGCTATCTTGTCTCGATCGCGCTCTTCGGCCTCTTCCAGGCGATCTTCATGGCCAATGCCGGCGGGGCCTGGGACAACGCCAAGAAGGTGGTCGAGGTCGTGTTGAAGGAGAAGGGGACCCCGCTGCACGACGCGACGGTCGTCGGCGACACGGTGGGGGATCCGTTCAAGGACACCTCGTCGGTGGCCATGAACCCGGTCATCAAGTTCACGACCCTGTTCGGGCTGCTCGCGGTGCAGCTGGCGGTCTCCCTGTCGAGCGAGCGGGGCTCGATGTTCACGAGCGTCCTTGCCGGGGTGTTCTTCCTCGTCTCGGTGACGTTCGTCTGGCGGTCGTTCTACGCGATGCGGATCACGGAGAAGTCGAAGTAAGGGGAAGTCAGAATCTCCAAAAAAGAACCCCGGCCGAGGATCGCTCCCCGGCCGGGGTTTCGCTTTGCCCGCGAAGCGGGCGTACCAGCTTGTTGCCTGTTACTTGCTCGATCCCGGCGAAAGCATCCAGTGGAGCCCGCCCGAGATCCCGACGAACTGCGTGGAGCTGCCGCTGGTCATGACGTCATTGTAGTCGGCCTGGAATCCGAGACCCATCTTCTCGCCCAACATCCAGTTCAATCCGACGCCGCCCCGCAAGCCGAACTTGTTCTCCGACGCGTCGACGGTGACGTTGTTCGTCGTGATCGACGCCTTGCCGTGGTAGATGCCCGCGCCGCCGACGAGATACGGGGTCATCTTGTTGCCTTCCTTGTTGGACAACATGTACTTGGCGTGGGCGCCATAGTGCGTGAACTTGAAGTTGGCATCCACCGGCTGTCCGCCGGCCGCCGCTTCGAGGGCCGCCCGGTTATCGTCCGTCACGCTGTTCTTGACGTAGTTTCCGTCCACGCCGACGGCGAACTGGGAGCTCATCATCTTGGAGGCTTCGACGCCGAGCAGGAGGCCCGACTTGAAGTCGTCCTTGTAGTTCCCCATGGGGATTCCAAGTCCGCCACGTGCGTCGATCATCCAACCGCCGTTGGCGAAGGCCGCCGCGGGGACGAGGAGCAGAACCGCCGATACCAGCAACAGGCTCTTCCGGGACCTCATTAGGTACCTCCACTTTCGGGTTAACTTCGCTTCTGTGCCCAGTGAACTACCAAGCACGGTGGCCCTGACCCTGTTAAGCCCACCGCCAAACCGACCGAGTGTACTACGGAGAAGGGAGGGGTAAAGTGATATCTGGGTGAACCCAGGGCCCCACCCTGCTAGAATCCAGGAAGCACGTTGCAGCATCATAAGTTAGCCACCAGAAACCATTGGAGGGGGCGAACGGATTCGACGGAGTGGTGAATTTAGGAACGCGCGCCGAGGTGCCCGTAGGCCTCGTAAAACCACGGGCAAAGATCAAAAGCCAATTCTGAATTGGCTCTGGCGGCTTAGCTGCCACGTCCTACTGGTCTGAGCCTGCCGAGGCTGGATAGGGCGTCATTTAGGTAGGCTGGTCCTCACGATTCGCCTGAGTCGGGGGGGCGAGAAAACATCGGGCTAGCGGCACCCAGACCTCGTCCGTTGGCGTCAGGTGACGTGAAGGCGGAATAACGGACTACGCGCGTAGTGCTCCTTCTGGATCTACTTTCGGACGAGGGTTCAATTCCCTCCGCCTCCACCATTTCTTGTTTCGGGCCAGCGCCGCCGCGTCCGTAGCGCATTGGACGCGAGCGGCTTAGGCCACTTCCCACCGGCGCGCCAGCCTCCGCGCGATCGCGAAGAACAGGACCGCGGCCGCCAGGAGCACCAGGACCTGGGGCCAGATGTGGGTAACCGGCTCCTCCCGCCAGAAGATCTTCGTGAAGCCCTCGATCGCCCAGGCGTTGAAGGTCACGTACCCGATCTTCTGCAGCAGCTCCGGCATCATGAACCGCGGCACCATGCTCCCCCCCAGCGCCGACATGACCAGCACGACCAGGGTGGTGAGGGACCCCAGCTGAGCGCGGGTCTTGCACGAGGCGGCCAGGGTGAGCCCCAGCCCGGCGGATGCCAGGGAAGTCACGCCGGCCATGATCACGAACCCTCCCAGATGTCGGAATAGCTCGACATGGAAGGCCAGGGCGCCCCAGAGGAACATGACCGTGAGCTGGGTGAAGCCTAGAAGTGCGGCGTACAGAAGCTTCCCGAGCAGGAGCTTCGTCATGGTCACCCGCGAGGAGAGGATCCGGTCCAGCGTGCCGCTCTCGGACTCGTCCAGGATGGCGCCCCCCGCCGCCGAGGCGCTGAAGAGGAGGAACATCACCCCGATGCCGGCCGCGTAGAAAGCGACGAGCGGGCTCTTCTTGGTTTCACCCACCACGTCGCGAATCTCCGCCGGGACGAGGCCGCCCGAGAGGGTCGCCCCGGCGCTGTCCTTCCCGCCCGTCTGCGCCCGCGCCTTTCGCTTGGATTCCACGAAGACCCGGAGATCGGCCATCGACTTGTCCAGGCGGGCGCGCTGGTCGGCCGTCAGGCCGCCGCTCGCTCGATCCAGGTACTTCGTCCCCTCCGCCTCCATGGCGTCCGGCATCGAGAGCATGGCCGATTTCTGGATGAGCCCGTAAACCACCTGGGCCGCGATGGGGTCGGAGCTGTCGTGGAGGATCCGGAGCCTGGTCCCGCCCTCCGCGGGGCCGAAGGAGATCGGCGCCTCGCCGAAGCCTCTCGGGACGATCACCGCGACCGGAAGATCGCCCGCCCGCACGGCCGCCTCGGCGGAGGCAGCGTCATAGAGGGTGGGCGGGCCGCCCTTCTCGGGAGCCGGGCCCGTCGCGACCCGGAGCCCGGCCTCCGCCTGGAGCGCCCCCACGAACCGCCGCGAGGTAGCGCTTCGGTCCTCGTCCACGACCGCGACCCGGATCGGCTCGGTGCCCCCGTTCCGGCTCCCGAAGATCCCCGCGAAGATGCTGAAGAAGGCAATGGGCACGAGAAAGCTCAGGATCAGGGCCCCGCGGTCCCGGCGCAGGTTCATGAATCCCGTTCGCACGATCGAGAGAATCATTCGCGCAGCTCCCGCCCGGTCAGATGCAGGAACACGGATTCTAGATTTGGCGCCTTGAAGGAGAGATCGCGGACCGGAATCGCGTCCGACCGCGCCGCGTCGAGGATCCGCGCGATCTCCAGGGCGGGGTCCGTGACCGTGAAGCGAACCGACGCGCCCTGGGGTGTGCCGCCCATGGACGCCGCCCACCTGGAGTATTCGGCCGTGGTGTCGGCTTCGAAATGGAGCACCAGCTCGCACTGCGAGCCGAAGCTCTGGCGCACGAGATCCTCGTGGCTTCCCGAGGCGATGATGTTGCCGTTGTCGATGATGGCGACCCGGTCACAGAGTCGCTCGGCCTCTTCCATATAGTGCGTCGTGTAGATGACCGAGACTCCCTCCCCGCGAAGCTGTTCGACCATGGCGTAGATCCGTTGCCTGGATTGCGGGTCCACGCCGGTCGTGGGCTCGTCGAGGAGAATGAGGCGAGGCCGGTGCAAGAGGCCCGCGGCCATGTTCAGCCGGCGCTTCATGCCACCGGAAAAGGTCATGACGGGCTCCTTCGCCCGGTCCGCGAGCCCGGACCAATCGAGGCAGACCCGGACGGCGTCGGTCAGCGCGGCGCCGGCGAGCCCCGCGTACCGGCCGAAGACGCCCAGGTTCTCGGCCGCGGTGAGCCGCCCATAAAGGGCGATCTCCTGGGGGATGTAACCGATCCGCGCGCGCGCG
>DASQBE010000232.1:0-8168 GCA_035635355.1 Binatia bacterium | reverse complement strand
GGGCAGCGCATAGGCGGCGCGCAGGAGGGAGGGCGATTCGGCGAGGACCAGCATCGCTCCGGCGCGCAACCCGCGGGGCGCCGGGCCGCGGTCGATCCGATACCCGTGGCCCCCGGCATCGGAGAGCGAGAACGATCCCAGGTCGGGCACGTCCTCGCGCGCGATCAGCTCCACCCACTCGCCGGCGCCACGGTCCCGGAACGCGATCTCGTTCACCACGAGCGGAGCGGCCGAGGAGCGCGATCGGATCACGAGCGTATCCGCGATGGCTTCGGCGCCACCCCCCAGATCGCGGAGAACGGCGCGGAGGTCGAACTCTCCCGCGGCCGGCGTGAGCAGCGCGCATCGAAGACCCGCGCTGTCCCCGGGCGCGATCGCGACGCCCGTGCCGATGGCGACCGGCGCCGCCGACCACGCGGTGTCGCGCCCGGCCGGACGCCGGATCGAAACCTCGAGTCGCCAGTGTCCCGCCTCGATCCCGACCCGGCCCCGGTTCCGCACGCCGAGGCGCAGGGCCGCGGCCTCGCCGGGCCAGGGCACCTCGGGGTCGAGGGACCCGCTCCCGCGCGCGATGGAAAGCCTCACCTCGGGGTGATTCGCGCGGCCCGGCGTGGGCTCGGGCTCCGCGGCCCAATCCGCGGCGTTCGACCCGGTCTCCACGCCGTCTCGAGCGCGGGCCAGGCTCTGGCCGGAGGGCGCGTCTTCCGCGGGCGCTCCGCGGTAGAGCTCGGGTGCTACGAGCGCGCCATATCCCACGAGGTCGAGCACGGCCCCGCCGCGGGTCAGCCGCAGGGCATCTGGCCCGTTCTGGATGGGTGCGCTCAGGGCCGAGGCTGGAATCAGGTACGGGCTTCCGGGCCGGGCCGAGTCTCCGGGCGCCCCGGCATAGAGGAGCGTCCAGGAGCCCGGATGCGCCCCGTCTCCCGCCTCCACCACGATGCCCTCGAGCGATACAGAGGTCGAGTCCGGATTCCACAGCTCCACGAACTCGAAGCCCTCGTCCGGACCCTCGGGGTCGTAGAGCACTTCGTTCAGAAGCAGGTCGGCGCTCGCGCGCGCCGGGGGAAGAATCGTCCCGGCGGGCGCGAGGAACATGGCGGTGAGACACAGGACGGCGAATGGGCGCGGCATGGAATCCCCCTTCTCGATGCGAGGCGGGGGGAGAGTGCGGGCACGTCGGGCGGCCGGGGACGGCGTGTTAGAGTAAGTGAAATCTCTTTCTCAGAATCCATTCCGCGCTCGCTCCGAGCACGAGCACGATGAAGAGCGCCATGTTGTGGAACAGGTCCAGCTCGATCAACCTTGCTTTGGCGATCTCGGGCGACCGGAGCCGGGCCAGCACGTGCCCGGGGGTTCCGATCGGCGCGGAGTCGCCGCCCGAGCGCGACGCGAGCCGGCCGAGCACGGAGGGATCGGCATTGAGGGATTCGAATTCCACCCCCTCCTCGCCGACAGCCACCCGGACGCTGTCGGTCCCGATCAGGCGTCCCCCGCGTTCCACGCGCCCTTGGAGGACATAGACCCCCTCCGGAAGCGCGATCGAGCCCGCGAAATCACCCTGGGGGGAACTCCCGAGCGAGGCAGTGGCGGCTACCCCGCGACCGTCGCCGCTCCGCGCCCGCACCGTGGCCCGCGCGCCCGCAGCGAGAGCCGCGCGGTACAGCGCCACCCGCACCGGAACGGGGCGCCCCGCGGGGGTGAGGTCCGGGGCCTCGATCCGCACCGGACGATCGTCGGCGCTCTGGGAGAGCCATGTCACGAGCCCGCCGAAGAACGAGGGCTCGATTCCGGCCCCTCCCGCGAGGCCCGCCGCGGTGAGGCCCCAGCGATACACGCCGCTGGCGTTCAGGACCGCGACCCGGCCCGAGCCGACGCGTCCCGCGAGAAGGACCGGCACGGTCTCGGTCCCGAACCGCGCCAGGAGGAGCGGCGCCGGGGCGGATCCCGCCCCGCTGAGGACCGCGGGCACTTGCACCGGAGGGAGCGCGCGCCAGGTCGCGGTCGCGCTGGCGGCGTCCCCACCGAGGAGCGAGATCTCGTGCGCGCGCCCGGCCGGAGAAAGCTCGATCCCCGAGCTCTGCCCTGGGGGCCGGTTGAGATCGCGCCACTCCAGGCCCAGAGCCCGCGTGAGAGGTCCCGGGGCGGGAGGCCGATTCACGGCGTCGGTCCAGAAGAGAACGCCCCCGCCGCGCTCGAGGAAGGAAAGAATCACGGCGCTCCGCTCGGGCGTGAGGACGCGCGAGTCGTAGCGGACCACCGCGAGGTCCGCGTCCCGCAGAGTCTGGGCCAGCGCTTCGGCGCCCTCTCCGGGCGCCGCGACTCCGGCCGGACCCGACGGAGTCACCCGGCGCACCGCCCAGGAGGTGTCCTCCTCCACGCCGCGACGGAGGGAGCGGAGATCCCAATCCCAGGCCGACGCAAGAACGGGCACGACCCGTTTGGCCGGCCGCGCGGTCACGGCGATCAGCCGTTTCTTGTTCTGGCTGATGCGGTCGCCGGGCAGGCTGTCCAGCCTCACGCTGAGAAAATGCCTCCCGCGCTCCCCGAGCGTGAACGGGATCGCGACACGGGTCATCGACACGGGGCGGTCCAGCGCGAAGGAAGCGCGCCCCAGCTCGCGCGAGCCCTCGCTCAAGCGCGCCACGCCGCGCGTGGCGGGCCGGGAGCCGTGGCGGATCGTGACGGTGAGAACCGCGGGGCGGCCGATCACAACCTCGCCGGGAACTTCGATGCCTCCGATTCCGGTCGTGGGAGGATCGGTCGGGGAGCCGATGGCGAGCCCGAAGGCGGGCACCGTGGACTCCACCGCGCGCTCCGGATCCTCTCCGCGATTCACGGCGCCGTCGCTCAGAACGAGGAGCGCCGCCAGCGAATCAGGATCCACGCGGTCGAGCGCCTCCCGGAGCGCGTCCCCGAGGGCGGTCTCCCCCGCGCCTCGCGCGGCCGAGGCCTCCTTCCAGGAAGAGAGCTTGCCGATGGGGCCGAGGGCGGCATCGAAGGGCGCCAGCCGCACATCGTAGCGGCCCGAAAGGGACGAGGCGATCGACGCCGCGGCGCTGTCGGCGACCTCGCGGCGGGTGCGGCCCGAGGCATCCCCGTCGCGGACCTCCATGCTCCCGGAGTGGTCCACCAGGATCAGCATCCGGTTCCTCTCCCGCGAGGCGGCCGAATAGCGAACCACGGGGGCGAGCGAGGCGAAGAGGAGCGCCAGGAGGGTGATCGCGCGGACCGCGACCAGAACGGCGCGCTTCCGCGGGGAGAGGCCCGGGTAGCGCGTCATGTAGAGCGCGAGTCCGAGCGACAGGGCTCCCGCGAGGAGCGCGAGCGCAAGCAGGTTGGGTGTCGACGAGAACGAGAAGTTCAACGATTGGGCCTCGTGGAGAGTTTACTCGCGAACGGCGACGGTGAACAGCGCGGGGTCAGGAGCTGAGGATGTTCTCAGGGGGTGCTGCGGAAACGTTACGGTGCGACGCACGGAGGGGTCAACCAGAAAATGGCGACCCCGAATCGTCCGCGGTCTCTAGCCTCTCGTCGCGCTCCCCGCCGACGAGCTTCCCTTCGCGTACGCCTCGCGCCGCTCGCGCGTATCCAGCTCGAGCTTCCGGAGGAGCACGTAGAGCTGCACCGGGTTCATCTCGCGGCCGCCCAGCTCCGGGCGGCGGAGCTCCTTCTGGATCCGCATGAGGCCGTAATCGGGGTGCTTCCTCGCGATCTCGCGCACCAGATCGTCGTCCGAGAGAACCGTCTCGCTGCGCTGCGGCGCGTGCTCATCCAGCCCGGTTCCGTCGTGCCGCGGGGATGTGGCCGCGACGGGCGTCTCCACGTTCGCCGGAACGATCGGGCCGAACGAGGCCACGGCGAGATCGGCGTCGCTGTAGCTCTGCAAGATGTTCTCGAACTCCAGGAGATCGAAAACCTCCCGGACGTCGGGAGCCATGCCGGCCAGCTTCAGATCGCCGCCGTGCTCCCGGATCTCCCGGATCTCGCTGATGAAGATTCCCCATCCCGCGCTGGAGATGTACTCGACGCGGGCCAGGTCGACCACCACGTGGTAGCGCTTTTCCCGCAGCAGCGCTTGCAGCCGCCGCTCCAGATCGGGGCTCGTCGTGGTGTCCACGTACCCCGAGACGCGCAAAATGGAGACACCGCGATTCCGTGGCGCCTCTTCGACGAAGACGTCGATACCCTTCATTCTTCCCCTCCTTGTCCTTCTGGAGCGCGGTCGGCCCGTGGAGCCCCCGCAAGAGCCTGGGCCAGCCTTGCCATACGTCTATCGGTCCCGTTTTGGGCGAACTCAAGCCTTTTTTCCCGGGTGTTGAGCCCGTTCTTTCTTAGAGTTGCGTAGACCGTGGCCGGGGTGAGATGGGGGCCGGTCTTGCCGGTCGCCTGGAGCAGCTCCGCCACCCTCTTGGCCCCCAGGAGGGGCTCGGCCTTGACGAGGGAGAGGATGGCCGCCTCCTCCTCCAGGCTCGCTCGAGCCATCGAGGCCCGCGGGCGAATGCTCTTCAGGCCCTCCTCCCCACCGACCTCGGCCACCCGCCGGCGATAGCGGTAATAGGTCGAGGAAGCGACGTGGAGCCGCTCGCACGCCTCGGCGACCGGAACGCCATCCTGCTCGATGAGGCGGAACAGCTCGCGGCGCTTCGCCTCCAGCCTCTCCTCGGGCTGCACCTTCTCCTTGATCGCCACCAGGGTGATGTCGTCGTTCTGAAGCGCGCCCAGCGTGAACTCGTGGATCTCTCGATCCAGCTCCTGGGAGAATTCCTGCGCGCTCAGGTGGCCGTGCTTCTTGATGGCGGCCAGGAGCCTCCCTTCCCCGAACTGCTCGCGGGCCGGGTTCATGGCCTCGGTGATGCCGTCGGTGTAGATGACCAGCATGTCCTCCTGCTTCAGGGTGAGCCGTTCGACCGAAATCGTGCGCCGGAAGAGGTCCGCGTCCGGAGCGTCGATGCCGACCGGGATCCCCTTGGGCTTCAGGAAATAGGTCGCGTCCGACTCGCCCCGGTAGAGGATCATCGGGTTGTGCCCCGCGCTCGCGTAGGTCACGACGCGATTCACGGAGTCGAGCACGACGTAGAACATCGTGACGAACATCCCCTTCTTCATGTCCTCGGTCACGAATGTGTTCATCCGGGCCATGACGTCGGAGGCGGAGCGGTTCCCGCGCGCCTCCATCCGGAGCGCCGTGCGGATCATCGTCATGACCAGGGAGCCTGGGACGCCCTTGCCCGACACGTCCGCGACCACGACGCCCACGGTGCGGTCGTCCACCTGCACGAAGTCGTAATAGTCCCCTCCGACCTCCTTCGCGGCGCGGTAGAGCGCGCCGATCTCGTAGCCCTCGATCTCGGGGACGTGGCGCGGCAGGAGGCTCTGCTGGATCTCCTGCGCCACCTGCATCTCCTTCTGGAGACGCTCCTGCTCGACGAGATTTCCCTGGGCCGCGCGGAACTTGGCCGTGATCTCGTTGAAGGCGCGCGCGATCTCGTCGATCTCCTCGTTTCCGGACCCGCCCACCTCGGCCACCATGGTTCCCTCGCCGATCGCGCGCACGCTGTCGGAGAGGACCTGGATGGGGCGCACGAAGATCCCGATCAGGATCACGGAGAGGACGCAGCCCAGGAAGAGCGTCAGCAGCGCGATGCCGGCCAGCTCGGCGCGCGCCGCCCCGATACGGGACTCGATGGCGTGCTCGCTGATTCCGATCTGCACGTAGCCCAGCACCACCCGGGTCTTCCCGATCGTGCCCGCCGCCACCGGCTCCACGATCGTGCCCACCCCTCCGCTGACCGTGTACGCGGGAGGCGACCAGAGGCTGCCCAATCCCGCCCCGGATCCGTGCCTCAGTCCGCTTCGCTCCGTGGTGAACAGCTCCTCGAAGCGGTTCGATCCCCACACGCGCCCCGACGTGTCGAGCACGCGCGCCATGACGTACTCGGGATTGGACTTGAGCGCGGCCAGGATGGACTGGTTCAGAAGCGTCTGCTCGATCGACATGGGCTCGGGCCGCGACAGGACATCGGAGGCCGGCAGCGCCAGACCCTGCGCCACGCTCCGCGCGTGCGAGAGGACCTCCTCGCGCACGCTCTGCATCTGGCGCACGTGGATGAAGGTGAACGCCACCGCGATGAGGAACGTCATCGCGCCGAAGGCCTTCAGGGTGTAAGCAAAGCGCAGCGAGCGGGGCCGTGCGCCCTTGCCGGCCCGGCGCCGCCGCCGGCCGAGGCGCTTCGACATGGTGAGGACGTTTCCGTCCGTGTTGGCCCGGTAACGAACATCGTCCATGAGCTGATTCATCAGGAAGACGCCGAGGCCGCCCCGTCGCCGCGTCTCCACGTATTCTCCGAGATCGGGCCTCTGGACGTTGCGCAGATCGAAGCCCTCGCCCCGGTCCCGGATCTCGATATGGAATTCGCGCATGTTTCCGGTCACGATGACTTCGATGAAGCCGCTCTGCCCCTTGTAGCCGTGCTTCACGACGTTGGTGCAGGCTTCGTCGACCGCGAGCTTGGTGTTGGCGAGCGTCCTTCCCGGAATCTGGATCTTCTCCCCGACCTCCTGGATGAAGTCGCGGATCTCGGCCAGGTGCCGGTCCTCCGCGGGGACGCGGAGCTGGAAGCGGCGGGTCGGGCCCGCCTTCGGGCTCATCGCCGGGCCTCGGACTTCATGCGCTCGCGCGCCTCGAGCACGTTCCGGCGCGCGCTCTCGTTCAGAGGATCCAGGACCAGGATCTGCTCCCAGTTCTTGAGCGCCTCGCGGTAGTCCCCGGCCGTGAAGGCCTCCATGCCCTTGATGTAGAGCTGCTTGATCCGCGCGTCCAGCTCGGGCTTGGGCGTGGTGAGCCGCCGCGCGATGCGGCCGCGCCAGTCGCGGGCCTCGGGGCTCTCGGGATCGAGTGCTAAGGACCGCTGCACGGCCACGCTTGCGTCGGCGTAGCGCCCCTCGGCATAGGCCCGGGCCACCTCGTTCAGCGCCGTGAGCGCGGCGAGCTTCCGGCTCAGGTTCTGGATCTCGGCCGCGCTCTTGCCCAGCGTCGCTTCCATCTCGCTCCAGCGCGCGCGGGCGCGCGGGTCGTCCGGATTGAGCCGGAGCGCCAGGGCCACCTGCCCGGCCGCGTCGAAGACCTTGGACTTGGCCTGGAGCGAATCCGCGCGGGCCAGAGCCTGGGACGCCGCGCGGTCGCGCGCGGAAGCAACGTCGCGCGACAACGCCGCGATCGAATCGGCGGAGGCGCCGGTCCCGGCCGCGGGGAGGCCGCGCATGAGCCCGGAGGCCTCCTCGGCGTCGCCGCGCGCCAGCGCCTGGCGCGCCAGATCCGCGAGCGCCAGGGCGAGGCGGCGTTGGCCCTCGGCCTGGATCGCCGCCGTTGCGCTCCGTTGGATCTCGGCGCGGGCGTGCTCGGCGCGGGTGACATAGCTTCGCTCGGCCGGATCGCCCCGCTCGAGCACCTGCCAGATCACGAACGCGCCCTCCCAGTCCCCCGCCTTCTCCGCCGCCTCGGCCTTCGCGCGATCTCTCGCGATGTCGCCCGCGTGCTGCGCGCGGAGCGAATCCGAGGCTTCCTTCCGCAGCTCGACCAGACGCTGGGCGTCGTACTGGCTCAGGGGCACACCCCAGTTGAGGTGGAGCGCGAACTGCTGGGTCGCCTCCACGCCGCCGCTCTGGTACGCGTAGTCGAACCCGTACCGGCGGAACCGAAGCCCCAGACCGAAGACCGGCCCGCCGTTCGTGAACCCCGCGCGCAGCGCGCCGAGCCCGGCGCGCGTGAACTCGGCCCCGATGCGCGGCTTCATCCCCTCCTGGCCGCGCGTGGCGAGGTCCAGCACGATGCGCCCGGAGGAGAGCGCGTTGAGGCGCCACTCGGGGCTTCCGAGCCCGAACCGATAGGAGCGGTCCAGCGAGGAAGACGTGCCCCCCAGGTCGAGCGAGCCTGCGACCACGTTCTCCGCCGAGACGCCGATCTGGCCGCCGCGGAGCAGCGCGGGACGGTAGAGAACCCCCACGTCGAGCGCCGGCGCGGACGCGGAGATGCCCCCCAGGGACTGGCCCAGGATCTTGAAGGTGAGGCCGCCCCAGATCGGGCCGCGCACGCGGCGGGCCAGGCTCGCGGCGGCGGCGGTCTCGCGGTAGCTCATCGAGCCCGTGGGGTGATTCTGGGCGTCGTACCC
>DASQBE010000231.1:0-2157 GCA_035635355.1 Binatia bacterium | reverse complement strand
CCTGCTTCGTGGTCCCGGCGGATTCGCCCGGACTCACCTTCGTGAACGCGCAGGTGCTCTCGGCGCCGCATCCTCTGGGCGAGATCGCGTTCCGGGATTGCCGCGTCCCGGCCGTGAACCGGCTCGGCGAGGAGGGGCGCGGGATGGCGCTCGGGCTCAAGACCCTGGACCGGATGCGCGCGACCGTGGGGGCCGCGGCGTGCGGCATGGCCGCGCGCGCGTTCGAGGAGGCGTTGGCCCGCGCGCGGACCCGGAAGCAATTCGGGAAGCCGCTCGCCGAATTCCAGCTGGTCCAGGAGAAGCTCGCGCGGATGGCCACCGAGCTCACGGCCTCCCGCCTTCTCGTGTACCGCGCGGCCTGGGCGGCGGACCGCGGGGCGGAGCGCGTGACTCTGGAATCGGCCATGGCGAAGGCCTACGCCACCGAGGCGGCGCAGCGGATCGTGGACCACGCGGTCCAGATTCTCGGCGGCTCGGGCCTCCTGGCCTCGCACCCGGTGGACCGGCTCTACCGGTCGGTTCGAGCGCTTCGCATCTACGAGGGCACGACCGAGATCCAGCATCTCGTGATCGCGGGGCAGCTCCTGCAAGGGACCTCCGGGACGTGAGGGTCGCCGTCATCGGCGGCGGCCCGGCCGGGCTCTTCGCCGCGCTGCTCTTGAAGAAGAGCGACCCTCGCCGCGAGATCCAGGTCTTCGAGCGGAACCGCCTGGACGAGACCTTCGGCTTCGGCGTGGTCTTCTCCGACGCCACCGAACAGGCGCTGGCGGCCGCGGATCCGGAGACCACCGCCGCCATGTCCGCCGCGAGCCATCGCTGGGACGCGATCGAGATCCATCACCGGGGGCACGTCACCACCTCGACCGGCCACGCGTTCTCCGGGCTCTCCCGGAAGGCGCTCCTCGGGCTCCTCGCAGCGCGCTGCCGGGCGCTCGACGTGAAGGTCTGCATGGAGCGGGAGGTCCGGGATCCCCAGACCCTTCGCTCCTTCGATCTCGTGATCGCCGCGGACGGGGCGAACTCCCTCGTGCGCGAGCGGTATCGCGCGCGCTTCGGCCCCGAGGCGGATGTCCGGCCCAACAAGTTCGTCTGGCTCGGCACGCCGAAGCCCTTTCCCGCGTTCACGTTCTATTTCAAGGAGGACCCGCACGGGCTCTGGCGGGTACACGCCTACCAGTACGAGCCCGGCTTCTCGACCTTCATCGTCGAGGCG
This sequence comes from Binatia bacterium, assembly GCA_035635355.1. GTDB lineage: Bacteria > Eisenbacteria > RBG-16-71-46 > SZUA-252 > SZUA-252 > WS-7. Next base: position 944 of record DASQBE010000231.1, on the reverse strand, counting down.
CGCGAAGGAACCTGGCGCGCGGCGGGGATGGATCGCGCCGACGAGGCCGCGACCATCGCCTTCTGCGAGCGGCTCTTCGCGAAGGAGCTCGACGGCCATCGCCTGGTTTCGAACCGCTCCATCTGGCGGAGCTTTCCCACCATCCGAAACGCATCCTGGCATCACGAGAACATCGTGCTCCTGGGCGACGCGGCGCACACGGCCCACTTCTCGGTGGGATCGGGAACCAAGCTCGCCATGGAGGACGCCGTGGCCCTCGCGGAGTCCCTGGTCGCCCACCGCGACATCCCGCACGCCCTCGAGGCGTACGAGGCGGCGCGCCGTCCGCCCGTGGAAAGCCTCCAGCGCGCCGCGCAGGCTTCGCTCCAGTGGTTCGAGGACACGGAGCGCTACGCGGATCTGCCCGAGATCCAGTTCGCCTTCGCCCTGCTCACCCGGAGCCTCCGCGTCACCCATGGCAACTTGAAGGCTCGCGATCCGGGCTTCGTCCGGCGCGTGGACGCGTGGTTCGCGGAGGAGGCGGCGAAGCAGTCCGGGGTCCGGATCGTGGTGGGCTCGACGCCGCCTCCGCCCCTGTTCACCCCGTTCCGACTGCGCGATCTCCGCCTCGAGAACCGCGTCGCGGTCTCGCCCATGTGCCAGTACTCCGCGGTGGACGGGATGCCGGACGATTGGCACCTGGTGCACCTGGGCTCGCGCGCCATGGGCGGCGCGGGGCTGGTCTTCGCCGAGATGACCGACGTGAGCGCGGAGGCAAGGATCTCGCCCGGCTGCACGGGCCTGTACCGGGAGGAGCACGCGGCCGCGTGGAAGAAGATCGTGGACTTCGTGCACGCGAGCTCGCGCGCCAAGATCGCGATCCAGCTCGGGCACGCCGGCCGCAAGGCCTCCACGCGTCTCTCCTGGGAAGGGGACAACGAGCCGCTCCCGATGGGCAACTGGCC
>DASQBE010000230.1:0-3012 GCA_035635355.1 Binatia bacterium | reverse complement strand
TGTTCTCGCCGGGCCGGTACACGCCTCCCTCGGCCTTGTTGACCCACACGTCCACGTCCAGCCGGCCCGCGTGCACGATCTTCTGGGCCGGGTAGACGTCCTCGGCCGGATATTCCATGGTGACACGAGCCGGAACGTGGTCCGCCGCGGCGGCCCCGGAGGCCGCCGCGACGAGGATCATCCAAGCCACCGCGAGTCCAGCCGGCGATCGTTTCATCAGGGGGCCCGCCTCGTGAGTTCGGGGTTGTTGGGATCGATCTGGTACGCCCAATCAAGCACCATCGACGAGCCATCGCGCGATTTCACTTCAAACTTGGCGTAGTGGTTGTCCCGCGTGAGCACGATGTAGCTGTGACCGACGATCGCCTCGACGATGCCATCCGCAGACCAGCCCGAAGGGGGCGCGAAATCGACGTCGCGAAGCGCTACGAATCCAGCGTCCTGGATCTTGGTGTTGGTTGGATCGGGAACGTAGACCAGGAAACCACCGCTTTGCGAGAGGTAATAGATATCGGTCAGCGGGTCGGCCGACGCGCGGCGGGCTTGCGCCGAGAAATCCCACCCGCTCGTGGCGTCGACGGCGGCTTGATTCGTGAGCGTCACCCCGAAACCCTCGGGCCGAGGCGTGTCGAACACGTTCTCGAAGCTCAGCTCGGCGCTCTCCTGGCCCGCGAGGTCCACCGCGGACACCGCGTAGTAGTAGGTCACGCCGTTGGTGACGTTGGTATCCACGAAGGTGGTGTTGGGCGTGGATCCGATCAGCGTGAATGTGCCGGTCGGGGCCGAATTCCGGTACACCTTGTAGTAGGAGATGTCGTCTTCCTGGTTCGCGCGCCACGAAATGGTGACGTTGCCGTCCCCGGTGACGCTGTAGACGCCGTCCACGACACGGGGAGGGCTGTCGACGTTGGTGACCTTGTCTCCGTGGCAGCCAAGAGCCAGGAGGGCGATCGAGAGGGCGAGCGTTCTGGTCAGGGTCCGGATCACGATGGCAGCCTCCTTGAGGGGTTCGAGAGGACACATCTGTCTCGCACTCGAGAACCGCAAGCGATATGCCACGCCGCACCGATTCCATGGATCGGACGTAAACTGTAATTAGCTAATCAGTTATGTGTTTGCTGAATCTCTCCATCCTGGGGCGTGGCTCGTAGGGTATCGGGAACACTGTGGCGGAACGGAAACAGCGGATTCGAGGCGATGCGGCGTGTGGAGTTTTGGGCAAAAAAAATGAGCCCCGGCTTCGTCAGCTCTATTGGGTTACGGCTGCTTCGAACAAGGCCGGTGCTCGATCGGGCAGCTAACCCACCACCACGCTGACTAACCTGCGGGCTCCTTGGAGGTCCCCCCCTCCGGTCACTATCTCATTGCACCCTGCATGCCAAGAAGTCGAGACGCCTGATAATGGCGGTAACAAGGCCGCAATCCGATGTACATGATAGGATTACACGCTCGCTCCCGATGGCCCTCAGCACAGTCCCCTGGCTCGGTTATCAAGAAATATTACAGGTCATTTAATAGCGGATTTGTTACCTGGTGGGAAGTCGCTTCAGGGGAGGCACTTAGGTGAATAAAGAAGCTTTATAGTAAAAACTTAAGACCTTTGCCGAATCACCTGGCGGCGATCCAACTGGTAGAGCTTGATCTTCTGGAGCAGGGTCGGATAACTGAGGGAAAGCTCGCGCGCGGCCTTGAGCTTGTTCCAGCCGCTGCGCTCCAAGGCCTGGCCGATGAGCTTGCGCTCCACCTTGGCCACTTCCATCTTGAGCGTGGAAGGCGTGTCCCCGTTCGTCTCCTCTTCGGCGCGCAACAACTCCCGCGGCACCAGCCTGGTGGAGAGGGCCTCGCCCTCGTTGGCCAGAACCACCATGCGCTTCACCACCTTCTCCAACTCGCGCACGTTGCCCCGCCACGGCAGCTCGGCGAAGAGGCGCAGCATCTCGGGCTCCACGCCGTGGATCTCCTTCCCCATCTCGGTCGAGAACCTCCGGCTGTAGTGATCCACGAGGAGCGGAATGTCCTCCGGACGCTCCCGCAGGGGCGGGACGCGGAAACAGATGTCGTTCAGCCGGTAGTAGAGGTCCTCCAGGAACTCGCCTTTCGCGATCCGCGTCTTCAGATTCACGTTCGTGGCGCAGAGCACGCGGACGTCCACCTTGGTGGACTTGTTTCCGCCCACCGGCCGGACCTCGCGATTGTCGAGCACGTGCAGGAGCTTGCCCTGGATCGTGATGGTCGTCTTGTCGACCTCGTCGAGGAAGATCGTCCCGCCGTTCGCTTCCACGAAGAGCCCGGCCTTTTCCCGCACGGCCCCCGTGAAGGCGCCCTGGACGTGGCCGAAGAGCTCGGATTCGAGGAGGGGCTCGGGCAGGGCCGCGCAGTTGACCTGGATCAGGGGCTTCGACGCGCGATTGCTCGAGGCGTGGATGGCCCTGGCCAGGAGTCCCTTGCCGCTTCCCGTCTCTCCTTCGATCAAGATCGTCGCGTCGCTGGGGCCCACGCGCTCGAGAAGCGAGAGGATCTCCAGCAGCTCGCTGCTCCGGGTCACGATGCCGTGATCGTTGGCGGTTCCGAGCAGGCGGCCGCGGAGCGAGACGTTTTCGCGCGCCAGCTCCCGGCGCTGTGATTCGAGGATGGCCACGGAGACGTAATTGCTGAGGACCGCGATCAGGTTCACCTCGCGCTGCTTGAACGTGCCCAGCGGGCCCTCCGCCTGGCGGTCCAGGTAGAGGAAGCCGGCCTGACCCGAGGGAAGCGAGAGCGGCATGATCACCAGGCTCGTCCGCGGGCTGAGCGCGTGAGACGCGGGGAAATCCCGGAACCGCGGATCCACGCCGGCGCGGCTGGCCACGACCGGCCCCGCCGCGAGGCGGTCCGCGCCGATCCTCGCGAGCAGCTCGCGAAGGAGATCCTGCGCCACGCGAACCGAGATGCCGGCCGCGGCGAGGACCCGCGCGCTGCCGTCCGAGGCGGGCGCCACGACACAGCCCCGGGTGGCCCCGGAGCGGCGCAGGA
>DASQBE010000229.1:0-2726 GCA_035635355.1 Binatia bacterium | reverse complement strand
GATCAGGAAGTAGTAGATCGGCCCGCCGCGCTGGTGGACCGTGGTGGCGTAGCGCTCCCAGATCTGGCGCTGGAAGAAGAAGGTCCAGAGCCCGGGCGTTCGAATGAGAACCACGAGATACCAGGGAAGCGCGATCACCACGAACAGGAGCCATCCCCGCCAGCTCGCGAGGGCCCTCGCGGGCGAGGCGTCGCGCGCCCACGCCGCCGCCAGCAGCGCGGGCGCCACGGTCAGGACCAGGACCACCGGGCCTTTCGCCATGAACCCCACGGCCAGCGCCACGAAGAGCCAGAGGCTGGCGCGGGTGCGCGGATCCAGGATCGCGGCGTAGAAGCCGGCGACCGCGGCGGCGAGGAAGATGTCGCTCGCCAGCTGGTGCGAGAGGGCGAAGAAGAAGACGCTGGAGACGAGGAACGCAGGCGCCAGCGCCCCGCCCGCCTGCCGCGCCATGCGCGCCGTGCACCACAGCACGAAGGATGCCGCGAGCGCGGCGCCCAACCGCGCCCCCCACTCGTTCACGCCGAGAACCGCCATCCCCGAAGCCGCGGACCAATACGCGAGGGGCGGCTTGGCGAAATGAGGGATCCCGTTGAGGCGGGGAATGAGCCAGTCGCGGCTGGCGAGCATCTCGCGGGCGATCTCGGCGTAACGGGTTTCGGTCGGCTCGATGAGACCGAGCCACCCGCACGAGGCGATGAGGCCGCAGGCGGGCAGAAGCCACGCGAGCGCCGCGCGCAGGCGGTTCAAGCGGGCGTCACGCGGCGGCGGCCTGCGGCGCGCGGTGGAGGACGAGGTTTCGCGTGTAGACGACGAGGCCCAGTCCCTGTCCCACCGCGAACACGGGGTCGCGGCGATGGAGCGCGTAGGCGAAGAGGGCGATGCCTCCGAGGAGGCTCAGGTACCAGAACACCTTGGGGATGATGACCCTCCGGGCCCGCTCCGAGGCGATCCATTGTACGAAGAAGCGCGAGCCGAAGGTGATCTGCCCCAGAAAGCCGACCGCGTACCACGCCGCGACCGGCGCGGAGAGGTTACTCATGGGTCATCCTCCGAATTTTGTGACGCAACATCCGAGCCTTGAGCCACCGAACGCCGAAGAGATCGCGGATCCCCCGGAAGAGGCGGTTCCCCACCCCGTAGCTCGAGACCCCGTGCCGCCGCGGGCGATGCCGCACGGGCACCTCGGCGATTCTCGCGCCGCGAAATTGGCAGAGCGCCGGGAGAAACCGGTGCGCGCCGGCGAAGAGCGGAATGCCCTCGAGCGCTTCCCGCCGGTACGCCTTGAGCGAGCAGCCCACGTCGCTGATGGTGTCGCCGATCGCGGCCCGACGGACCGCGTTCGCCACCCGCGAGGACACACGCCGCCGCCACGAATCCGCGCGCGGGGTGCGCACCCCCGAGACGACGTCGGCCTGCTCCAGGGCCGCGAGCAGGGCCGGGATGCTGGACGGATCATTCTGGCCGTCGGCATCCAGGGTCACGATGATGTCGCCCCGCGCGTGCTGGAGCCCCGCCGCGAGCGCGCCGCTCTGCCCCACGTTTCGCTCGAGCAGGATTCCGCGAACACGGGGATCCGCTCCCGCGCGTTCCTCGATCCAGGCGCCGCTCCCGTCCGCGCTTCCGTCGTCGACCAGGATCACCTCGTACGGGCGGCCCGTGGCGCGGAGCACGAGGTCCAGCTCCTCCATGAGGCCAGGCAGACTCTCGACCTCGTTGAAGACCGGGAGGACCGCCGAGACCTGCGCTTCTAGGAGATGGCGCACCGGTTCGCGCCCGCCTCGAGCCCGGTGGGATCTCCCTCGGGAAGATGGCCGCTCTCGTTGAGGCGCACGATCTCGAGATGATTGGGAGGTGTCGGCGGGATCCGGCCCAGCAGCATTTCGACGAAGGAATCCGCGCCGGCGTGAAGCAACTCGACGTTCCGCAGCACATCCCCGAGGCGCGCGCCGCACGGCTTTCCATCGAAGGGAATCGGCTCGCTGGTGTGGCAGGGGAGAATCCAGAGATCGGGCGGCAGCCCCGCGATCCGCTGGAGGGTGGCATAGAGAAGATGCGCGCGTTTCCGCGCCTGCTCGGCATCGGCCGCGAGGTCCGGCCTGCCGACGGCGCCCGGGAAGAGGGTGTCACCGGTGAGGAGGGCGCGCCCGTCGACCAGGAAGCACGCGCTCTCCATGGTGTGGCCGGGGGTGTGAAGCGTCTGGATCTCGATCGTTCCCAGCGGGAGGGTCTCGCCGTCGGCGAGGGGGCGGAAGGGGTAGGTCGCGCGTTTCTGCTCCGGAAGGAGCACCTCGGCGCTACATCGCCCGGCGAGCGCGCGCGATCGCGAGAGATGATCCGCGTGGATGTGGGTGTCCAGGACGTGGGTGATCCGGAACCCACGCTCCTCGGCGATCCGGACGTAGACCTCGGGATCGACGGAAGCGTCCACGACCGCCGCGACCCCGTCGCTCTCGACGATGTACGAGAGGCACCCCTTGCCGGTGCGGCGGACCTGGATGATTCGCGCGCTCGAGTGGGGAAGATCCACATCCGCCAGGTTCCAGGCGAGGCTCCACGCCTGCATCCCGCCCCTCAACGAAAGCGCCTCGATTCCCCGCTCGCGCAGGGCCCGCACCGCGAGAAGGCTCGACCTCCCCTGGGCGCAGACCGCGACCACGGGCTGGCCGGAGGGAACGCGAACGTCGCCGATGGTGGCCGGCGCGCTTGGCCCCATCGCCGCGCGCGCG
>DASQBE010000228.1:0-7909 GCA_035635355.1 Binatia bacterium | reverse complement strand
TGAGAGAAAGTCTTGCCGTAGCGGTCGAAGCGGCCGGTGAGCGGGATCACGACGCCGATGCGCACGAGGCCGGTGGCGGCCCGGCGCAGCGCCAGCGAATCGAGAGGACAGGACTCGAGCGAGGCCAGGATCTGGCGAAGGCGCTTCTGGTCGTCACCGCGCGCGCCCGCCGCGAGGCCCGTTCGCGCCGCCCAGATCCGCTCGGCGGCCCGGGCCACCGGTTCGAGGCGGTCCAGCTCCGGCTGGATCGCGTACTGGGACGCCCAGGAGGGAGCCTCGGGAGCCGAAGGGCGATCCAGAAGGCGGGCCTTGAGCTCCGCCGCCTTGCTCGAGGGATACTGCTTCAAGTCGGGGTCCGAGGCGGCGCGCAAGCCGGCCGCGGTCAGGAGGGTCGCCGCGCAGAGCGCGAGGACCGTGGCGCGCCCGCGTCTCACGGCCGGCCCAGGGCCAGGTGCTCGCGCGCCAGACGGACGTAGCCGTCCGCGGATTCGCGAAGCCGCGCGTGGATCGCGTCGGGGATCGGCCCCTTGATCCGGGCCGGCACGCCCGCGAGGAACGACCGCGGGGGAACACGGGTGCCTTCCAGCACGACGCTCCCCGCGCCGACCAGGGATTCCTCCCCGATGACGCATCCGTCCAGGAGCACGGAGCCCATGCCCACGAGGCAGCGATCCAGGACGGTCGCCCCGTGCAGGATCACCCGGTGCCCCACCGTGACTTCCTCGCCGACTTCGATCGGAGGGCCGCCGCGCGTCAGATGGAGAACGCAGCAGTCCTGGATGTTGCTCCTGCGTCCGATCCGGATCGCGCCGACGTCGCCGCGGAGGACGGAGCCGTACCAGACCGAGGCCTCGTCGCCCAGGACCACGTCTCCGACCACGGTGGCGGTGGGAGCGACGAACGCCGAATCAGGAATGCGGGGGGAGTGTCCCAGGAACGGCGCGATGAGGGGTCGGCTCATGGCGACCGGGAGTCTATAGCTCCTCGGGATTGAATTTGCCGAAATCTTCCGGATTGAGCCCTTCGAGGTAACGCCGCAGCTCTTCCGCCTTCTCCTCGGCCGTCCGCTCCGTCTTCGGAGGCGAGATGTTCTCCGCCGCGGATTTTTCGAACAGCTTGTCCATGATGAAGATGGGGGCGCGCGAGCGCAGCGCGATCGCGATCGAGTCGCTGGGCCGCGCGTCGATCGCCACGGCGCCCGACCCGCCGTCCACGTAGATGTTGGCGAAGAAGGTGCTGTCCTTGAGGTCCGTGATCACCACACGGGAGACCTTCGCGTTCAGGCCTTCCATGATGTTGATCATCAGGTCGTGCGTGAGCGGGCGCTGGTATTTCTTCCCCAGAAGCTCCATGTGAATCGCGCTCGCTTCCATCGGTCCGATCCAGATGGGAAGCACCCGGTTGCCCTCGATCTCTTGCAGCAGGACGACCGGGCTCTTGGTGCGCTCGTCGATGGCGAGGCCGCCCACGCGGACGGGGATCATGCTCATGGCTTGGAGTTCGTTCCGGGGCTCGGCTTCTGGTGCAGGATCTCGAATTGGAGCGAGTCGGGCTCGAGGCCCGGGGGCGGCGCGGAATGCTCCATGTTCTCGAGCATCCAGTTCGCGGAGGCCACGAGATCGGACTTCGGATACTTCCGGAGGAACTCCTGGAACGCCGCGCGGGCGGAGGGATAGTCCCGGAGCTCTTCCGCGAACGTGAATCCGATCATGAAGTCCGCCTGGATCGCGGATTTGTCGTTGGGGTAATCCCTCACGACCTGCCGGAACAGATCGATGCGGTCCTTCGCCTGCGGGGCGTTCTGCGCCCTGGCGAAGAGCTGGGCCGGCGTCAACACGGGCTTCATCGCCGTTTCGATGGAATCCGGGTACACGACCACGTGGAACTCCCGCTTCAGGGAATCCAGCAGCGCCTCCTGGAAATGCTCGTTCCGCTCGGTCTCGATGTTGCCGCGGAGCTGGTGCTCCACGGTCGCGTACGGCTGCGGGCCGGCCTCGGTCTTCTGGTCCACGCGAATGATGTGCCACGCGCGCTCGGCCTTCAGGGGCTCGCTCACCTCCCCTTCCTTGAGCTTGAATGCCGCGGCCACGATGGAGGGAGCTTTCCCGATCCCGGGCACCTGATCGCCGTCCGAAGTCACGAAGCCCAGGATCCCGCCGTCCTTCGCGGTCACCTTGTCGGTGGAATATCGCGCGCAGACGTTCTCCCACGCGGTCGTGTGGAGCTTGTTTTGGACCTCACGCGCCCGGGCCTGGGTCGCGACCTGGATATGCCGCACGCGAACGCGCCCCGGCGCGGCGAACTCGGAGGGATGGGCGTCGTAGTACCGACGCACGGTGGAGTCGGGGATCGCCGGGAGGGACTGCACTGTCTTCTGGTAGTAATGCTTCATGAGCACCTGGCGCTGGGTCGCCTCGAGATCCGCGCGGTAGGCGGAGTCGTTCTCGGTGCCGGTCTTGATGGCGGCGAGATAGACGATCTGCTGCTGCACGATGCGATCCACCAGGAGCTTGTATTGCTCCGGATCGACCAGGTAGTCCTCGCGGATCGAGGGAGGGGCCGTCGCCAGGACCGAGTCCACGTCCCGCCGCGTGAGGGGGCGGCCCGCGATCACCGCGAGCGTGGTGTTCCTGGGGTCCGGCCTGGAGGGCTTCCACACCTGGGGGCCGCGGGCCGGCGCGTTCTTCCCTCCCGAGGACCCGGCGCAGCTCCAGAGACCCAGGACCAGACCGAGCGCCGCGAGCGTCGGAAACAACGGGCGAATTCGAATCATACGTTGATGAACCGTCCTCTCTATTTGCGCACGACCCAGACTTTGACCGGAGCTTCGATCTCCTCGAACAGATGGATCGGGACTTCGAACACGCCGAGCGACTTGATGGGCTCGGCCAGGCGCACGCTCTTGCGCTCGACCGTGTACCCCTTCGCGGCCAGAGCGTCCTGGATCTCGTGCGAGCTCACCGATCCGTAGAGCTGGTCCTCCTCGCCCGCCTCCACGCTGAACTGGAGCGAGAGCTTCGCCAGCTCGTCGCGCAGCCCCTCGGCCGCCTGCCGCTGCTTCGCCTCCAGCGCCACGCGAGCCCGCTCGCGGTCCTTGAACACGGCGCGCGCGTTCCCCACGGCCTCGATCGCCTTCTTGCGCGGGATCAGGAAGTTGCGGGCGTAGCCGTCCGCGACACGCACGGCGGACCCCCGCTTTCCCAGACCGCCGATGTCTTCCAGAAGAATGATCTCCATCGAGCCTCCTAGTCGTCGGTGCCGCGTCCGCCGAGCGGCGAGCCCGGTTCGGGCGTGGCCCTGAGTCGAAAGTCGTACCAGACATCCAGCAATCCGATCGCCATCACGGTCGTGATCAGGATCGGCATGAGAACGAGCAACACGAGCACCGCGGCCTGCACGAGGCCGCGGATATGGAACACCTGCGCGACGTAGCGCGCGACGGCGAACCCCTGCACGGTGTAGGCGAGGGCGAGCGGAAAGGCGAGGTTCACCCCCGCTTCGAACGCGGGCTTCCACCGCGTGACCATCAGGGCCAGCGCGAGCGCCAGGACCCAGGCTCCCACGTTGTGAACGCGCCAGACCGAGAACTCGGAGAACGCCGGGAACCCGCCTTCTTCCCCCTGGAAGAGCACCGACGCCAGCCAGCAGTTCGTGGCGATCACCACGATCCACTTTAGCGCGAAGAGCGAGGGGAGGAGAAGCGTCCACAGCCGTCCGGTCTGCTCGAGGGCGTGGTTGAACTCCGTCGCCGAGAGGCCGAGGGACTGGGAGAATCGCTGCTCGGTCTCGAGCCGTTTCAGCTCGTCGATCCGGGTGGCCAGCATGCGGGTCAGGTCGTCCATGCCTCCCGCGAGCAGATAGCCCGCCGCGACCGCCAGCACCAGGGCCGCCGCGAGGCTCGCGGTGAGGGAGGCGGGCATGCCGCGCCGGGCGCAGGCCGCGAGCAGGAGCCCCGCGGCCGCGAGCACCCCGATGAACAGGAGCTGGTTCGGATCGTGGATCCCCGAGGCGTAGAGCGCCCCCAGCGTCGAGGCCGCCGCGAGGGAGCCGAGGAGGAGCCCCACCTTGCGCGCGAGCCAGAGGAGCGCCACGGGCAGGAGCCCGAACGCCCAGGGGAGCGGCGAAGGGATGTCCGTGTTGGTCGCTGCGATCAGGAGGGCGCCGACCAGGATCGCTCCCAGGGCCCGGAAGACGTTTCCGAGCGAGAGCGTCCGGCCGGGCTCAGCGATACTGCTCACTGGTGAACGGCAGGAGGGCCAGAATGCGCGCGCGCTTCACGGCCTCCGTGATCTGGGACTGATGCCGGGCGCAGGTGCCCGAGATGCGCCGCGGAACGATCTTTCCACGGTCCGTGATGAACCGGGTGAGCCTGCGGTCGTCCTTGTAGTCGATGCGGTCGACCTTGTCGAAGCAGAGCTTGCAGAACTTGCGACGGAACGATCTCGATTCGCCTTCGCGTGCCATTACACCTTCTCCTCGTGTGGCGCTACGTGCGCGGCCTGGGCCACGGCCGGCTCGCCCACGCGCCCCGGCTCCTCGGCCGGCCGCGGGGATTCCTTCACCGCGAGCACGGTCAGGTGGCGGAGGACGCTCTCGTTCAGGCGGAACCGCCGGTCCATCTCCCCGATCAGCTCGGGCGGGCTCTTGTGCTTGATGTGGATGTACGTCCCGTCGCGGCGCTTCCGGATGTTGTAGGCAAGCTTCCGCTTCCCCCAGCGCTGCACCTCGATCACCTCGCCGGCCGCCTGGGAGATGCTCTGGGACACGCGGTCCACCTCTTCGTTGATGCGGGCCTCCTCGAGGCCGGGGTCGAAAATGATCGTCGTTTCGTAAGTCTTCATGAAGGTCTCACTCCTCAACCGGGTCCAGTCCGAATCGGTTCCAACGGTTCATGGCCTGCGTCAATCCCGACGACGCCGCTTCGTACAGGGCGCTCGCGGCCCCCTCGAGCGCCTCGGGCAGCTTGGCGCGCTCCTCGTCGTCGAAGCGAGCGAGCACGTACTCCGGAAGATCGGCCGAGCGCGGCGCGGGACCGACCCCGATCCGGAGCCGGGGGAAGTCGTCCGTGCCGATCGCGGCGCGGATGGACTCGAGCCCCTGATGCCCCCCCGTTCCTCCCGAGCCGCGCAGGCGGATCGTGCCGAGCGGGAGGTACACGTCGTCCAGCGCCACCAGGATCTCCGGCGCGATCCATCCCGCGCGCATCAGCTCCCGGAACGCGTCGCCGGTCCGGTTCATATAGGTCTGCGGCTTGACCACCGCGATCGGGTGCCGGCCGGCGCGCCCGTCCCCGCGAAGCAGCATGCCGTCGCGCCGCCATCCGGTGAAGCGTCCGAGCTTCTTCGCGAGGAGATCCACCGCCTCGAAGCCGGCGTTGTGACGCGTCCCCTCGTACTCGGAACCCGGATTGCCGAGACCCATGACGACCTTGGGCTCGTTAACCTTTCTTGCCTCCCTCTTTGCCCTGCTTGCCGCCCTCCTTGCCTTCCTTGCCGGACGGCTTCCCGCCCTCCTTGCCACCCTCTTCGGCCTCGTCTTCCTTCTTGGCGCCGATCACCTCGGGCTCCGCGACCGCCGCTTCCTCCGCAGGCTTCACTTCCTCGAGGATCGTCGGCGGCACGACCGCCGCGATCGCGCGATCCGCTTCGGTCAGGATCGTCCCGCGCTCCACCTTGAGGTCGCTCACGTGCAGCGAGTCGCCGATCTGAAGCGCGCTCACGTCCACCTCGAGCTTGGAGGGGATGTCGGTCGGGAGGCACTCGACTTCCACCTCGCGCATCAGGTGCTCGAGAATGCCGCCTCCGTCCTTCACGCCGAGGGGCGTCCCCACGAGCACGATCGGAACCTCGACCACGATCCGCTCGGTGAGCGAAATGTGCTGGAGATCGAGATGGAGGATGAGACCCGCCACCGGATGGCGCTGGATCTCGCGGATCAGGGCCTTCCGGTCCTTGGCGGCCTCCCCCGAGAGCTTCAGGTCCACGATCACGTTGCTGCCCTCGGCGCTCTCGATCACCGCCTCCAGATCCTTGAGCGCGACGGTCAGCGGGATCGATTCCTCGCCGCGTCCGTAGTAAACGCCCGGGACGCGACCGCCCGCGCGGAGTTTTCGTGCCACGCCCTTCCCGACATCCGAGCGGTGCGAGGCTTCCAGCGAAACGATGGCCATGGTGCGACTCCTTCCTTCCGTTTGCCTCGGTTAGATGAACAGCGAGCTCAGAGATTCCTCGTCATGAATGCGCCGGATCGCCTCTCCCAGAAGCCCCGCGACCGAGAGCACCTTGATCGTCGGCGCGAGCTTCAGCGGATCGTGCGGGATGCTGTCGGTGACGACCAGCTCGCGCACCGAGGAGCGCCGGATGCGCTCGACGGCGTCCCCACAGAGGATGCCGTGCGTGCACCCCGCGTAGATGTCCTTCGCGCCCGCGCGCTTCAAGGCCTCGGCGGCCTCCACGAGCGTGGACCCGGTGCTCACCACGTCGTCGAAGATCACCACGTTCTTGCCCTCGACCTCGCCGATCACGTTCATCATCTCGACCGCGTCGGGACGCGGGCGGCGCTTGTCCACGATGGCGAGCCCGACGCCGAGGCGCTTCGCGTACGCGCGCGCCATCTTCACGCTTCCGATGTCGGGCGCCACCACGATCAGGTTCGGGATGTTGAGGTGGATGTAATGATCCACCAGCACCGGCGCCGCGTAGAGGTGGTCGAACGGGATGTCGAAGAAGCCCTGGATCTGCGCGGAGTGGAGATCCATCGTCATCACCCGGTCGGCGCCCGCGGTCGTGATGAGGTTCGCCACCAGCTTGGCCGTGATCGGCACGCGCGGCTGGTCCTTCCGGTCCTGCCGCTGGTAGCCGAAGTAGGGGATGACGGCGGTCACGCGTCCGGCCGAGGCCCGCCGCGCGGCGTCCACCATCACCAGGAGCTCCATCAGATTCGTGGCCGGCGCGAAGGTCGGCTGGAACACGAAGATGTCGGAGCCTCGGATGTTCTCGTTGATCTTGACGGAGGTCTCGCCGTCGGAGAACTGGCTGACCGTCGCGTCCCCCAGCTCCGTGCCGAGGTACTCGCAGATCGACTCGGCCAGGGGCCGGTTCGCGTTTCCGGAGAAAAGGCGCAGCCGGGTCTCCGCGGTGCGCCGGTGAGGGATTTCGGGCTCGTGCCCGGGCGCTGTGGCAAGGCGCCGATCCGTTGCGAGCTTCACCGTCATCGTCTCCCTCCGGGAAAAATCCCCCTACAATGAAAAAACCCAAGGCCGATTGACGACTTCGTCAATCGGGCCCGACCCGCCGCGAGGCGGTCGATGGGCCGGAGGACGATGCCTCCGGGGCCCGGCGATCGAGGTCCATTGGTCTTGGGTTCGACAAAAACGCCGCACCATCGCGACGAAACGGATCTTACCGCATTCGGACGGGTCGCGGGCCCAAAAAAGTGGTTGGGGCGGGAGGATTCGAACCTCCGGATGGGAGATCCAAAGTCTCCTGGCTTACCACTTGCCGACGCCCCAACACGTCCCTGCTAGGTACCTGTGACTTGGAGGGACGGTTGCTTGAGCCGCTCCTTTTCGTACTCCATGAGAATGCGATCCTCGATGAACTTCCGAGTCTCGTTGTTGATGGGATGCGCGACGTCCTGATACGTCCCGTCGGGACGCTTTCGGCTCGGCATCGCCACGAACATGCCGTTCGTGCCCTCGATGATCTTGAGGCCCCGGATGACGAACGCATCGTTGAAGGTCATGCTCGCGAAGGCCTTCAGCTTGTCATCGTCCCGCAGGGAAATACGGACCTCGGTGATTTCGAGCGTCATACCTTCACCGCCTCGAGTTCCGGACCTCGTTCCATCGAAGTCCCTGGGATCCATCGCTGGACCCTGACCCACCGCATCCCCCGAACCGAAGCGTCTT
>DASQBE010000227.1:0-13458 GCA_035635355.1 Binatia bacterium | reverse complement strand
TCCGCGGCAGAGGAAGCGCCGGCGCCTACCGCGGCATCCTCGATCGGGTGGAAGATCTCGCGCGACATGGGCGTTCCGAAGGGCGCCGCAACTCCGGTCGCCCCCGCCGGGGCCCGCCTCAAGGCGATCCACTTCGGGCGGCTCCTCGACGGGAAAGGACGCGTGATCCAAGACGCGCTCGTGGTCGTCGACGGCGACCGCGTTCTCACCGTGGGCCCATACGCGTCGGCGCGGATTCCCGCCGGCGCTGAGCCGCTCGACTTGACCAGGCTCACCGGCATCCCCGGGCTCATCGACGCGCACACCCACATGACCTACTGGTGGGACCAGGCGCCGGGAAGCCGCCCCTGGCAGGAGCTGGACGCGCGCCCGCCGATGCAGACGATGTTCCTGGCGCAGGAGAACGCGCGGAAGACGCTCGAAGCCGGCGTCACCACCGTGCGCGATCTGGGATCCTTCCAGTACATGGACATCGCGATGCGCGACCTGATCAACCGGGGCGCGATGACCGGGCCGCGGATGTTCGTGGCCGGGTACGGCCTCTATCCCACGATGTCCCCGTTCCAGGACGCGCCGCAGGCCGCCGCCGGAGGGCTGGCCGACGGCGTGGATCAGGTGATGCGGGCGACACGGCAACAGATCGCCGCGGGCGCCGACGTCATCAAGATCTACGGCTCGACGGGCAGCGCCGACGACGTGACCGGGTACCAGACCTTCACGTACGAGGAGATGAAAGCCGCCATCGACCTCGCTCGACTCCGCGGCAAGCGCGTATCGGTCCACTCCTACGGGCCGGATGGAGCTCGCGACGCGGTTCGCGCGGGCGCCACGTCGGTGGAGCACGCCATCGACATGGATGACGCCACGCTCCGCGAGATGGCACGGAGGGGCGTCTATTACGTGCCCACGATCGACCACAACCGCTACTACGCCGAGCACGGCGCGGAATTCGGCTACGGGGACTCGGCCGTGGCGCACCTGGACGCCTACCGCGCCAAGAACTTCGAGACCCTGCGCCGGGCCATCCGGGCGCATGTCCCGATCGCGATGGGATCGGACGCGGTGTTCACCATGTTCGGCGAGAACACGCGCGAGCTGGGGTGGTTCGTGAAGGCGGGCATGACGCCGGCGCAAGCGCTCGCGACCGCGACCGGGAACGGGGCGGCGCTCCTCGGCATGGAGAAGGATCTGGGCGCCGTGGCGCCCGGCTACTACGCGGACTTGGTCGCGGTGGAAGGCGATCCCGAGACCGACATCGGCGCGGTGATCGGCCGTGTGAAGTGGGTCATGAAGGGCGGGCGGGTCGTCGTGGACCGCACGGCGGAAAAGACGCCCTAGCGAGGCCCCGGCGTCGGCACGCCCCGCAAGAGGCCGAGCTGCCTGAGATACCGCTCGTCCCCCACGTTGTGAAGCTTCCAGTACTGGAGCCGCTCGGAGCCCGTCAGCTCTCCCGCGTCGTCGCTGTCCGCGGCGGGGCTCCACTCCCAGCGGACGATCCGGTGCGGATAGGCCGACTCCACGTAGAAGAGCCCCCGCGGGCCGCTCGCGATCGCGACCGAGTAGACCATCGCCTGGAACCGGCCGGCCGGGACGGAAATGGCTCGCGGCGCCGCCAGGCGTTCGATCGTCGCCTCCTCCCAGCGAAGAGGCGCGTGGGTGAGCCTCCTCCGAAACGATCCCGGGAGAAAGGGCACGGTGCGTCGCGCGCCCGGTGCCAGGTACTCGCCGCCCAACCCGCGCAGCCGCACGAGGAGCTCTTCCTCGAGAATCCCTCCCGGCGGGCGCCGCTCCTCGCGCGCGCCCGACTCGTTCTCGAAGTAGCTCGAGAGGCGCTGGCTCACGAGGCCCGGATCCACCCGAAGCTCCTCGTAGACGTTGCCGCACCACTCCGTGCTCGAGAAGGAGACCTTCACCGGCTCGAAATCCGCGCTGCGCACGAAGAGCGAGCTCATGGTGTTGTAGTCGTAGATCCCGGTCTGGAAATCGCGCACGAGGTTCAGCTTCAGCACGTCGAACGTGTCGGCCGGGTTTCGCGCGGGGTCGTCCACCTTGACGTTCTTGCTCCTGCTGAAGGGCTCGGTGACGTACACCGCCACGGCCTGTCCGCGCCGGGGCTGCCCGTAGCGGGTGAGGGTGTAGCGGTATCCGTCGATCTCGGCCTTCCCGTCGTGCCAGTAGGATCCGAACGCCGGGTCGCCGGGCGGGCGCGGAGGGGCCGCGCCGGAGAGCGCCAAGGCCAGGGCCACGAGCAGGGCCGCCCTCATGTCGAGGGCGTGTCGGCCGGGGCGAAGAAGGAGATCCCCCTCACGTTCTCGTCGATCCGGAGCGGGTGGTGCATCGACGGGAAGGCGCGCGCGCCGCACTCCAGGCGCTCGCAGAGGCGACACGTGATTCCCACCGGGATCACGCCCGCCGGATTCGAGAGGTCCATCCCATCGGCGTAGACCAGCTGGCGCGCCGACTCGATGGCACAGCCCAGCTCGATGGCGTACAGGATCTCCGGGGCATGAAAGCCGCCGCGGTGCTTCCGGATCGTGCGTCCGATCGAGAAGAAGGTCCTCCCGTCGGGAAGACGCGCGATCTGCACGCGGATCACGTTGGGCTGCTGGAAGGCCGCGTGCACGTTCCAGAGGGGGCACAGGCCGCCGAAGCGGGGGAAGTGGATGTCCGTGGCGCTGAACTTCTTCGAGATGTTGCCCGCGATGTCGATCCGCACCATGTAGAAGGGTACCCCTTCGGCGCCCTTCCGTTGCAGCGACGTCAGCCGGTGGCAGACCTGCTCGTAGTTGACGCGGAACCTGTGTTGAAGCAGATCCAGGTCGTAGCGCTCTTCCTGGGCGGCGCGAAGAAAGTCCGCGTAGGGCATGAGCACGGCGCCCGAGAAGTAGTTGGCCAGGGTGACCCGGCAAAGCGCGCGGGCTTCGTCCGAGGTGAGCTCGGGCCGGCGGGTGATCTGGTCGATCAGGCCGGAGCAGTCGAGGAGCCCGATCTGGTAGGCGAGCTGGAAGTTCCTGGAGCCCCGGCGGAGCACCTCCGAGATCTGGAGCTTCCGCCCCTTCGGCTCGTAGCGGCGGACCGCCGAGCCCATCTCGCCGACCTTGAGCACCTGCACGTCCACCTTGTGCTTCTTCTCGAGGTACGCGGCCAGGGACCCGAACAGGTCCTCGCTCTCCAGGGCCCCTTCCTTCCAGACACGCTCGGCCTCTGCCTCCAGCTCGGGAAAGTGGTTTCGATAGCGCTGGACCAGGTCGGTGACCTGCTCCGAGGCCATCCCGCCGCGGTCGATCCCCGTCAGGTCCTGCCGGTCCAGCACCTGCGCCGCGAGGGTCGCCACCGATCCGCGAGCCTCCACGAAGGCGTGGTGTAGGTGGAGCACGGCCCGCGCGATCTCGGGGTTCGACGCCACGAACTCGCGCGTCTCCGCCTCGGAGGGGACGTTTCCCTCGAAGACCTGATCCCCGAACACCTCCATGAGAATCGTCGCGAGCTTGGTGTCCCCCCCCTCGGCGAAGGACTTCAAGTCGAGGTCGGTGAACTGGGCGAGCCGGATGAGGAGGTTGGCGCTGACGGGGCGGCGGTCGTGCTCGATCAGGTTCAAGTAGCTCGCGGAGACGCCCAGACGCTCGGCCATCGAGGTCTGGGAGAGCCCCTCGCGGACGCGCAAGGCGCGTATCCGCTTGCCCAGGTGCTGGATCGATCTCATCTCAGATAGTTTACTAACTTTCACTATTTACATCAACACTTAACAATTCATTATCATCTTAACTATCTATTTATCAAATACTTATTGCATTTGCCCATGTGAATTGTTAATATTTTCAGCATGGCAACGCGGAGAGCGGTTCAAGACGCAGGGCTGATCGTCGAGGCGCCCCTCGGGTCCCGCTTCGAGCAGATCCTGAGCTCGGAGGCGCTGGGCTTTCTGGAGGAGCTCTCGCGCAGGTTCTCCCCCGAGATCGAGGAAGCGCTCCATCAGCGCGTGCTGCGCCTGGAGCGGCTGGCTCGCGGCGAGACCCTCGACTTCCTCCCGGAGACGGCGAGCGTCCGGGCGGGGGATTGGAGGGTCGCTCCGCTGCCGCGCGATCTCGAGCGCCGCACCGTGGAGATCACCGGCCCGACGGACCGGAAGATGGTGATCAACGCGCTCAACTCCGGAGCCGACGTCTTCATGGCGGACTTCGAGGACGCGACCTCGCCGACCTGGGACAACCTGATCGAAGGGCAGCTCAACCTGTACCTCGCCGTGCGGCGAAAGCTCTCCTTCGACGACCCCGCCACCGGGAAGCAATACCGGCTGAACGAGAGGGTCGCGGTGCTCGTGGTCCGTCCCCGGGGTCTCCATCTCCCCGAGCGCCACGTGACCCTCGACGGAACCCCCATCCCGGGCGCTCTTCTGGACTTCGGTCTCTACTTCTTCCACAACGCCCACGAGCTCCTGGCGCGCGACACCGGCCCCTATTTCTACCTCCCGAAGCTGGAGAGCCACCGCGAGGCGCGGATCTGGAACGAGGTGTTCCTCTTCGCCGAGGAAGCCCTCCGGCTGGAGGCGGGAACCATCAAGGCCACGGTCCTGATCGAGACGCTCCCGGCCGCCTTCGAGATGGACGAGATCCTCTACGAGCTGAGGGAGCACTCGGCCGGCCTCAACTGCGGCCGCTGGGACTACATCTTCAGCTTCATCAAAACGCGTCAGGACGAGCCCAAGGCGGTGCTCCCGGACCGCTCGCTCGTGACCATGGAGCAGCCCTGCATGCGGGCCTACACGCAGCTCGCGATTCGCACGTGCCACCGTCGCGGCGTCCATTCCATGGGGGGAATGGCCGCCCAGATCCCGATCAAGAACGACGAGGCGCGAAACAAGGCGGCGCTGGACAAGGTGCGCGCCGACAAGCTCCGCGAGGTGCGGGATGGGCACGATGGGACGTGGGTGGCGCATCCGGGCCTGGTGCCCGTCGCGCGCGAGGTGTTCGAGGCCGAAATGAAGGGCAAGAATCAGCTCGACCGGCTTCGCCAGGACGTGCACGTCACCGCGGCGGACCTGCTGCGCGTGCCGGAAGGGATCCGCACCGAGGAGGGGCTGCGCCTGAACGTGAGGGTGGGGGTCCAGTACATCGAATCCTGGCTCCGCGGGCAGGGCTGCGTGCCGCTCTACTCCCTGATGGAAGACGCCGCCACCGCGGAGATCTCCCGTGCGCAGGTATGGCAGTGGATCCGCCACGGGGCGACCCTGGAGGACGGCCGGCGCGTGACGCCGGACCTGCTCCGCACGATCATCGACGACGAGATGAAGCGAATCGAAGGGGAAGTCGGCGCGGACCGCGTCCGTGGAGGTCGCTTCACGGAAGCGCGCGCCCTCTTCGAGCGGATCTCGACGAGTCCCACGCTCGAGACATTCCTGACACTGCCCGCTTACGAAGCGTTGGACCGCGGCTCGAGAGATGCCGCGCGCGAAGAATCCCGATGACCCCAAACCAGAGTGCCCCAGCCAGAGGAGATGCTCCCATGCCGGCAACGCGCGAAGGGCGTACCAAGATGAACCGACTCACGACTCGGCGGAACGGTGACGCCGCGAAGAACGGCGCCGCGAAGAACGGCGACGCCCGGAAGAACGGCCATTCGCCGAAGCCCGCGGAGCCGACCCTCGGCCGCTGGGACGGCATCGTGCGCCCGTATTCCGACGAGGACGTGGCGCGGTTGCGCGGGACGGTCCATGTGGAGCACACGGTCGCGCGTCTGGGGGCGGCGCGGCTCTGGGAGCTGGTCACGAAGCAGGATTACGTCGCGGCGCTCGGCGCCCTCACGGGAAACCAGGCGGTTCAGCAGGTGAAGGCGGGGCTCCAGGCGATCTACCTGAGCGGCTGGCAGGTGGCGGCCGACGCGAACCTGGCGGGGCAGACCTACCCGGATCAGAGCCTCTATCCCGCGAACAGCGTTCCGAGCGTCGTGCGCCGCATCAACCAGGCGCTCCTCCGCGCCGACCAGATCGAGCACGCGGAGGCGATGGAGAAGGGAAACGGGACGGAAAAGCGCCGCTGGTTGGCGCCCGTCCTCGCCGACGCCGAGGCGGGCTTCGGCGGGCCGCTCAACGCGTTCGAGCTCATGAAGGGGATGATCGAGGCGGGAGCCGCGGGCGTCCACTTCGAGGACCAGCTCTCTTCCGAGAAGAAGTGCGGCCACCTGGGCGGAAAGGTGCTCATCCCGACCGGAGCCTTCATCCGCACCCTCGTCGCGGCCAGGCTCGCGGCCGACGTGATGGACGTGCCCACCCTCATCGTGGCCCGGACCGACGCCGACAGCGCGAAGCTCCTGACCAGCGACGTGGACGAGCGGGATCGTCCCTTCCTGACGGGAGAGCGCACGCCCGAGGGCTTCTTCCGCATTCGCGGCGGGCTGGAATGCGCGATCGCGCGGGCGGTGGCGTACGCCCCCTACGCGGATCTTCTCTGGTGCGAGACCTCGACCCCCGATCTGGAGGAGGCGCGTCAGTTCGCCGAGGGCGTGCACGCCCGCTTCCCGGGGAAGATGCTCGCCTACAACTGCTCGCCCTCGTTCAACTGGAAGGCCAAGCTCGATCCGGACACGATCGCGAAATTCCAGCGTGAGCTGGCGGCCATGGGCTACAAATTCCAGTTCGTGACCCTCGCCGGCTTCCACGTGCTGAACCACGGCATGTTCGAGCTGGCCCGCGCTTACCGCGAGCGCGGCATGGCGGCGTACTCGGAGCTACAAGAGCGCGAGTTCGCCTCGGAAGCGCACGGCTACTCCGCGACGCGCCATCAGCGGGAAGTCGGCACCGGGTATTTCGACCAGGTGATCCAGACGATCACCGGAGGCGCCGCCTCGACCGTGGCGCTCCAGGGCTCGACGGAAAAAGCCCAGTTCTAGGCGCCGCCGATCCCGAGGCCGCGCGCCGCGCGCGTGCCCGCCTCGGAGCGGAAGGACTTCAGATCCTTGTGTCCGCCCGCGTGGAGCGAATTCGTGAGGAGCACGAAGTAGGCTTCATTCCCGGGATCGATCCACATCGAGACGCCGGTGTACCCGGTGTGCCCGTAGGATTCGCCCGAGAAGAGCGCTCCCCTCGGGGCCGAGTAGGGGCTCTCGATGTCGAAGCCCAGCCCCCGCCGTACACCCAGGGCGGGCGGGCATTGGTTGGTGGTCATGAGGCGCACCGTCTCGGAGCGCAGGATTCTCCGGCGCCCGTCTCTCCCCCCGCGAAGGAGCATGGCGCAGAAGCGCGCCGTCTCGGCCGCGGTGCCGAACACGCCCGCGTTTCCCGCGACGCCCGCCATCGCGCGCGATCGCGCGCGCGGGTCGTGAACGCGCCCGCGTAGCCAGGGTCCCCGATCGCCGTGGAGCCGCTCCGTGGGCGCCACGCGAGGGCGGTCCTTGGCGCGGGTGCGAAACGCGGTGTCCCGGAAACCGAGCGGCCCGAAGATCTCCTCCCGCGCGAGCCGGTCCAGCCCCCGGCCCGCGGCGCGCTCGATCACCCCCTGCGCCAGCATGTATCCCACGTCGCTGTAGATCAGGCGCTCACCCGGCTCCGCCGCCAGGGGCTCGCGCGCGATCGCGGCGTAGAGACGAGGCTTGCCACCGGCGTAGTCTTCCAGAGGGTTCATGGCGGGGAGGCCGCTGGTGTGCGCGAGAAGCGCGCCCAGCGTGAGCGATCCGACGCGGCTGCCGCTCGTCTCCTCGAGATGGCGCTCGAGGGGATCCTCGAGGCCGAGCGCTCCGCGGAGCGCGAGCTCCACGAGCAGGGGAGCCGTCACCATGGGCTTCGTGAGGGAGGCCAGATCGAAGATGGTTCCCTCGGTCATGGGCTCGGGGCGGGGGAAGAGCGCGCGGTGGCCCATGGCCTCGATGTGGACGGCGGCGCCCGCCCGCCCCGCGGCGAACACCGCGCCGGGCACCAGCCCCTCGTCGATCCGCGACGCGAGATAGGCGCGGAGCGCCTGGAAGGAACGGGACGTTTCGGATCGCCGAACGGCGCCTGCGCGTGGCATCGGCGGGCAGGATAGCGGATTTCGCTCGCCAAGGGGCCGCGTCTCTCTCTAGGCTCTTTCGACCATGATTCCCCTTCGAGATCGAAATCCCTCCGGAATCTTCCCGGTCATCACGCTCACGCTGATCCTCGCGAACACCCTCGTGTTCCTCTACGAAGTCCATCTGGGCCCGGCGGTGACCTCCTTCCTCAAGCACTACGCCCTGATTCCCGCGATGGTCACGGGGAACCTCCGCTACGGCGCGGTCACCTTCTCCGACACCGGGGTGCCTTTCTTCACGTCGATGTTTCTGCACGGGGGGTGGCTCCACCTCATCAGCAACATGTGGTTCCTCTGGATCTTCGGGGACAACGTGGAGGACACGCTCGGTCCCGTCCGCTACCTCCTCTTCTACTTCCTCTGCGGTCTCGCGGCGGCGGTGACCCACTTCGCGGTCCAGCCCGAGTCCACGCTGCCGGTGCTCGGAGCGAGCGGCGCCATCGCGGGCGTGCTGGGCGCCTACGCGGTGCTGTATCCCGGCGCGCGGGTGGTCACCCTCGTGCCGATCTTCTTCTTCCTGCAAATCATCGAGCTGCCCGCGGTGATCATGATCGGCTACTGGTTCGTGCTCCAGATCCTGAGCGGCTCGCTGGAAGCGGTCAGCCCGATGCGCGGTGGCACCGCCTGGTGGGCGCACGTGGGCGGATTCGTTGCGGGGATGGTCCTCGTACTCCTGATGAGACCCCGCAAGGTAACCATCTAGCTACCCCCTTGTCGGGGGTTCCGCCTTGACTCCTCGGGACGCTCTGCCACAATTGCCTCATTGAAGCACTCCATCCAACACTCTAAGTAGAAGGCACATCAATGGGTAAGTCAGTCCGCTTGACCGTGCTCTCGCTGGCCGTCGTGGCCGCGGTGGGATACCTGATCCTCACCGGGGTAAAACAGACCGGCATGCAATACATGACCGTAACCGAGCTGGCGCGCCTCGATCACGCGCCCAAGTCGGAGGGATTTCGTCTGGACGGCACCGTGGCTCCGGGGAGCGTCGTCTACGACCAGCGCGTTCCCAAGCTCCAGTTCAAGATGACCGACGGCAAGGAGAAGATCGCCGTCGTGTACGACGGGCTCATGCCCGACGCATTCGCGGACGGCCGGGAGGTCGTGGTCGAGGGCGCCTACAAACACCAAGATCGCGCGCTCTACGCCTCCAAGCTCGTCACCAAGTGCCCGTCCAAGTACGAGGCCAAGGGGCTGGGGAAGGACAAGTCGTGAGCCGCGGGGGTCCCGCGTGAGCGAGCTGGGACGCCTTGCCCTCGCCCTCGCGTTCGGGTGCGCCGTCTTCGCCGTGGCCAGCATCGCCTGGGGGCTCCGCACCGGGCTCTCGGGGCCGCTCCGGAGCGGGCGGCGCGCGGTGTGGGCGGTGTGCGGCCTCGCGCTCTTCGCGGTGATCCTTCTCGAGCGCGCGCTCCTCGCGCGCGACATGAGCTACCGCTACGTCGCCGAGCACACCAGCAAGGACCTTCCGCTCCCTTACGCCTTCACGTCGCTCTGGGCCGGACAGGAGGGATCGCTTCTCCTCTGGCTCCTGATCCTGAGCGCCTACGGCTCCGCGTTTCTCTTCGCGTACCGCAAGCGCCTGGATCCCTTCTACGACGCCGTGGCGATGGTGGTCGCCTCGGTCATGATCTTCTTCACGGGGCTTCTGACCTTCGTCTGCTCGCCGTTCCGGATTCTGGCGACGCCGCCGCCCGACGGCATGGGATTGAATCCGCTGCTGCAAGACCCCGGCATGATGATCCATCCACCCATCCTCTACACGGGATACGTGGGCTTCATCATCCCGTTCGGATTCGCGATCGCGGTGCTGCTCACCAACCGTTCGGGCACGCGCTGGATCGAAGAGGTGCGCCGGTGGACCCTCTTCTGCTGGGGATTCCTCGGTGTCGGGATCCTCCTGGGCGCGCGCTGGGCCTACATCGAGCTGGGCTGGGGAGGCTACTGGGGATGGGATCCGGTGGAGAACGCCTCCCTCATGCCGTGGCTCGTGGGAACCGCCTTTCTCCACTCGGTCATGATCGAGCAGCGGCGCGGGATGCTCAAGACCTGGAACATCGTGCTCATCGTGCTCACGTTCGAGCTCTCGATCTTCGGCACGTTCCTCACGCGCTCGGGCGTTCTGACCTCGGTCCACTCCTTCGCGGAATCGAACATCGGCCCGTGGTTCCTGGGATTCATCCTCCTGAGCGGCACGATCGCCACGGCGCTCATCCTTTACCGCAAGGCCCTCTTGGAGTCCGAGAACCGCATGGAGGCCGTCGTCTCGCGCGAGGGGAGCTTCCTCTTCAACAACGTGCTCTTCGTGGCGCTCACGTTCGCGACCTTTCTCGGGACCACGTTCCCGGTGCTGAGCGAGGCGGTCACGGGAACCAAGATCTCGGTCTCGGCGCCCTTCTTCAACCGCGTGAACGTCCCGATCGCGCTGGCGCTCCTGCTCCTGACCGGGGCGGGTCCGGTGCTGTCCTGGAAGCGCGTCACCGCCTCGGTGCTGAAGCGGAATTTCGTGCTGCCCGCGTTCCTGGGCACGGTCGCCCTCCTGGTGGCGCTTCCGTTCGGCGCCACGGGCGTCTATCCGCTGGTCTGCATCTTCGCGGCCGCGTTCGTGACCACCACGATCGTCATGGAGTTCGCCCGCGGGATCCAGGCCCGGAAGAGCGTGGAGACCGGGGCGCTCCCGTCCCAGGTGACGCATCTCGTGCAGAAGAACAAGCGGCGGTACGGCGGCTACATCGTGCACGCCGGGATGGTCATCCTCTTCGTGGGGGTGCTGGGCTCCTCGGTGTTCCAGAAGGAGGCGCACGGCCCGCTCCGGAACGGCCAGGCGCTCGCCATCGGGCCCTACACCCTCACGCTGCGCGGCGTCACCGAGGGGCAGAGGCAGAACGCCTCCCTCACGACCGCGATCCTGGACGTGGCCCGGGGGGGCCGCTTCGTCGGCACCGAGCACGCGTCCAAGGCTTTCTACTCGAAATCGCAGCAGCCCATGACCGAAGTCGCGCTCCACGTCACCCCGGCCGAGGACCTCTACATGATCCTCGGCGGCGTGAACGAGGACGGCTCGGCGTCCATCCAGGCGTATATCAATCCGCTGGTGAGCTTCGTCTGGGTCGGCGGGCTCGTCATGGTGTTCGGAACGATCATCGCGGCGAGCGACAAGATGAGGCTTCGGCGGGAGGAGAAGGCCGCCCCGTGAGACGTTTTGCGCCCGCCGTCCCGCTTCTCCTCGCGCTCGCCATCCTGGCACCCCCGACCTCGGCGAAACCCCGCGACCCCGTGCACGAGATCACGAGCCAGATCATCTGCCCGTGCAGCTGCGGCGAGGTGCTGAGCGGCTGCACCTGCGAGACCGGAACGTCGATGCAGGCCACCGTCGAGAACGGGATCAAGGCCGGGAAGAGCAAGGAGGCGATCGTGGGTGCCCTCGTGTCCCAGTACGGGGAAGTGATTCGCGGCGCGCCCAAGGCCGAGGGCTTCAACCTCATCGTGTGGATCGCGCCCTTCGCGGCCACGCTGCTGGGCTTCGCGATCGCGTTCTGGATCCTGCGCCGGTGGGTGAGGCGCCGCGACGCGGCCGGGGTCCACCCGGACGGCACCGTCCCATTCCCCCCCGGCCGGGCGTTCGAGGCGGATCAGGAAGCCCTTCGCGCGCGCGCCGAAGAGGAGCTTCGGCAGCTGAGGTCGACGCGATGAGCCCGATGATCGTCCTTGCCGCCCAGATCCTCCTCATCGTGGTGGTCGCGTGGTTCGTCGTATCCCCCATCCTCCTGCGCCGCGGCGAGCGGGCCTGGTCCGAATCGCGCGACGAGGCTCTTCGCCGCTCGATCGGGGAGCGCAAGACACGCCTCTACTCGAGCATCGTGGAGCTGGATTTCGACCGCGACTCGGGGAAGCTCTCTCCCGAGGACCACGCGCGCATGCGGACCGAGGCGATGAACGAGGTGCTGGCCGTCCTGCGCGAGGAGGAGTCGCTCGGGCCGGGCCCTAAGGTACGACCCTCGGTGATCGAAGGCGGAGATTCGGTGGAGCGGATGATCGAGGAATACAAGCGCGCGCACCGCACCGGGGCCCGCCACCCATGAGGCGCCTGGCGCTCGCGCTCGCGCTCGCGGCGGCGTTCCCCACAGGCGTCTCGGCGTTCACGATCCAGGGCGCAATCCTGAAGGGCGAGGCGCCGGTCGCGGGTCAGGTGGCGCAGCTCCACGTCGTCCGCGGGGAGGAGGAGCTCAAGGGTTCCACCGCCACGACCGGCGCGGACGGGCGTTACCAGTTCGCGGGCCTCGACAAGGACCCGGCGATCTCCTACTACGTCTCGATCGAGTACGAGAACGCGTTCTACACGGAGGGTCCGCTCACGGCGGGCCAGGGCGAGACGGTGAGTCAGGACTTCACCGTCTACGAAGTCGGCCGCGACATCTCCGCCGTCCAGGTCAAGAACCACCACATCATCATCGAGCGGAAGCCGGACGGCTTCCACGTCACCGAGATCCTGATCTTCGAGAACAAGGGACGCACCGCGTACCTGGGCACCGGCCCGGACCATGCGGAGAACGCGGGCGCTCGGGTCGGCCTCCCCGCCTCGATCCAGGGCTTCCAGCAGGGCATCGGCGGCGACGCGCAGACCACGCACCTCAAGGGACGCGAGCTCTCGAGCGAGCGGCCCATCCCGCCCGGCGTGCGGCCGTTCAGCTTCAGCTACCGGATTCCCCTCTCGGGTCGCGTGGATCTGAGCCACCGGCTTTATTTTCCGACCGCCTCCTTCGTGGTGCTCGTGGACGATCCCAAGCTGAAGATCGACTCGAGGGCGCTCCAGTTCGGCGGCGTGCGCGATCAGGGCGGGAAACAATACGCGGTCTACAGCGGGAGCACGTTCGGCGTCGGGCAGGAGATCCAGGCGCGGATCGGCGGGGCCGGCTTCTGGTCGAACCCGGGGGTCTATCCCTGGGTGGCGGCGCCCTTCCCGATCGTCGCGGCGCTCTGGTTCGCCGCGAGGCGCGGACGCCGCGCGCGGGAAGCCACCCGGGCGGCCGCCGCGCCACCCGCGGAGCGGCAGCCCGCGACGGTTTCCACCCTCCCGCTGAAGCGGCCGCGCGGCGCGCCGTCCACCGACGCGGATTTCCGCAAGGCCTACCTCATGCTGATCGCGGCCCTCGACGAAGGGCTGGAGCGCGGGGAGTTCTCCCGCGAGACGCACACGTTGATCCGGCAGAATCTCAAGCGGCGGCTCCAAGCTCTGCTGGCCGAGGAACCGGCGAGCGGGGTTCGCTGATCCAGCCGCGGTGACGCTCGCGGCGCGCGACATCGAGAAGCGGTTCGACCACCGCGTTGTCCTTCGCAAAGCCTCCCTCGAGCTTTATCCCGGCGAGATCCTACTTCTCCGCGGCCCGAACGGATCCGGCAAGACCACGCTCGCGCGGATCCT
>DASQBE010000226.1:0-8798 GCA_035635355.1 Binatia bacterium | reverse complement strand
GAGACACGATGGGAACGACCAACAACCGTGTTACTTATGGGCTTTGCATTCTCGCGGCGAGCGCCATTTTCCTGGCCTGGATTACCCATTCGGGCCGGAAGCCCGAGGCCCCCAAGGACGCCCCGATCCCCTGGAAGGGAGAGGCCCCTTCCCAGGCGTCCGCCTTGTCCCCGAAGGTGGCATCCCCTACGGGGGTCAGCGGCTCATCCAGCGTTACCGACGGGGGGCAGTCCTCGACGCAGACCTACGCTCGGCCCTCGTCCCCGTCACCACGTCCCACGGACGACGCCTCTTCGGCCAGCACATCCTTGCCCCCGAGCTTCTCGACCCCTTCTCTGGATGAGGAATCCTCCACCACGGACAGCGACCAGAGCTCGGCCCAGCCTCAGGAGACAGCGGCGCAGCGAGTGGCGCGGCACTTGAGGAGACGTTGATCGGGGATCAGCCGCTTCGCAGGACCAGAGGGAGTTGGCCGAAGCGGCCCATTCCCCAAATCGCGAATCCCGCGACATAGCCTCCGGCCGGAGCGGCCGAGCCGATCGTTCCCGGCGCGCCTCCCGGATTCCCCCATACCCATGGCTCATTCAAGTCGGTGAAGGGGTTTTCCGGATACAGGCCCTTGTGCATGCCGGTCAGGATCTCCGCATCATCGCCGGGAGTCGGGTAGAGCCCGCCGTGATCCACCGAGTAGTGGATGACCGCGATCTGGAAGTCGTACATGTTGGCCTCGGTGTACGCTTCCTGGGCTCGAGCCTTCATGGCGTAATAGTTGGGGATCGCGATGGCGAAGAGCGCCCCCAGCACGGCGAGAACCACCATCAACTCGATCAGATTGAAGCCCCTCGCATCCAGGCGCAAGGATCCCTCTGTCGTCGTTGGGCCCATTCACCGTGAGTATCGGCGGATTTCACGGGATCATGACGGCCCTCTGGAGGCGGGCCCGGCGGTCCTCAAGGACTTCCCCGCGGGCGCCGATAGTTCCTGCGTGAACCTTCCCGAGTCCACCCGAGCCGACCTCAGACGGGCCGCCTCCGTCGCGGCGCTGGCCGCGTACATCGGCGTGGGGGCGGCTCTGTACCAGGCCGACACCCGCGTCCAGGCGACCGGCAAGGCCCTCGCGGAGAGGCACCGCGCCATCGAATCCAGATTTCTGGACCTGGGCTCCTCGCTGCAGCAGGAGAAGAAGGATCAGGCGAACGAGGAGCGCCGGGAATCCGCGCGCGAGTACGACATGTGGAAGGAGCAGAGCAGCACGTGGAGCATCAAGCGCTGGTTCGTGCTGGCCTTCGCGACCCTGGCGTTTCTCCCCGTGGTCCTGTGGGGATTCCAGAGCTGGGGAATCTGGGCGCGTGACCGGCGGCTGAACCGCTCCGCGGACGTCTAGGGGATCTGGGTCGAAGGCGCCGTGGCCGGCGCATCCAGAATCTCGCGCACACGCTGGGCGAGAACCCCGGGGGAGAAGGGTTTCTGGAGGTGCGGCGCCTCGGACTGGGGGAATTGTCCCGGAAACGCCGCGTCCGAGTACCCCGACATGTAGAGTCCCCTGCACCCGGGATGTTCCTTCCGAATCCGGCTCAAGAGCTCCGGACCACTCATGCCGGGCATCACGATATCGGTCAGGACCAGATGAATCCGCCCCGGGCGCGTCTCGAGGATGCCGAGCGCATCCTTCCCATCATTCGCCGAGAGCACCGCGTACCCCACAGCTTCCAGAACGCGCTGGACGAGGGTCCGCACTCTCGCATCGTCCTCCACCATCAGAATGGTCTCGGTGCCCCGGGCGTGGACCACCGGAGTGGCGGCGCGGCGCTCCGCCTCGAGCGTGCTCTCGACTTTCGGGATGTAGACTCGGAATGTGGATCCGGCGCGAAGCTCGCTCTCGACCACGATGCTTCCGCCCGACTGCTTGACGATTCCGTACACCGTGGAGAGCCCGAGCCCCGTGCCCTTCCCCACTTCCTTCGTGGTGAAGAAGGGCTCGAAGATGCGCGCCTGCGTCTCGGCGGTCATGCCCGAGCCGCTGTCCCGGACGGCCAGCACGACGTAGGAGCCGGGAGCAACGTCCGGGTGGGATGCGCGGTCCGCATCGTCCACGATGACGCTCGCGGTCCCCACGACCAGGCGCCCGCCCTCCGGCATGGCGTCGCGCGCGTTGACGACCAGATTGAGAATCACCTGCTCGATCTGGCCGGGGTCCACCTTGATCCGGTTCGAATCCTGGCTCGGCTCCGTCACGAACTCGATGTTCGCCGGAAGGAGCCGGTGCAGCATCTTCTGGATGTCGGTGACGATGGCGTTCAGGTCGATGACCCTGGGCTCCAGCACCTGGCGGCGGCTGAAGGCCAGAAGCTGCCGGGTCATCGCGGCGGCGCGGTCCGAGGCCTTCGAGATCTCCTCCACGTGTCCATACTTGGGATCGCCGGGGTCCAGCTGCGAGAGCACCATCGCGCTGTAGCCCCCGATCACGGTGAGCAGGTTGTTGAAGTCGTGGGCGATCCCTCCCGCGAGACTCCCGACCGCCTCCAGCTTCTGGGCCTGGCGGAGCTGCCCCTCGAGCAGCTTGCGGTCGGTGATGTCGTGGAGCGCGACGACCGCCCCGAGGCTCTGTCCGTGGACGCCGAGGATCGGCTGTCCGCTGGCCAGAACGCTCCGCGCCTGCCCGTCCTTCCGGCGAATCAGGACCTCGATGTCCTGCACGCGCTCGCCGCAAAGGGCCCGGAAGAGCGGGTGCGCGTCCTTCTCCAACGGCCGCTTCCCGTCGGGGTGGTACAGGCTGTAGTGATCGCCCCATTGCTCCAGGGGAATCGTGGTCCCCGTCAGGCCCACCATGTCGCGGGCCGCGCGGTTGAACATGGTCAAGAGCCCGTCCGCGTCACACGCCACCACCCCCGCGTCCAGGCTCTCCAGCATCGCCTTGAGGAACTGCTGGCGATTGGCCGCCGCCTCCGCCGCCTCGAGTCGCTTCCGGCGCACGGCGACCTCCTCGAGGGCGCGCCGCACGGCGGGTCCCAGCCGCGAGAGCCGCTGCTTCAGGACGTAGTCGGTCGCTCCCCGGCGAAGGCTCTCGATGGCCGCCTCCTCGCCCAGGGTTCCCGAGACGAAGATGAAGGGGAGGTTGGGCCTCTTGCTCTGCGCCAGCTCGAGCGCGGAGAACCCGTCGAAGCGCGGCAGCGCGAAGTCCGAGAGGACCAGCTCGACGCCCTCCCCGGAGAGGCCGCTCTCGAAGCCCTCCCGGGTGTCCACCTGCACGAGGTCGAACGGGATTCCCTCCTTCTCGAGCGTCTCGCGGACCAGCTCTCGGTCGGCCGGATCGTCTTCGAGATGAAGGATCCCGTGCTTGAATGAAGACTCAGGTCGTTCGCTCATGCCTCTACCCCTTGTTGGCGCGATCCCGGCGGGCTAGGCCGCCGTCGGCGGCTGTAGCCGGTCCGGAGGCGGCTCGTTCAGCACGGCCCAGAAGAGGCCCAGATTCTTGACCGCGCCGATGAATTCCTCGAAGACCACGGGTTTCACGACGAACGCGTTGACCCCGAGCTGATAGCTCTGGACGATGTCCGACTCCTCGCGGGAGGACGTGAGCACCACGACGGGCACGCTCTTGAAGCGCGAGTCCTGACGCATCCGCCGCAAGAGCTCCAGGCCGTCCACCTTGGGCATCTTGAGGTCCAGGAGCACGACGGCCGGGTTGCCCCCATTTCGCCCGGCGAACGTTCCCTGGCGGCAGAGAAAGTCCCACGCCTCCGCGCCGTCTCTCACGACGACGACCTCGTTGGCCAGGTTGTGCTCGCCCAGGGCCGTCAACGTGAGCTCCACGTCGTTTTCATTGTCTTCCGCGAGCAGGATCCGCTTCAGCATCGACATCGGAGTCACCTCGTTCTCACTTGGGAAGGGAAAAGTAGAAGGTGGCGCCCTGATCGATCGCCCCCTCGGCCCAGGTCCGTCCGCCATGCCGGCCCACGATCCGGCGAACGTTGGCCAGCCCGATCCCGGTTCCTTCGAATTCCGCGGGACCATGTAGCCGCTGGAACACCCCGAACAGCTTGTGCACGTACGTCGGGTCGAACCCCACGCCGTTGTCGCGCACCACGACGACGATCTCCCCGTTCTGCGACTGCGCCTCGACCTCGATCCGTGCGGCCTCCCGAGGGCCCGAGTACTTGAGGGCGTTCGAGAACAGGTTCGTGAGGACGAGGCGAAGCATGGCCGGATCCCCCTTCACGATCGGAAGCGCGCCCAGCTTCCAGTCCACCCGCCGGCCCTTCGCGTCCACCTCGAGCTCGCGCACCACCTCCGCGGCCAGGGCGCCCAGGTCCACGGTGGTCTTCCGCATCTCGGTCCGGCCCATGCGGGAAAAGACGAGAAGATCGTCGATCAGAGCCCCCATCTTTTCCGCGGCGCTCGAGATCGTCGCGAGATGCCGCCGCCCCTTCTCATCCAGCGACGGGCCCGCGTGCTGGCTGAGCAGCTCCACGAAACCGTGGATGTGCCGCAGGGGAGCGCGGAGGTCGTGCGAGACGGAGTACGAGAATGCCTCCAGCTCCTTGTTCGATTCCTCCAGCTCCTTCGTTCGCTCGGCCACCCGGTGCTCCAGATCCGCGTTCAAGAGCCTGATCTCCTTGTCCCGGCCCTGAATCTCCTCCAACATCTCGTCGAAGGCCTCGGCGAGGACCCCGACCTCGTCGTCGCCGACCGCCTTCGCGCGGACCGTGTAGTCCTTGCGCTCGGAGATGCTCTTGGCCACCGCGGCGAGGCTCAAGATCGGCTCCG
This sequence comes from Binatia bacterium, assembly GCA_035635355.1. GTDB lineage: Bacteria > Eisenbacteria > RBG-16-71-46 > SZUA-252 > SZUA-252 > WS-7. The sequence goes on along the minus strand of DASQBE010000226.1, from coordinate 4,031 downwards.
CGATCCGCCGCTGCAGCCATGTCGCGATGCCAAACGCGACCACGATGGAGCCCAGGATCGCCAGGAGAACGACCATCGCGTCGACGCGGGCGCGTTCGCTGATGAGCCCCAGGCCCGCCTTGAGGTAGATCGTTCCGATGCGGCGGCCATCGACGACGACGGGCTGGGAGACCGCGAGGGCCGAGCTCTCGAAGCGATGGCCGATCGGGCCCGCCTCCTGGGGCACCAGGGCCGGCGAGCCGCTTCGCGGGTAGGTCGCGAAGAGACGGCCGTCCTGGTCGTACAGCGCGGCCGAGATCGTGCGAGGATCGGCCTTGAGCGCGTCGAGCACCTGGCCCGCGTCGTCCGGGTTTTGGAACGCGAGCGCGGCGGTCGAGTTCGCCGCCAGCATGTTCGCCCGGGTGACGATGGTATCCACCAGAAGACGGCGAACGCTGACCACATCGTGCCCGACGAAGACGGCGCCTGCGAGGAGCAGCACGGACGTGCTCGTCAGCATCATCGACGTGATGAGCTTGCGGCGGAGGGTCGTGCGCGGCGTGCTCATTCCGGCAACCCCGCGGGGCCCACGATCTCCGATTGGCGCAGGAGCTTCGAGCTGATGGTGAGCCTGGAAGCGTTGGCCGCCGCCAGATTGACCGCGAGACGCAGTCGCCGGTCCGAAAGGACGAACCCCACGATCCCCGAACGCAGGGCGAACCCTTTTCCCTCCCCCACCGTGAGGATGCTCCGCCCCTTGAGGTGGGAGAGAATCACGCCGAGGCGGGCGTCCTCGGAAGGGCTGATGAACAGGATCTGGCAGGAGTCGGCCTCGCCGACCTCCCGGAAGCGGCGGACGACCAGCTTGTGCCCCCGGACGGCCTCGTTCGCCACCATGGCGTCGAGGGTCTTGCCGAAGGGGTCGCCGCCGAGAATGCCGATGGTCAGCGGCGTGCTCTTGTTCGGCATCGCCTCCGCGGGCCACTCCACGAACTGGGCGAAGTGAAACAGGAACGCCGCCTTGAGATCGTATTCGTTGGCGACCTTGGCGCTGGCGGGCGAAGGCAAGGCCAGGGCCAGAAGAACCAGGAGCGCCAGGATCGAAGCGCGTCGCGCTAGAAGCGCCATGAGGCCTTCCCGTAGATGCTGCGCCCGATTTCGCGGCGTCCGGCCGGCGTCCCGAACTCGGGGTGCCTGGAATCGAAGAGCCCCTGCCCCACCACCGACGCCTCGATCGTCTTCGTGGCCTGCCACCCCAGTTGCGCATCACAGACCGTCGTGGCGGAGATTTGTTGATCGGGCAGCTTGTCCACGAAGCGCACCCCCGCGTCGAGGCTCAGGCCGTGCGGAAGGTCCAGCGCGGACCGGGCGAAGACCTGGTTGCGCGGGGAGTCCCCTTCCTGCTTCTCCTGGGAGGTGTCGGTGCTCGTCGCGTCCACGTCCATGAGAAGTCTCAGGTACGTGTACCCGGCGCTCAGGCGCCATCTCCGGGCCACCTGGCAGGCCAGTTCGGCCTCGGCTCCGTACGTCCGGCCGTGGGCCTGGTTGGCCAGGTGCGCCGGGAGCCCCAGCTCGAGGCTCCTCAGCTTGTGATAGACGTTGTAGAAGGTGGAAATCGAGGTCGAGAGATCCTTCGCGAGCTGTCCCTTGTACCCCAGCTCGTACGCGATCAGCACCTCGGACTCGAAGGTGGAATCCCCCACGAGGAAGTACGGGGGCTGGCCGGGAGCGAAGAGGTCTCGGTCGATGCGGGAAGGCGCACGCACCGCTCGCGACACGGCCCCCCAGATCGTCTGTCCCGGGGTCGGGGTCCATGCGACACGGGCGCCGGGTTGGTATTCCCACCCCGTGTAGCTGTTGTGTTCCACCTTCGAGCCGAAAGTCAGGTAGAGCCGGTTCGCTGCCAAGGTGACCTCGTCCTGGACGAACCCGGTGTAGAGGCGCTGGTCGAGCCGTCGGGGAAGAAACGCCAGGGAGGCCGAGTTACGCACGTCGTCGCTCGTCAGCCGATATCCCAGGCCCCACATGACGTCGTGCCGCGCGAACGGTGTGAATCGATGGTTCGCCGTCAGGTCGTAGCTGTCGAGCGTTTCCCCGAAGGTGGATGGGATGTCGCGTTTGGTGCGATCGTAATAGGCTTGCACCTGGAGATTGGCATGCTCCGAGAACTGCCTCGTCCAATGGGCCAGGGCATTTCCGCCGGACAGGACGGTCGGATCCGCGTTCCTGTGATCGGTGGAGCTGCCGTACAGGTCCCCCTGGACCGTGATCCCGTCGGCCGTGGACGGCGTCCAATCCGCGCGGAATCCGCCCTGATGCATGCGGGCGGCGTCACCCGCCTCCTGTCCGTTCGGGAACAGGGATGGGCCCCGGTCGAAGTCCTTGGCGTAGACGCGGAAGAAGGCCTGCGATCCCAGGGCGCCCCCATAGCGGACGCCGCCGAAGCCCCGTTCCCTGTTCCCGCCCCCGCCCGTGACCAGGAGTCCCTGGGTGTTGGCGGCGCTCTTCGAGATGATGTTCACGACCCCGTTGACGGCGTTGGCACCCCACACCGTGGCCCCGGGGCCCCGCACCACCTCGATCTGCTCGACGTCTTCGAGGAAGGCGTCTTGGACGTCCCAGAAGACGCCCGAATAGAGCGGCGTGTACACGCTGCGCCCATCCATGAGCACGAGCAGCTTGTTCGCCGCCGTGCCGTTGAAGCCGCGCGCGGTGATCGCGTAGTCGCGTGAATTGATCCGGGCGACCTCGACTCCCGGGATGTATCGCAGCGCTTCGGGAATGCTGAGAACGCCCATCCGATGGATGTCGTCCGCGGTGACCACGTGGACCGCCGCGGCGATCTTCGAGATCGCCTCGGGCTTCTTCGAGACCGAGGTGACCTCCAGGTCGAAGAGCTCTTCCAGGCTCAGCTCCTTGAGCGCCTTCGTGGGTGGGGCGGGATCCGTCTGCGACGCGGCCGGAAGCGGCGCGAGCAGGAGCAAGGCGACGAGGACTGAAGCTGCCGCCGTTCGGATAGGACTCAAGGGACCTCCACGGTTTCGGCACGCGCGTCTGTGAATTCGCGAAGCCGCCAGGGAGGTCGACAGGGTGCGCGAACGCACGGCTGGCTGCGCATCTGCTGGGGCCGGAGCAGATCTCGGGATTCCCCCGGCCACAAGTCAGCATCGGCAGCCCGCCGCGGCAACTTTCATGGATTGGTCGCGCGGAAGAACGTTCGAATTGCAGAATGCAACGTCGGGTGGCTACAGGCGCGGGCCCCGGCCGGTCGGCGGGGGATGGAGGGGGGGATCGGGGGACATTCCACACACCGCCGCGCGCCTCAGCGGGTCTGCCTAGCTCACCCGGTTGTAGACGCGCTTGAACTCCCGTGACGGCCGTTCGCCGCCGGATTCGATCTTGGTGTCGATCTGGAGCGACTTGCCTTTGTTCTCGAGTGAGATCGTCTCGGTAATCTTGGAATCCCGGGGACCGGTTCGTTGGATGACGAGCTTGCTGCCCTTCCACTGGCCGGAGAGATGCTCGGCCCCCGGCGCGTGCGGGAGCGTGTCGGCCTCGGCGGGAACATCCGCGACCTCACGAAGCACCGTGCCCGAGGAATCCGCGAAGCTCACGACCACAGGCGACTGGGTGACATGCATCAGGTCCGGAAGCCGCACCGGGCGACCGGCCGCGCTCATGGACGGATCGCCACCGTTCTCGCCGGCCCCGCGTTCGCCCGATCCGCCCTCTCCCCCTCCGGCACGCCGGCCACCGCCGCGCCCACCCCAGCCGCCGCCACCTCCACCTCCGCCCCGACGCCCCATGCGGCCGCCACCCCCGCCTCCGCCGCCAAACCCGCCGCCCGGGCGCTGCGGCGTGTCGCTGTGCTTCGGATCCAGACGCCAGTCCCCGGTCAGGTCCGGCGGCCCGGTCGGCTCGCCGGCACGCGCCGGCCTTCCCGCGCTCAGGACCGCGACCATCAGGAACGAGCAGAACACGACTTGACGATTCATCTTGAGCCTCCTCGAGCGCCTTGGAATGGGCGGAAGCGCCGCGCGAGAGACGCGCAT
>DASQBE010000225.1:0-9742 GCA_035635355.1 Binatia bacterium | reverse complement strand
GGGGGGACGGGCCTCGGTCTCTCCATCGTGAAGCACGCCATCGAGCTCCACGGCGGGCGGGTGGGGCTGGAGAGCGCGCTGGGGCGCGGAAGCACCTTCTGGTTCGAGATCCCGACCAACGGCGCCCGGGCCAAGCCCACCGAGGCCGTGCCCCGCCCGTAACACAGTTGTAACACCGCCGTCACTCGTCCCCCCGCCCGGCCGCGGTAGGGTCAGAGCATGGGTGTTCTCACGAAATTGGCCGAGCCCGAGCGCGGACGCTCCAGTCGTCCCACCCTGCCCGGCATGGACCTGGGGGCATCGCCTCCGCCGACCCCGCCGAGGCAGGGCTCGAAGATGGCGGTCGCGGCCGACGACCTCTCGCTCTGGTACGGAACGAACCAGGTGCTGAAGTCGGTCAGCCTGAGCATCCCGGACCTCGAGATCACCGCCATCATCGGCCCCTCCGGCTGCGGTAAGTCCACCCTGCTCCGGTGCTTCAACCGGATGAACGACCTCTTCCCGCCCATCCGGTATCAGGGTTCGATCACCTTCGACGGCAGGGACATCCTCCGGGGCGGGATCGACCTCGTGGAGCTGAGGCGCCGGGTCGGGATGGTGTTCCAGCGCGCGAATCCCTTCCCCATGTCGATCTTCCAGAACGTGGCGTACGGCCCGAGGCTCCTCGGCATGCGCTCCAAGCGGGATCTGGAAACGGCGGTCGAGGAGGCGTTGAAGCAGGCCGCGCTGTGGAACGAAGTGAAGGACCGGCTCAACAAGGCGGCCCTGGGGCTCTCGGGAGGGCAGCAGCAGCGGCTGTGCATCGCGCGCGCCCTGGCGGTGAAGCCGGAGGTGCTGCTCCTGGACGAGCCCGCCTCGGCGCTCGATCCGACCGCGACCGCGAAGATCGAGGAGCTGATCCTCGAGATCCGGAGCGCGATGTCGGTGGTGATCGTGACCCACAACATGCAGCAGGCCGCGCGCATCTCGGACCGGACCGTGTTCCTCATGGAAGGGAAGCTGGTGGAGGAGGGTCCCACGCGGGACCTCTTCACCCATCCCCGAGAGCGATTGACCGAGGACTACATCACGGGCCGCTTCGGGTAGTAGAATGTCGCAGGTCGTAACCGAACGGGAGAGGGTTGGCATGGAACGTCATTTTCATCACGAGCTCGAGGCGCTGCGCGACCGGCTGAGCGAAATGGCCGGGCGGGCGGAGGTGGCGCTCGTCAAATCGATGGAAGCGCTGAAGACGCGAAACGCCAGGCTGGCGGAAGAGGTGCGCGCCGAGGATCTCGCCATCGACCGGATCGAGCTCCAGGTCGAGGGCCAGTCGCTCAACTTCCTCGGTCTCCAGCAGCCCGTGGCGCGGGATCTCCGCTTCCTGGTGGCGGCCATCCGGATCTCGAACGACCTGGAGCGGATCGGCGACCACGCCGTGAACATCGCCCAGAGCGCGGTCCGCCTCAGCGCCCTGCCCCAGTCGAAGCCCCTGGAAGACATCCCCACGATGGCCGATCTCACCATCACGATGCTGCGGGACTCCGTCACGGCGTGGCTGAACGGGGACGCGGTGACCGCCAAGCGGATTTGCGAGCGGGACGTGGAGATCGACGGGCTGAAGGCGAAGATCTTCGCGAAGCTCTCGGGCGGAATGATCCAGACGCCCGAGTCCGTGCCCCGCGGGCTGGAGCTCCTGCTGGTATCCCGCAATCTCGAGCGCGTCGCCGATCTCGCGACCAACATCGCCGAGGAAGCGGTCTTCGTCGCCGAGGCCCGCGTGATCAAGCATCACGCGGAAGACGTCGGCCCTACCGCGGGACCCGTCTCACGGTAATTCGGAGCACCGCCGAGATCACCGTCACGATCATCACGAGAACCAGCGCCCCCGTCCAGGCCTGCCGGTTCCAATCGTCGTAGGGCGCCCTCGCGTAGTCGAAGACCATCACGGGCAAAGACGCGATCGGCTTGTCGAGCCTCGTGGACCAGAACCGGTTCCCCAGCGCGGTGAAGAGAAGCGGCGCCGTCTCGCCCGCCGCCCGCGCGACCGCGAGCATGCTCGCCGTGACGATGCCGGCCCCGGCCGCGGGAATCACCACCTGCTGGGTCACCTTCCAGCGGGGCGCCCCCAGCGCGAGCGCCGCCTCCCGGTAGGACTGGGGCACCAGGCGCACGACCTCCTCCGTGGACCGGATGATCGTGGGCAGCATGAGAATCCCCAGCGCCACGCCGCCCGCCAGGGCCGAGAATCCCCCCATGGGAATCACCACGATGCCGTACGCCGCCACGCCCACCACGATCGAGGGCACGCCCCCCAGGAGGTCCGCGGTGTACCGGACCATCCCGGCGAACCGGCCCCGGCCGAACTCCGCGAGGTACACGCCGGCGCCCACCCCGACGGGCACCGCGAAGAAGGCGCCGAGGCCCACGAGGATCAGCGTGCCGACGATCGCGTTCGCCATCCCTCCACCCGCCTCGCCCACCGGCTTGGGCATCTCGGTGAAGAAGGAGAAGGAAAGGGCCGGCCAGCCCTTCGCGATCAGGTGCCAGAGGATGAGCGCCAGCGGCAGGATCACGATCCCCGCGCCCGCGTAGCAGGCGGCGATGAGGAGCCGGCTCACGATCGCGCGGCGACGGATGTGACCTCGCGCGCTCATGCCGGCACGGCGAACCGCCGCCCTCCCGTGGCCCAGAGGACCAGGAGCCGGGCGAGGCCGTTCACCACGATCGTGATCGCGAAGAGCACGAGGGCGATCTCGATCAGCGAGGAGAGATAGAGCGGGCTCGTGGCCTCGGTGAACTCGTTCGCGATGATGCTGGCCATGGTGGCGCCCGGATCGAGGAGGGAAGCCGAGATGCGGTTGGTGTTCCCGATCACCATCGTGACCGCCATCGTCTCCCCGAGCGCGCGTCCCAGCGCCAGGATCACCGAGCCCAGGATCCCGGGCCGCGCGGCGCCCAGCGCCGCCCCGATCGCCTCGGCGGGCGTCGCGCCCAGCGCGTGCGCCGCCTCGCGCAGGGACCGCGGCGTGGCGAGCAGCACCTCGCGGGAGATGGACACGATAGTGGGCACGATCATGATCGCCAGCACGATGCCGGCGTTGAGCATCCCGATCCCGAAAGGATAGCCCCGGAAGAGAGGAAGAAACCCGAAGTGCGCGAGGAGCCAGGGCTCGACGGCGGCGCGGAGCCACGGCGCCAGAACGAAGAATCCCCACACGCCGTAGACGATGCTGGGGATGGCCGCGAGGAGCTCGATCACGAACGAGACCAGGGCGCCCACGCGCCGGTTCGCGATCTCCGCGAGGTAGACCGCGGTGCCGACGCCGAGTGGAACCGCCAGCAGGAGCGCCAGGCCCGAGGAGACCAGGGTGCCGTAGACGTAGGGGAGCGCGCCGAAGCGCTCGGCCACGGGATCCCACACCGTGCTGGTGAGGAACCCCAGGCCGAACGTTCGAATGGAGAGCAGCGAGCCCCGCGTCGTCTCGTAGACGATCAGGGCCACGATCAGGAAGACCAGGGAGGCCGCGCCGCCCAGGGCGGCGCGGTACACCCGGTCCGGTGAGACGCGCGCGGCTTTCACCGATTCGCGAGCAAGGGCTTTCCGGCGATCGTGAGCTTGCGGAGCGAGGCCTCGTTCACCTTCACGACCGCGTCGGGAAGCGGCGCGTAGTCCAGGGTGGGCGCGACCGATTGCCCGTCATGGATCGCCCAGTCGATGAAGCCCGCGAGCGCGTGCGCCTTGTCCGGATTCTTCTGGTCCTGGTACACGAGGAGGAACGTGAGCCCGCAGATGGGATAGGCGTCGGCCGCTGGCGAATTCACGATCGGGAAGCGCACATCCTTGGCCAGCATGGGTGCGGCGCCCTGGGCGGCCGCGGTCGTCGAGGCCAGCGTGGGCTCGATGAACTTGCCGCTCCGGTTCCGCACGTGCGCCACCGGGAACTTGTTCTGCTTGGCGTACGCCAGCTCGACGTAGCCGATCGCGCCCTGGGTCTGGCGGACCAGGCCCGCGACGCCCTCGTTCCCCTTGCCCCCGATTCCGACCGGCCAGCTCACCGAGGTGTTGGCCCCGACCATCTCCTTCCACGGCCCGTTCACCGCGGAGAGGTAGGTGGTGAAGATGTTCGTCGTGCCGCTCCCGTCGGAGCGGTGCACGGGGAGAATGGGAGCCCCCGGCAGGGCCACGCCGGGGTTCATCGCCGCAATCCGTTTGTCGTTCCAGGTCGTGATCTTGCCCATGTAGATGCCGCTGATGACCTCGGACGAGAGATTCAGCGGCTGCCGGACCGAGGGCAGGTTGTAGGCGATGACCACCGCACCCACCACCGTGGGGAAGTGGAGGACCCGGCGCGGCATCTCCTTGAGGCGCGCATCCGAGAGCGCGGCGTCGCTGGCGCCGAAATCCACGGTGCCCGCCTTGATCTGCTGGATTCCGCCGCCGCTCCCGATCGACTGGTAGTTGATCTCGATGCCCGTCTTCTCGTGGTACATGTCGAACCACTTGGAATAGATCGGGTACGGGAACGTGGCCCCGGCCCCGGTCAGCGAGCCGGGCTCCGCGCTCGCCGGAGCGAGCGGCGCGAACGCGGCCAGGAGCGAGAGCCCGATCAGAATCGGGAGCCCCCGCTTGCGTGAGACGTGCCGTGTGATCTTCAAGGGATTCCTCCTTGGTTTGGCTTCTGGGGTGAGCGTCAAGGCTTGCTGAACTTGTAGTAGAAGGTGATCCGCGCCTGGGTGTCGTGATGCGCGGGGGCCACGGCCGTGCCCTTCGCCCGGTACTGCATGGATTCCACGTTGGGCATGATGTGCACGTCCTTGTAGGCCTGCCAGTCGACCCCTCCGATCAGGAGATCCTGATCCACGCGATTGTCGTTGCGCTTGTTGGGCTGCCAGCGATCCGCGCGCACGAACGCGGCGAGGGTGGGCATGGGCGTCGCGCGGGCGAAGACCGAGAAGCCGCGGGCTTCGGTGTTGGGCGCGATCCTCGAGTGGGCCACCTGGTCCACGACCTCACCGCCGAGGGCGGCCTTCTTGAATTCGTATCCCGCGAAGAGCTTGTAGAGCGCCTTGTCCGCGCCCGCGACGCCCGGCTCGTAATCCACGTAGGGCTCGATCTTGAAATCGTGGATGGGATTCAGCGGGAGGCTGAAGTAGTAGCGCTTGTAGCGGTTGGTCTCCGGCTTCTGCCCCTGGCCGTTTCCGAGCATCGCCGAGTAGCCGATCTTGTGCGCGCCGTCGGCGTAGCCCTTCAGCTCGACGCCGAGATCGGACGAGGAAGCGATCCCGCGAAAGTCCGCAATCGTCTTCTCGATCGCGCGGTACTGCCAGAACTCCTCGGAGCTCTCGAACGTGGGCGTCGTGATCTCGCCGAAGAAGAAGTTCCCGCGCGGCACGACGTTCTTCGCCTGGAGGTACGCGTTCTTGACGAAGACCCCCAGCTTACCGCCCGAGGTCAGCTCCTTGCCGTCCATCTCGAGACGGAACCGCGTGGCGAACTTGACCGAGAGATCGTTGTCGAGCTGGAAGTACACGCGGCGGAGCTGAAAGCCGTTCAGATCCTTCCCGATGTTGGGCGTGCCGTCGATGTTCACCTTGCCCAGATCGGCCGAGCCGGAGTAGACGTGCACCGGATCCCCGGTCACGTTGTAATAGGCATCGCCGAACATGTAGCCGCTGATCCGCCCGCGCGGAAAATCGGGCTCGGTCTGGACGACGGGATTCGGGGGCGGCGTCATGACGGCCGGCTCGGGCGCTGTCTGGGTAACGTCCTGAGAATCCGCCGCCGCGGCGGATGCCACGATCTGCTGCGCCTGCGCCGCCAACGGCATGAGGAAGGTTGTCAGGGTTACCAGGATCGCTGCGCGTGCTCTCATTTCTTCTTGGCTCCTCTCCTTGTCTGACTCGGGTCGATGGGCTCCATGCGCCATCACGATTCGTTTCCACTCCGACGATGGAGCCAACGGTAGGAGAGGTTTGTAACGGAGGTGTTACGGCTCGCTGACTTCGGCGTAACGCGTTCGCTCCGCCGGTCGCGTCCCGGGGGCGCGGGGCGCCTCGCCGAACTCCGCTCAGTCCTTGAAGATCAGGGCTTTGTAACGGCCGTGCCGCACGACCACGGAAGGCATGGTCGCCAGGCCGATGGCCCGCCCATCCCGCGGGTCTCGTATCAAAATTCTTACGTCCCGCAGCAGCTCGAAATTTCGAAACGTCTCGGTGCGCGCGTAATCCACCCGGAGGAACGCCAGGTGCCTGCCCCCGAAGCTCCCGACCGCGCGGCTCGCCCCCGCCAGGGATTTCGCGGTCTCGAATCCCCAGGCTTCGCTCGCGGGGATGTGGGTGACGGGGCGGCTTTCCGGAAACTCGGGCCATAGGATGGTCTCGAATTCGGCGCGCGTCACGCGGAGGGCATGCAGCACCCCCTCGTCCTGATGCTCGAGCCCGGCCAGGAACGCCCCGGCCAGGGCTTCGAGCGAAGTGGCGCCTCCCGATAGCTCCATGCTCACCGCCGGCGCGTCTCTTCTGCCCGTGATGACCGAGGAGGATTCCGGGTCCGCGGGCGGGTAGTAGCCAGGCGAGTCCTCGAGAGGCGATCTAGTTCGAGTGTGCCGCGCCTGAACGCCCGTGACTTCCAACCCGTTGGCATTCCCATTGGCACCAAGGTCCAATTCATTCGATTTGGGCGCGAGGGATTGGGTTTTCGGTGCGACGAGCGCGGCATTTTCGGCTTCGGGAGGGGGCGGAGCGGCACCGACATCCGTGTGGAGGGGAGGTTGGGACGAGGGGTCCACCGGATGGCCGGCGCCGTCCGCCCGGACGGGGCTTGGAGCGTGATCGATCGCCCACCAGGCTACGGCCCCCACGGCCAACAGAACCAGCAGGAGGGGGACCGCGCCGAGGACGGGATTCTGCTTCTTGCGAGAGCGCACGTTGCCTCTTCGAGGTCTCATGGTTCCTCTACTGTTTCCATTGGAGGCCGAGGGAGAAGGCTCTTCCCGGCTGGTGGAATCGGGTGATCTTGTCCAACTGGATGAATTGCGTCTTTCCGTCGAGGAGATTCTCCGCCGCGAGCTTGACCCGGAGAGCGTCGCCCAGCTTCCGCCCCACCGACAGGTCGAGCGCCTTCATCGGGTGCTCGTAGATGTCCGGGAGGCTGTTCGGGTACTGTCCCGCGCCGACCTCGGCCAGACGCTCGCCGAAGCCGCTCAGGAGCAGCGAGCCGTCGTACGTGGCGTCCGCGTAGTACAGACCCGCGTTCAGGGCGTAGGTCGACTGCCCGCCCAGCGGCCCGGTCCGGTAAATCGGGTTCCCGGCCGCGTCGGTGCTGATCTGCACGCGGACGCTGCTCTTGACCCTGGAGTAGTTCAGGTTGAGGGCCCAGTGCGTGAGCGCCGGCAGGCCCATCCGGGCCTCCAGCTCGACACCGGTCAGCCGCCCGTTCTGGCCGTTCTCCGGCATCAGGATGTAGCCGCCGCTGCTCCCCTTCACGAAGCTCTCGATCGGGCGGTCGATGTCCTTGTGGAATCCGCTCACCGCGAGGAGCTCCCGCGGCCCGGGATAGAATTCCCAGCGCAGGTCGTAGTTGTGGAGCGGCGTGGCCTGGATCTGCGGATTTCCAATCTCGGTGAACCCGGTCTCGTAGTCGTAGATGTCGAAGGGGCTCATCTCGCGAAGCTCCGGCCGCGAGACGGTCTTGCTGAAGCCGGCGCGCACGTTCATCCGCTCGGTCGCCGCATAGGTGAGGTTGACCGCGGGCAGGACCTCGTCGTTCTTCAGCCTCACGTCGGTCTGCACCGCGTTGGTGACGAACGGGCTCTTCGCCTGGACGGCCTGGTCGGAGCTCTCGATCCGCGCGCCGCCCACCAGGCGGAGCCTCCCGGGCAGGGGCAGGTCGATCATGCTGTACGCGGCCCGCAGCTCCTGGTGCGCCGTGTACTGATCGTTCTCGCGGGTCAGCTCGTTGAGCGTGAAATACCCGGGCTGGATGTTCTCGTCGGCGAGGAGCTCGTCGGGGGGCAGGCTCAGGTCCAGAGTCGAGGCCCCGAGCGGGCCGAGGGCGAATCCAAATCTGCGGAACGAGGAGACGCGGCCCCGCAGTCTCCACGCGACCCCTGCCTTGACCTTGGCTTCGCCCCCGCCCCACGCGTGCCACGGCATCGAGAGATTCCCGTGAAGGGAGCGATCCAGCTCCTTCATGGCCCCGAAGACGCGGGTCAGCCCGTACTGGTTCCTCTGCGACAGGACGAGCTGACCGTTCCCGTTGGATTCATACGCGCTCTCCCGCCGGCTCGGCTCGCCCCTCGTGGCGGAGGAGTATCCGAAGTTCCAGTCGGCGAGGAGGCCGTGGAGGAAGGCAACCCGGTGGTCCCCGCTCACGACGTTCGAGAGAAGGCCCCGCTCGACGTAGCCGAGGCGCGTCACCCGGAACTCCTGCGTGCCGTAGTCCTCGTTCGGTCCCTGCGAGATGCGGGCCTCGTTGTCCGCGCTTCGGGTGTAGAGCGTCCGAACCCGGATGGTCTGCGAGGGCGCAAGCTTGACGCTCAGGTTCGTGAGAACGCCGCCCAGAACGCTCGCGTTCGAGCTCTCGACCTTGTATTCGTAGAGGGGCGTCAGCGAGGTGCGCGACCCGGCGTACTCGTTCTGCACGCTGGATTCGTTGGTGAAGCTGTTGCTCAGGGAGAAGGACGCGAGAAACCCTGTCTCGCGGCCCAGGAGCTTGAGGCCGCGCGAGTAGCTCGCGGCGTAGCTGTAGTTCGGGCGGGCGCCGCCGGAACGCGGGGACCATGTCTTGTCGAAGGAGCGGCCCAGCGCCTGGATCTGCCCGGCGTCGAGACCGTCGTTGCTGAAGGCGGACTTCTGCGTGATCCGGTGATCCCCGGCCAGCTGCTCGACCAGGGACGGCAACGAGCGGGTCCCATCGTCGAAGCCGAGGAAGTCGAAGCGCCCGCCCGGGTAGGACAGGTAGCCCCTACGAAGCGAGTTTCCCGTGACCCCGGCGCTCATGGATTGGGTCAGGCTCTCTCCCTCGACGAAGTCCTTGGTGTTGAGCTGGACGACCCCGCCGCCGAACTCCGCGTCCTGGTCGGGGGTGTAGCTCTTCTGAACCACCACGTTGTCGAGCGCGCCCGAGGGGAAGACGTCGAGGGGGACGACTCGCTTGTTCGGCTCGGGGGTCCCGACCGTGCTCCCGTTCACCTGGGTCGAGCTGTAGCGCTCCCCAAGCCCGCGGACGAAGACGTATTTGCCCTCCACCACCGAGAGCCCGGTCACCCGCTCCAGCGCCTCCGCGGCGTTCGAGTCGGTGGACTTGGAGATCTGCTCGGAGGTGATCGCGTCGCTGACGTACGGCGCCTTCTTCTGCTTGGTGAGGCTCGTGGCCTCGCTCCCGCGGGCCTCGCTTCCCTTGATCTCCACGCCCTTGATCTCGAGCGGCTTGGGCGTGAGCGTGGCGAGAATCTCCTTCGTCTCGCCGGCGGCCACCACGACGTCGTCGATCACACTGGTCGAGTAGGTCTGGTAGGAGAAGATCAGGCGGTACTTCCCCGGCGGGACCGTGAAGCGGTACGTGCCGTCCGCCGCGCTGAGCGAGCCCGCGACGGCGGTCCATCCGGAGTCCGCGTTGTCGAGCCGATAGACGCCCACCCGCGCGTTCGGCAGCGGCTGGTGGTCCTCCTGGTCGAGCACCGTCCCCGAGATCACGGCCGCGGCGGGCGCCTGCGCGCGAACCACTGGCGGCGCCAGCGCGAGGCCGGCGAAGAGCCAC
>DASQBE010000224.1:0-3334 GCA_035635355.1 Binatia bacterium | reverse complement strand
CGCCGCGCTCGCGGCATCCTTCGTGCTGTGGTGCACGGCGCGCATGGCGCGGCAGGCGGGCGGGGCGCTGGCGCCTGCGTTCCTCGTTTCCAGCGTCCTCTTCTTCGCCCTCTCGCACCAGCTGGCGAGCGACGTCTTCCTCGCCGCCGGGGTCGCCGGCTTCTACGCCGCGATCCTGGATCCGCGCACCCGCGCCAGCCTCTGGCTCTTCGTGGCATTGGCCGTGGGGTTCATGGCGAAAGGCCCGGTGGTCCTGGTCCTGACCGTGGCGCCCGCGCTGCTCGCCGCTCTATGGGCGCGGGACGGCTCGCCCGCGAGGGCGCTTACGAGCTGGCGGGGATGGCTCCTGTTCGCGGTGATCGCGCTTCCCTGGTATCTGGTCGTTCTCATTCGAACGCCCGGGCTCTGGGCCTTCTTCTTCCAGCGCCAGATCTGGGAGCGCTACGCCACCACGGTCCACCAGCGCGGCGGCCCGATCTACTACTTCCTGATCGTGGTTCTGGCCGGGGCGCTGCCCTGGACATTCGCGGCGGCGCGCGAGTGGTGGCACGCGGCCCGCGAGGCCGGGCGCCGCAACCTGCCCGACGCGCTCCTGGCCTCGTGGATCGGCCTTCCAATGGTGTTCTTTTCCTTCTCGGGATCCAAGCTGCCCGCCTACGTGCTGCCGCTCTTTCCCGCGCTCGCCGTGCTCGCGTCCTGCGGACCCAGGCCCGAGCGCCGGGGACATTGGCTGCGCATTGCCCTCGCGACCTTCGCCGTCCTCCTGGCGCTGCTCGCGGCGCTGACGCCCTTCGATTCCCGTCTCGGCTCGCCGCGCTCGGTCGCGCGAGCCATCAAGGATCTGCGCCGGCCCGGCGAGCACATCGTGGAGTACGGAGTGTTCAACGCAGGGGTCCCCTTCTACCTCCGCGAGACCATCCCGATGCTCGACGTGAATCGTGACCTGGGCTTCGAGGGGAACGAGGCCCACGCGCGGGCCTTCATCACCCGAAACGACCTCACCCGCATGGTCGATACGCTGGGACGGGCCTGGATTCTGGGCAAGGAGCCCGACGTCATGGCCCTCGCGAACGCGCTTGGCTTGAAGGCCACGCGCATGGCAGGCTCCGGGAAACAGACCCTGCTCTCACTCGAACGCCCGGGATGAGCCGATGAAACCCCAGCCCTACAAGGTCGCGGCCGTCCAGATCGCCTCCGTGTTCCTGGACCGCGAGAAGACCATCGACAAGGCGCTTCGCTACTTGAACGACGCGGCGAAGGCGGGCGCCAAGCTCGTGGTGTTCCCCGAAGCGCTCGTTCCCGGCTATCCCGATTGGGTGTGGTCCGTGCCGGCGAGGGAGGATCTCCTCGACGATCTCTACGGCGAGCTGCTCGAGAATTCCGTCGAGGTTCCCGGGGACGCCACGAGGCGGCTCTGCGAGGCCGCGCGGGCCGCGGGCGTCTTCATCGTGATGGGCGTGAACGAGCGGAACACCGAGGCCAGCGGGGGCTCCCTCTACAACACGCTCCTCTTCATCGACGAGCGTGGCGAGCTGGTGGGCCGCCACCGGAAGCTGATTCCGACCGGCGGCGAGCGCCTCATGTGGGGACAAGGGGACGGGAGCACGTTACAGGTGTACGACACCCCGATCGGAAAGCTGAGCGGCCTCATCTGCTGGGAGAACTACATGCCCCTCGCGCGCTACGCCATGTACGCGTGGGGCTCGCGCATCCATGTGGCCTCGACGTGGGACCGCGGCGAGCCCTGGCTCTCGACGGTGCGCCACATCGCGAAGGAAGGTCGCGTGTACGTGATCAGCTCCTGCCAGGCGTTCCACCGGAACGACATTCCCGACCGCCTGGGCCACAAGCGCTACTACCCGGCCGATCGCATGTGGATCAACGCCGGGGACAGCGCGATCGTCGACCCCGAAGGGAAATTCGTCGCGGGGCCGCTCCATGAGGCGGAGGGAATCCTCTACGCGGACATCGACCCCCGCGCGCTCGCGGGGCCGCGCTGGATGCTGGACGTCGCGGGCCACTACGCCCGGCCGGACGTGTTCCAGCTCTCGGTGCTGCGCGAGGCGAAGGCGGTGATCGGGGAGCGTAGGGTCGCGCCGCGCCAGGCTGGCAAGGCAAGGCGCGCCAAGACCGCCTCTCGCCCCAAGAAGAAGTGACGGGCCCGCACCTCGACCCCGACCTCCTGCGCGAGATCGCGGAATATCCCAACTCCTTCGGGCCGCTGGGGCCCAAGGACGAGCGGATCGAGGCGCGTCGCTACACGCTCTGCATGGGGCAGGGCACGTTGTGGAACACGGTTCAACGCCACCGCTTTCCCGCCGAAGAGGTCGACGAGGTTCTCGAGGAGGTCCGCGCGCTGCTCCGGGCCCGGGGACGCGGCAGAACCCAATGGGAGATCGGGAGCGCCGCGGAGCCTCCGGACCTTGTCGATCTGCTGCTCCAACGGGGGCTTGTTCCCGACAAGGAGGCATTCGCGATCGCGATGGTCCTGAACCAAGAGCCTCCTCCGCCACCTCCTGACGTCCAGTCGCGCCGGATCCAGACGTTCGAGGAGTTCGTGGGCGCGAACGAGATACAGCTCGCGGTATTCGGCGCGTCGGAGGAGGAGGCGGCAGAGCAGCGGAGCCTTCTCGCGGATCGCTGGCGTGAATCGCCGAATATCGTGCACGCCGCCTGGCGCGGGGGAACGATGGTCTCCGCGGGAAGGTGCGCCCCGACCCAGCATGGGCTCCTGCTCTACGGTGGGGCGACGAGACCGGACGCCCGCGGCCGCGGCGGCTACCGCGCCGTGGTACGGGCCCGCTGGAACGAGGCGGTGGCGCGCGGGACACCGGCCCTCTTCACCCAGGCGGGGGAGATGTCGCTCCCGATCCTCGAGCGGCTGGGGTTCGAGCGCGTAGGGCACGTCGACATGCTGCTCGACGAATTCGGGAAGAGGTAGCCGGTGAACGCCCACGCCGCGCCGCGACGGGACGCGCTCGCCCCAACCGAACCGCTCGAGTGCCGGATCTCGAGGTGCGATCCAAGGAGGAGAGGGTTATGGTAGGCGAATGATCGGGAAAACCATCGCGCACTACCGGATCCTCGGGAAACTCGGGGCGGGCGGAATGGGCGTTGTCTTCCGGGCCCATGACGAGCAGCTGGACCGCGACGTGGCCTTCAAGATCCTGCCTGACGAGACCGTTCAGAGTTCGTCGACGTCCATGCGGGAGAACGGGATCATGCGTTCGAGAACCTGGAGAAGGCCTACAGGGAGCGATCGGGGCTGAACGATCTCAAGGTGGACCCGAGGTTTGCATCGCTCCACGGGGATCCCAGGTTTCAAGACCTGCTC
>DASQBE010000223.1:0-5589 GCA_035635355.1 Binatia bacterium | reverse complement strand
TACCAGATCGATTTCGACAACAACGGGATCGTGAACCTGATCGACTTGAACTTCATCAACGCGCACAACAACCATAAGTGCACCACCCCGCTCTAGACGGGATCAGCCCTGCGGGCAAGGCTCCTTCGAGGAGCGCCCGACGCACCTGATACCCCCCCTCAGATTCGCCGGACGCAAGAGGCGGCGCCGAAACCCGGCGCCGCCTTCTAAATTTCGGGAAGGGAGGATCGATGAAACGTTCGCTACTCCTGTGTGCCCTCGTCATGGTGACGTATGCGGGGAGGCCGGCGTTCGGACAGTTCATCTATATGGACGCAAACGGGGACGGACTCTGCACCACCGCGGATGTGCTCATCGCCCCGGTGACGAGCGTCGACATTTATTTGAACACGAATCACAACGGTGGTGGGTTCCCGGTTCTTTGCAACGATGGCACGAACCCTCTCGACATCAGTAGCTACGACTTGCTGCTCCATGTAGCCGGACCCGGATCGGTCGCATACGGCACATGGACGAACGCAATGGCTGGATACAAAGAGCAAAACGAGGCGACCCCTTTGGGGTCGGATTTCGGCGTCGGCTATGCGGATTCCTCCGCGTCCTTCTTGCCGCCCGGGCTGTACAAGCTGGGATCGCTCAGCCTCACCGTGGCGGGGAACCCGACTCTGTACTTCCTAACAACCCAACCGCCGGGAATCACGGCACCTGTCACCGGCTTTGGCTCCCACTGCTCCGGGAGCGATTACCCCAACACCATCACTTTGGGCATGGACTTCTTCGATTCCTGTATCCCCTGGGTCACTTACGATTCGGTCGAAGCCACTACCTGGGGGAAGATCAAGCAGATCTATCGG
Organism: Binatia bacterium; assembly: GCA_035635355.1. Lineage (GTDB taxonomy): Bacteria > Eisenbacteria > RBG-16-71-46 > SZUA-252 > SZUA-252 > WS-7. The sequence continues at coordinate 4,735 of DASQBE010000223.1, read as the reverse complement.
TAGAGGTCACACCCGGAGCAGGTACGCCAGCGCGAATCCAATCTGCGCGACGAACATCATCACGTACATGTGGGTCCAGGAGGGATGATTCTCGGTCCGCGCGAGGTCGTCCGGGCGGCGGACCATGAGGTACACGACGTAGAGGCCCCAGAGGCACAGGACCCCCGTGAGCCAGTAGAGAATGTGCGGATTGCCGGTCAGGATCCGGTGCTCGACGCCGTAGGGGATCAGGAGAAACGGAAGCACCAGAAAGGGCGCGATCATCCACGCGGAGCGCCGGGGTCCGTGGATCACCGGCAGCGTCCGGAACCCGGCCGCCGCGTCGCCCCGCAGGTCGGCGAAGTCCTTCGTCGTCGTGGCCCCGAGCAGGAAGAGCCCGAAGATCGAGCCGATGAACCAGGGCTCGAGCCGCCCGAAGTCCCGCACGCAGGACCAGCCCGCGACTTTGAGGAGCAACCCACGCGGGATCGCGATCACGACGTTGGCCAGGTAGGGGACCGACTTCCAGCGCAAGGGCGGTGCTGAGTACGCCAGGGTGAGCGTCGCAGCGGTCCCGGCGAGAAGGGTGCACTCCGGGCCCACCGGCACCGCGAGCAGAAAGGCCAGGACGTAGAGCCACCCGCTCAGCCGGAGGGCTTCGCTCTCGCCGATCCGGCCGCTCGGGATGGGGCGCTTGGGCTTGTTGATCGCGTCGGCCTCCAGGTCGGTGACCTGGTTCAGCACGTTCGACGCCGCGTTCAGGACTGCGGCCATCGCGGTCCCGAGCGCGATCTTGGTCGCGACCCAGAGCAACAGCGGGACGGGCGGCCAGGCGCCCAGCGCGATCACGCTCCCGGTGAACATCCCGAGCGCGGGCGCGATGAGCGTGAACGGCCGGGCCAGCTCCCAGTAGAGGCTGAGCTTCTTCAACGTCACGAACCCCCGGTTTGGGGCCTAGTGAAGTCCCAGGTCGCGGCCGTCCATGCTCGCCGGCGGGACGATCCCCAGGCGCTTGAGCACGCTGGGCGCGATGTCGGTGATGTGCGGTGAGGCCGCGTCGAGCGGCCGGGACGAGAACAGCACGCCGGGCACGAGATCGGGATCCACGGAGCAGTGATCGGCGCTCCAGCGCCGCTCGTTCGGCTCGATGATCTCGGGTGGGATGCCCCCGAGCGAGGTCTGCCAGCTGACCCGGTACCCGCGCTCGAACCCCACCACCATGTCCGGGGCCTCGTCGAAGTAGGGCCCCTTGTAGAGCTCCTCCCTCGTGTACACCTTCCGGACTACGGCCTCGCCGGTGTCGGGGTCGCGCAGGGTCGCGAATCGCTTCACCAGCTCCCGCTTCAGCTCATCGTAGGGTTTTCCGGGCGCGACGATCCCCAGCCGCTCCCGGCCCTTGAGGTTGACGTAGATCTGCCCCAGCGCCAGGGCGTACGCGCGCGTCTTCGACCAGTCCACGTTGGGCCAGAAGGTTCCGCGCCCGAAGAGGTCCTCGAGGTTCCGGTCGCGCACGGGGTCCATCCGGGACAGCGTCATGTAGCCGTTCCGGACCAGCCAGGTGTTGATGTTCACGGCCTTCCGGAAGCTCGCGAACCCGTGATCGGAGCAGACGAGCAGCGTCGTACGGCCATCGCGCGTGCGCTGGAGGAGCGTGCCGATGAGGGAATCGGCGCGCATGTAGACGCGGTCGATCGCGTCCCCGTAGCGCTCCGCGAGGCGCCGGTTGTACATGGGATGCTGCGGATCGATGAGCCTCCAGAACATGTGCTGGACCTTGTCCGTGGACTGGAACACGGTCACGAAGAGGTCCGGATTCATGGACTGGAGCGCGTCCAGCACCAGCGCCCTCTGGCGGTCGAAGGAGTAGTTCAAGTCTTGCAAGAAGACCCCCTCGTCGATCTTCTCCTCGTTCAGCGCCCAGGTGTCCTCGGGCCAGCCCAGGGTCTTGTAGAGGCCCAGCTTCCTCGCGAGCTGCGCGCTGTAGGCCGGAGGGCTGGAGATGGGGATGGGAGGCTGCCGAGGGTCCAGATTGATCGGCGAGAGGTAGACGCGAACCTCGGGGTAGGCCTCCACCACGTTGAAGCGCGCGATCCCGTGGACGGAGACCATCGGCGCGACGTGGAACTGGATCGAGTACCAGTCGCTCCACTGCCCCTGTCGGATCGTTCGCGTCTTGCCCTGGACGGAGATCTGGAGCGCGCTCCGACCCACCCTCTGGAATTCCACCGGGATGGTAATGTCCGGAATGCGCCCCTCGTTGTCCCGCCCCGCGAAGGGGTTCCGCGGCCCATGGATCACCGAGCGGGACCGTCCCGCCGAGTCCAGGGTGAGACGGGCGATCTTTCCCCCCATTTCGGTGTCCGCCGCCCCCGTGGCGTCGGTGGCGAAATAGGAGAAGGTGCCCATGGTTCCTCGGATATCGGGAACCCCCAGCCCGGAAAGGAGTACGCCGGTTTGTAGCTTCTCCGGCGGGAAATTGATGGGTGCCTCCAGGACGGCCGTGCGCACCCCTCGCGCGGAGGCGATCTGCCAGAAGGTGGTGCCCTGCCGGTTGTTGACCACCGAGGGGGCGCGGGTGGGGATGAACCCCAGCGCGAATTGGCCGCGGTGCACCGTCACGGTGGAAAAGTCTGGGTAGTACGTCGCGGGATTGCGCTTCAGGAAGTCGTAGATCCGTGTCTTGCCGGGGTTCGACCCGGTGGAGAACGCCGACCACGCGACGGGCGATTGCGCGGGGTTCGTGGTTCGCAGCGGACGAAAGGTGCCGTGGCGCTTCATCCAGGCCAGGTTCGGGAGCTTGCCCGCCGCGATCAGCCGGTCGGCCATGGCGGGATCCATGCCGTCGAAGCCGACGATGATGAACCGCTCGTGGGGCTCCGCGGGGAGAGGCGTATCCGAGGAAGCGACGAGGAGCAACGCGGCCAGGAGCACGACCGAAGCGCCCAGGGCCCGCGTCGCGCGACTCCTCGACTGATCGGTTGCAGGACGTAGCGAGTTGATGGCGGGAGTCTAGCACCCGCCCTGGAAGAGTGTCAAACAAGGGGGGACCAGCCTTGACGCCCTTTCCGCACGGTTTCTATAATGCGCTACCTGGGCCGCCCGCCGAATCACTCACGAAAGGACATCCGGACATTCGCTCTGCCACGCGACGGCTCCTTCCCTTAGCAGTCCTCACCCTCGTGCTCGGCGCCGGAGCGGCGTACGGCGCGGGGGCCAACTTCCGCGCGACCTCCCAGAACGCGCGCGGCGTCACGTTCGAGGTCACACCCCAGGCCGCGCGGTTCGACAGCGTGAGCCTCGACATCGGCTCCTACGTCCGGGTCTCGGTTCCGGGCGGCTACGTCTCCGAGGAGCCGGGCCGTCCCTGGCTGCCCGTCTTAATGATCCCGGTCGGCGTTCCCGACGGCATGACCGCCAAGGCGCATGTCGCCTCGGCCGACTGGGTGGAGCGCTCCGGGTTGCCCCCGCCGATCCCGGTCGTGCGGCAGGTCTATGTCGGGGAGGATCCCGACACGCACCTTCCGGTTTCGCAGGATCGCTACGAGCCGGACCCGGGGATCTACGGCCGCACCGACACCTGGCCCCGGGATCCCGTGACGCTGGGCGAGGGCGGGCCGCTGGGGGATTCCTGGATGATGCCCGCGGTGGTGCGGCTGGTGCGCTACGACCCGGCCCACAAGCGATTCCTGGTACTGAAGCGCATGACGCTGCGGGTGGACTTCGTCGCGGCGACCTCGGGCGAGCTGAAGCTTCGGCCCGGGGTGCGCCCCGGCGCCGATGCCGGCGCCTGGCCGAGAGTGCAGCGCGCCATGCTCGGGAATTTCGAGTCGGCCCGCGCGTTCCCGAGACGGGCGACCATCGCGCCGCGGGCGGCGCGGCTGAGGCTTGCGCCGCGACGCGCGGCGGCGAACCCGGAATTCAAGGTCTCGGTCACCGCGACGGGTTGGAGCTCGGTCGGCTTCGCGGCCCTGTCGGTAGCGGGGTTCCCGGCGGGGATCTCGATCTCCCAGGTCGGGGTGTGGGAGCGCGGCTACGACGACACGGGGGACAGCGCCACATCGACGGCGATTCCCGTCGTGGCGCGCGACAACAACGGGAACGGCGTGTTCGACGCGGGGGACGCGATCACGTTCTACGCGCGAAGCCTTCGCGACCGGGTCGGCCCCGCGTCCATCGAGAACCGCTACTCCTACGCCAACGTGTACTGGGTGACCTGGACCGGATCGGCCGCCGCGGCGCCCGATTCGATCTCGGGCGTGATCGCGGACCCCTCGCCCGCGCTGCCCACGTCGTTCCAGGATACGATCCACCTGGAACAGAACCTCAACATTCTTGCCGCACCGAATCGCTTTGCAGGAACACCCAATGAGAACATCGAGGACATGTTCTGGACGGATGGGTTCGCGCCGGACCAGTTTGCCGTCGTAATTCCGTTCGTGGATCCTGATACGAGCTCGGCGTTTCGAATCCAGGCTCGCTACCAGGGCAAGCAGCCGAGCTCTGGGTCCTCAACCCATCGCCTCACGATCTCCTTTCGTGGAAGGGGGGCGGCCGACATCCTCGCCAACAACCAGAACCTGTTCAGCCAGGATATCTATCTCCTAGACACAGGTTTTACGATTCCGGGTGGACACATTGCCGCGGCGAACAATCAGTTTGAACATGTAGGGACGCGCAATGTGTCCACCCGGAATCGAAAAACCTATGTCTAGGAGATAGATATCCTGGCTGAACAGGTTCTGGTTGTTGGCGAGGA
>DASQBE010000222.1:0-5632 GCA_035635355.1 Binatia bacterium | reverse complement strand
CAGGTCAGAAAGGAGTCGTCGTCATGACCCGAGAAGCGTTGAAGCGACTGTTCGAGCTGAACCACTACGCGATCGGGGTGAACGCCCGGGATCTGACCCACGAGGAGAGCCTCCTGGGGCCGGGCCCGGCCGGAAACTGCGCGAACTGGGTCCTGGGCCATATCGTGGCCACCCGGGGCGCGGTTCTCTCCATCGTCGGCGAGCCACCGGTCTGGGACGCGGCCATGGGGGAGCGCTACAAGCGCGGCTCCTCGCCGATCGCGAGAGACGAGGCGAAGCCGTTCCCCGAGATCCTGGAATCCCTCGACCGCTCGCAGGAGCGTCTCGTGGCGGGCCTCGCGCGTCTGGAGGACGAAGCCCTGGGGAAAGACGACGGGGAGAGCATCGGGTCGAAGCTGGCGTTCCTCCAATTCCACGAGGCGTATCATGCCGGCCAGCTGGGGCTCTTGCGCCGCATCGCCGGAAAGAAGGGAGCCATCTAGTGGCGCATTTCCTCGCGATCTATCGGCCGCCCCGTCCCACGTTCGGGAGCGACGCCACCGAGGAAGAGGAGCGAGTCGTCGGGGAGCATTTCAAGTACCTGAAACGCCTCCTGGCCGAGGGAAAGCTTCTGATCGCGGGCCCCTGCGAGGACGCCTCCATGGGCCTCGCGATATTCGAAGCCAGCGATGAGGCGGAGGCGAAGAGCATTTTCGCGGCGGACCCCGCCGTGGTCGGAGGCGTCTTCCGCGGGGAGGTCAAGCCGTACCGGGTGTCGCTCATGAGGAAGTAGGAAGGGATCCAAGCCGTCCACACTCTAGGGAGGAAACCATGAAGCGCTGTGCCCTGTTGACGCTCGTCGTCGCGCTGTCGGCCGGCTGTGCCGCGGTGCCGCCGCAGCACGTCGGAGTCCTGGAATCGTTCGGAAAGGTGCAGGACCAGACCTGGGGCCCCGGACTGCACGCGTGGGCGCCGTGGTACGGGGTTCACCGGATCAACTGCCAGACGCTCCAGGAAGAAGAGCAGACGACGACACCGACCGGGGAAGGGCTCCTCGTGGGGCTGGACGTGAGCGTGGTCTATCACGCGAACCCCGACAAGGCGGCCGAGATCTTCTCGCGCTATGGCGGCCTTGCTGGGATCGAGTCGAACGTGGTCGCGCCGGAGTTCCGCTCCACCATCCGCGACGTCACGGCGGGCTTCAACGCCGTGGATCTCTACTCGGCGCGGCGCCAGGAGGTGAGCGCGACCATGCTGAACGAGCTCCGGAAGCGCCTCGAGGGCCGCGGCATCACCATCGAAGCCGTCCTGTTGCGGAACGTCCAGATGCCGAAGCAGGTTTCGGACGCCGTGGAAATGAAGCTCGCGGCCGACCAGAAAGCGCAGCAGATGGAGTTCGTGCTCCGGAAGGAAACGAGCGAGGCCCAGCGGAAGCGGATCGAAGCCCAAGGCATCGCCGACTTCCAGAAGATCGTGACCGCGGGGATCACGCCGGGCCTCCTCACCTGGAAGGGGATCGAGGCGACCGAGAAGCTGGCGGAGTCCACGAACTCCAAGTTCGTGGTGATCGGGGGCAAGAACGGGCTCCCGCTCATCCTGAATCCCTGACCGCCCCGGGCTAGCTGGAAGCGCCGTTTCGCGGCTTGATCAGCATCGCGCTCAGGAGCAGGGCCACGCCGACGCCCACGGGGACCATCCCACCGCCCAGGCGTTCTCTTCGGTCTCCATGAAGTAGAGGAACACGCCGACCGAGACGCCCGCGAGGAGGGTGATGGGCTTCGCTCCACCTCTATCGCTGGGCCGAGCGCGTGACGCGCCGCTCGGCCGGCGCCTGACGTGGATCGATCCCGCCCCTACGATCGCCTTCTTTTCCGCATCGAGCCGTCGATCGAGAGCGGCCCGCCGCCCTGTGCCGCCAGGAACAGGAACACGAAGGAGTAGAGCACGGCCAGCTCGCCGTGATTCAGCAGCGGAATGGGGCCGTGCGGCGCGTGCGCCATGAAATAGGCCACCGCCATCTCGCCCGAGAGAAGGAAGGCGACGGGGCGGGTGAGGAGGCCGAGCACGATGAGGGCCCCTCCCACGAGCTCCAGCACGCCCGCGAACCAGGGAAGCTGCGGGAAGGCCAGGGCCATCCTCTGCGAGCCGGGCTCCACGAACCAGCCCAGGAGCTTCTGGGCACCGTGACAGAAGAAGAGGAACCCGGTGACGATCCGAAGAGCCGTGAGCGCCAGATCACTCAGCTTGTTACCCATCGCGCGTCCCCCTTTGTGAACGGACCCCTTCCGCGATTCCCATCCCGTACCAGATGCCGGCGTCGGGCCGCTTGGACCAGGCCCTCAACGCTTCCACCGCGCCGTCCAGGGCGCGCCCATCCAACAACTCCGTGGCCAGGATCTCCGCGCGCGCCCCATCCAGGACGCGGCTCATGTTCTCCACGAGCCCCGGGAAATGCGGCGTGCCGGAGCAGCCGCCGAAGAAGATCCAGTTGTTCCGCGCCGGCTCGGCGCCTGCCTGGTGCAGGAGCTCCACGAGCTTTTTTCCCACGTGCGGATCGTTTCCCAGGCGCACGTAGGTCTGGATGTAGGCGCGCCAGAGAGCCTCGACCCGCGGGAGCTCGGGCCAGAGGCGCAGGATGTCGTGATCCTCGTCCTCGAGGATGATCCGCCCGCCGGGCCGCACGGCCCGGAGCATGGTGCGCACCACCGCCACGGGATCGGGCACGTGCTCGAGGAGAAAGCGAACGTGGGCCACGTCGAACGTTCCCCATTCCTCCTCGCGCAGGGGCGGATGGACGGCGTCCCCCACGCGGAACTCGACCCAGCCCTCCTCCTTCGCGGCCTTCGCCAGCCGCTTCGCCTCGTCCACCTGCTCCGGGCTCGCGTCGATCCCCACGGTCCTGCCCTTCGATCCCGAGGCGATCGCCATGGAGCGCGTGAGCTGCCCCAGTCCGGACCCGAGGTCCAGGACGCGCTCGCCGGGTTGCACGGCGATCTCGCGGAGGGAGGCGACGTTCAGCCGATCGTTGAGCCGGGAGAGGCGGAGCTGCTCTTCCGGGTCCGTGCCATGGATGTAGGCGGAGGGTGGGTTCAGCGGCGCTCCCGCATGGCGGAGATCAGCGCTTCCATGTGGTCCAGGTAGCGAAGCAGGGCGCGGCGCCCCAGCTCGGTGATGCGGAACTCGGTCCTCGGAAGACGCCCCTGGTAGGATTTCAGGCACGTGAGATACCGCGCCTGCTCGAGCTTGCGGGCGTGCACGCTCAGATTCCCGTCCGTGGCGCGGATCAAGGCCTTGAGCTCGTTGAAGGTGAGCGAATCGTTGACCGCGAGCGCGCTCAGGATCGCCAGGCGCAGCCGCTCGCGGATCAGCCGGTCCACCTCGATCGCGGCAGCCGGATCCGCGTGCGGGGCGACCGAGGCGACGGGCCGCGCGCGCTCCCCGCGGCGAACGCGCTTGCGGGGCGCGGGCTCAGCCACCGTACCTCCTCGCGATCACGACGCCGAAGCCCACGTGGAGGCCGCCGAACCCGGCGGCCATCAGGGGGTCTCCCCACGCCGGCGGGCCGTATAGGGCGCACGCGCCGAGCAGGATGAAGCAGGCGCCCATGACCGGGACCACCGCGACGGAGAAGAGCCCCCCCGTCACGATCCCGGTTCCGTAGAGGGCGAGCCAGACGCCGGGGATCCGGTCGGCGGCGCTGCTGGATTGTAGTAAAGGCGGGGTCAGGAGCGCGCCGACCGCGATCGGGAGGCCGAAGCTCAGCGCGAATTTCCGGGTCGCCCCGGTGAAGAGCGGCATGTCCGTGGCCCGCGCCTTTCTCGCGATCGCCCAGGCGGAGATGAGGAGCGCCAGCAGCGCCTCGGCGGTCCAGACCCACACCCATTCGCGGCGCGTGACCCGCCCGGCCGCGATCCAAGCCGCCGCGAGCGCCGTGAGGCCGACCGCGAATTGTCCCTTGCCCGGGACCGCCGTGAAGGAGCCGGCGCGCTCGATCGCCCCGCGGATGAAGGAGAGATTGTCCATCGCCCGATGGTGGAGCGGGACCGGCGGAGCCTGCGGAGCGGGTGGGTGCGGCTTGGGCATTCAGTGATGCTAAGAACGGAGGCGCATCGGGTCAAGCGGCACTTTGCGGCTCAAAGCCTGGGGCCGGGGGCGGCGCCCCCTTCGTCACTCGTCGTCGCCGGAGTCGTCGTCCGTATCTTCCTTGTCGCCCTTCTTGGACTTCTCCCCCTTGTGGACGTTGTGGACCTTGTCCTGCTTGACCCCGTTGTCCTCCTCGTCGTCGCTGTCGCAGTTGGCGCGGGCTTCACCGGGCCGCCTGAGGAAGATGGTGCCCTGGAAGGACTCCAGCTCGAACTTGGCGCGGCCGGTGCCGAGCGTCGTCTCGAATCGCCTGGATTTGATCTTCTTCAGCGTCACGGGAAAGCTGGAGTCGATGCCGCCGCTGAAGGTGGAGAGGGAGACCGTGGCGTTGGACCGCTCGGGCATCGCGACGTCGATGCATCCGTTGTGGGTCGCGAATCGATAGAAGCCTCGATCCGACACCTGGCCCTCGAACAGGACCGGGCCGTTGACCGTGGAGGCATCGACCGAGTCCGAGGAGGCGCCCTGAATCTCGATCCCGCCGTTCACCGACTCGGCGAAGATGGGTCCCGTGACGTTCGAGAGACGGACCGTCTCGTTGACCGAGCTGGCCTCGACGCGGCCGCGCACGTCCTGGGCCAGGATTCCGCCCTGAACCGAGCTGAGCGAGGCGAACCCCGTCGAGCCCTTGAGCGAGATGTCGCCCTGGACCGTCTCGACGTGGATCTCGCCCCCCGAGTCCTGGATGTCGACGGACGTGTTCACCCCCGAGAGCCCGAGCTTCATCCAGCGCGGGGCCACGATGCGATAGTGGACGGTGCCGGGGACCCACCGCCGCCATTTCACCTTGAGATGAATGGTCGAGCCCGTCCGCTCGATGGTCACGTGATCGCGGACGCCGTGGTCCACGGCGATCTTGAGCTCGTTCTTGTCCCAGGTCTTCACGCTGATCGGGCCGGAGAAGTTCTCGATGTCGAGCGAGGTGCCGGGGCGCACCGCGAGGGTGGTGTCGGGCTGGGCGACCGCGTTCTCGTCGCCCTCGCCCTCTCCGGCCTCCGGGTCGTCGGAATCGTCGTAGGAATAGCCCGCGAGCGTGGGAAGCGACGCCACCGCGGAATCGACCTCGGGGTCGGGGCAGGCGGCCCGCGCCGCCGGCGGGAGGAGGATGTAGGCTGCGAGCACCGCGGCCGCGAGGGAGTGGCGCATCAACGGGATCCCTCCGAAGTGGATGTGCTGGCGAGCATCGTGGCGCGCTGGAGGAGCTCCACCTTGCGGCGCATGGTCTCCGCCAAGTGCTCCTTCACGTACGAGTCGGCGGGATCCGCCGCGAGCGCGCGCTTGGCCTGATCGATCGCGAGATCGATGATGGCGAGGTTGGCTTCGAGGGTCCGGATGGTCGCCGGATCGAGCCGGTCCCGCTCCCTTGAGAGGGCCTTCCGAAGCTCGGAGATGGCCTCCTCGTGGGGCGTCTCCGACACCGGCGACGCCAGGGCGGTCCCGGCATCCGTTCGCATGGCGGGGACCGCCGCGATCGACGGGGGCAGCTCGGCCGGCCGCTCCTCCGTGGCCT